>NZ_JBFRDT010000029.1:0-72282 GCF_052113925.1 Terrabacter sp. RAF57 | reverse complement strand
CACGGGAAGAACCCGCGTACGGTCGGGCCGGAGGTCGGTCCCGGCACCGGGAGGGGCCACGGGGCCCCGGGGCGGACGTCCGGCGGCGACCTCGGCGAGGTCGGCCGAGACGTCCTGCATCGAGGGACGGTCGTCGGGAGACGCGGCGAGCATCGCGAGCAGGACAGGGGCGAGCGGACCGTCACCGGGCGGGGTGATCGAGCCGGAGGCCACCCGGTGCAGCAGCGCCATCGGGTTGTTTCCGGTGCCGAACGGCGGCGAGCCCTCGACGGCGGCATAGAGGGTCGCGCCGAGGGAGAAGACGTCCGAGGCCGGGCTCGACGGCGCCCCGCGCGCGACCTCCGGGGCGAGGTAGGCCGGGGTGCCGGTCACCATGCCGGTCGAGGTGAGGGACACGTCGCCGACGGCGTGCGAGATCCCGAAGTCGGTGATGCGGGCCGTGCCGTCCTCGGCGACGAGCACGTTGCCGGGCTTGACGTCGCGGTGCACGATGTCGGCGCGGTGCGCGGCGGCGAGGGCCGAGCCCAGCTCGGCGCCGAGCTGGGCGACCTCGCGCACCGGGAGGGGGCCGCGCTCGGCCAGCACGGCGTGCAGGCTCCGTGACGGGAGGTACTGCATGACGAGGCACGGCTGGCCGTCGTGGTCGACGACGTCGAAGACGGGCACCGCGTTGGGGTGGTGCAGTCGGGCCGTGTTGCGGGCCTCCCGCATGGCGCGTGCGTGGGCGACGCGAGCGTCGGCCTCGTCGAGGCCGACGGGGGAGTGCAGCTGCTTGACGGCCACGGCGCGGCTCAGTCGCTCGTCCCAGGCCAGCCACACGTGACCCATACCGCCGGAGCCGATCCGGTTCATGAGCCGGTAGCGCCCGGCGATGAGGTCAGGCGATACGTCCACCATGCGCGGCCTCTCCCTCCGGTTCGTGTCGGCTCGTGCCGACTGCGGTCGGTCGTGCCCGCCGTGCGAAGGCGAGCACCTGCCCTCTCGGGCGACGCGTAGGGCTTCGTACCCACAGCAGCGCCCCATGCTGCCATTGCCCGACGACGACACGGGACCGGGCCCGTCCCGTGCGGCCGTCGCACCCACTGGGTACGGGCAGGGAATGGCACCAGCAAGCGACCCCTCACGCAGCAGCCGTGGCCACGCACGGTCCGACACCCCCGACACCCCCGAAACTCCTGACACCCCCGACACCTCCGACACCTCCGACACCCCCGACAATCCCGAGAGTCCGTCCGACCTGCCCCGGTCCTCGCTCGTCGCGGCCCTCAAGAGGGCCCGGGTCGAGTTCAAGCGGGACAACCTCACCGACCTCGCCGCCTCGTTGACCTACTACGGCCTTCTCTCGATCGCCCCGGCTCTCGCCGTGCTCGTCGCCGCGCTCGGACTGATGGGCCGCGACGCCACCGCGCAGGTCGTCCTCCAGGTCCAGGCGATCGCGCCCGGGTCGAGCGCGGACTTCGTGCGCACGCTCATCGTCCAGGCACAGGCGAACCGGACGAGCGCCGGCTTCGGGGCGGTCCTCGGACTGCTCGTGGCGCTCTGGTCGGCCTCGGGCTACGTCTCGGCGTTCATGCGGGCGTCCAACGTCATCTACGACATCCCGGAGGGTCGCCCGATCTGGAAGACGGTGCCCATCCGCGTCGGGGTGACCTTGTTCGCCGTCGTCGTCATGGTCGCCAGCGCGGTGATCGTCGTCGTCAGCGGGCCGGTGGCCGAGCAGGTCGGCAACCTCATCGGGGCAGGTGACACGGCCCTCCTCGTGTGGGGGGTGCTCAAGTGGCCCGTGCTGCTGGTCCTCGTGTCGGTGCTCTTCGCCGTGCTCTTCTGGGCCAGTCCCAACGCGAAGCAGGGAGGCGTCAAGTGGGTCAGCCCCGGAGGCGTCATCGCCGTGCTGATCTGGCTCGTCGTCTCGGGACTCTTTGCCGTCTACGTCGCACTGTTCTCGTCGTACAACAAGACCTACGGGTCTCTGGCTGGTGTCGTCATCTTCCTCGTCTGGCTGTGGCTGACGAACATCGCGATCCTGCTCGGCGCCGAGGTCAACGCCGAGCTCGACCGGAGCCGTGCGATCGCCGAGGGTGTCCCGGAGGACCTCGAGCCGTTCGCTGAGCCGCGGGACACCCGCGCCATGGACGACATCGACAAGCGTGCCGTCGAAGAGGCGTCGGAGCGCAGGTCCTCGTGAGCGTGTCCGCCTGGATGCCGCGGGCGGGGGAGCGGGGACCGGTCGTGGCCGGGCGTCTGGATGCGACTGCGGGTGTCCGCACATGAGCCAGTGGCAGGACGACGCCCACCAGCGGCTTCGGGCCCTGCGTCGGGCGCTGCACCAGCCCGGACCGGAGCGCGACGCCCTGCTGCTCCTCGTCAAGGCGGCGATCGCGACCGTGCTCGCGTGGCAGTTCGCGGTGCGGGTGCTCGACAGCCCGGTCCCGTTCTACGCGCCGATGGCCGCCCTCCTCGTCGTCGACCGCACGATGGTGCGTTCCCTCTCGGCCAGCGCCCAGCGCATCGCCGCCGTCGTGCTGGGCCTCAGTGTCGCGTGGGTCGTCGCCACGGTCTTCGGGGTCACGTGGTGGACGATGTTCGGGGTCATCCTCGTCGCGCTCGTCATCGGGCGGTGGTCGCGTCTGGGGGAGCACGGCATCCAGGTGCCGGCCATGGTGCTCCTGTCGCTCATCACCGCCGGTGGCACCGACGAGCACTTCACGTACCTGACGATCGTCGAGACGGTGGCCGGCGGCATCATCGGGGTGGCGACCAACGCCATCGTGCTGGCACCGCTGCACCTGACCAAGCCGCGTCAGCGGGTGTCGGCGCTGGCGCGCCAGGTTCGTGAGCTCCTCGAGGAGATGGCCTCCGGGCTCCGCGGCGACTGGGACGTCCAGTCGGCGCGTCGGTGGTACCGCCGTGGAGGCGAGATCGGCGACAAGGCGCCGTACATCGTCGACGACATCCGCACGGGTCGCGAGAGCATGCGCTTCAACCTGCGTGACAACATCCGTCCCGCAGACGTCGACTGGGACGGCTACGAGCGCACCGTCACCACGCTTCGACGGACCGTCTGGCAGGTCACGGGCATCGGCCGCACCCTCGTCGATGCTGCTGCCGAGCGGCGCCGACGGCCCGCGCCCTCGGCCAGGTTCCTCGCGGAGTACGCCGACGCACTCGACGGGATGGCACAGGCGGTGTCACAGCTGGGCCGACACGACGACGACGCGACCCGGCGGTTCGACGAGGGCACGGCCCGGGCTCGCGAGGTCCTCGCCTCCCTGAGCGAGCAGGTGCGCACGACGCCCCTCGAGGACCCCGAGCAGTGGCCCGTCTACGGCTCGCTCATCAGCGACTCGCAGCGGGCCGTCGCCGAGCTCGAGTCCGCGCGCGAGGCGGCGGTCGTCCCGGGTGACACCGGATCGCTGCGGCCGCCACCACCCACAGCAGGGCTGTGGTCTCGACTCCGACGTCACAGGCAGCCAGATCGCTGACGTCGTCCGGCTACCGACGCGTAACCCCCGGGCGTGTCACGTCGTTCCCACAGCACGCGGCCACGAGGTGCGCGTCCCGCGCGGTCGTTCCGCGGCGCCGGAGTGGGAGCCGGCGGACCCGCCCCGTTCGGTCGCCTGCCGAGGAAGAGAGGAGCGACCCGTGCCGGCACCCGTCGCATCCGAGATCGTCGTCCCGCCCGATCGCGCCGTGACCCGGGCGGATGCTGCACGCATACCGCCACGTCCCTCAGCCGCGCACCGCACCACGAGGGGGTCCACGTGAGCCACGACGGGTGCGCCGCGCACCCCGCCCCCGGCTGGGAGTGCTGGACGTGGCCCGGAGCCCAGGAGCGACGCCTCGCTCCGACGCGCGGCGTCGGCCGTCGTCGCCAACGTCTGCTCCGCGTCGCCGTGTGCCGGCCCGTGTCGGGTGGACGGGAGCACGACAGTCGTCCGCCTGCTTGACTTCGAGTGCGCTCGAAGCGCCAGCATGGTCCGGTGACCGTCATCGCACCGCCCCAGGGCCTGACCATCGCCGAGGCCTCCGAGCGCACCGGACTGACCACGCACACGCTGCGCTACTACGAGCGCGACGGGCTGATGCTGCGCGGCGTCGGCCGTACGAGCTCAGGCCATCGCGTCTACACCGAGAGCGACCTCACGTGGGTCCGGATGCTGACGCGCCTGCGCGCCACGGGGATGCCGATCCGCGAGGTCAAGGCGTATGCCGCCCTGTGCCGTTCGGGAGACGGCAACGAGACCGAGCGACTCGCGCTGCTCCAGAACCACCGGGCACGGGTGCTGGCGCAGCTCGCCGAGGTCACCGAGCACCTGGGAGCCATCGACAACAAGATCGGGATCTACCAGTCGGCGCTCGAGCGCGCCGAGACCTGAGACTGCCCGCACGGGCAGCGACGGCGCGGTCGACCGCTTGACTTCGAGCGCGCTCGAAGCGTTTCACTCGATCGCATGACCCAGAACCCCGAGACCACCACCCCTGCAGGAGACCGAGCACCGCTCGGCACGCGCACCCTCGGCACAGCGTCGCCACTGACCGTCTCGACCGTCGGTCTCGGCTGCATGGGGATGTCCGAGTTCTACGGCACCGGTGACGAGGCCGCCGCCGTCGCCACGATCCACCGCGCCCTCGACCTCGGCGTCACCTTCCTCGACACGGCCGACATGTACGGGCCGTTCACCAACGAGAAGCTCGTCGGTCGGGCCCTCGACGGTCGCCGCGAGGGCGTCGTCCTCGCCACGAAGTTCGGCAACGAGCGAGCCGAGGACGGCACCCGGCTCGGCATCAACGGCCGACCGGACTACGTCCGCCGCGCGGCCGACGCCTCCCTCCAGCGGCTCGGCGTCGACCACATCGACCTCTACTACCAGCACCGCGTCGACCCGAACGTGCCGATCGAGGAGACCGTCGGCGCCATGGCCGAGCTCGTCGAGGCCGGCAAGGTCGGCCACCTCGGTCTCTCGGAGGCCTCGGCCTCGACCATCCGGCGTGCCCACGCCGTCCACCCGATCACCGCGCTCCAGACCGAGTACTCGCTCTTCACCCGCGACGTCGAGGACGAGATCCTCCCGACGCTGCGCGAGCTCGGCATCGGGCTCGTGCCCTACTCTCCCCTCGGACGCGGCATCCTCACCGGGGCCATCACCTCACCCAACGACCTCGAGGCCGGCGACTCCCGCCGCACCGCCTACTTCCCGCGCTTCCAGGGCGAAGCCCTCGAGTCGAACCTGGCCCTCGTCGCGCGGGTGCGCGAGATCGCGGAGTCGAAGGGAGCGACCGCCGGACAGCTCGCCCTCGCCTGGGTCCTCGCCCAGGGTGACGACGTCGCGCCGATCCCCGGCACGAAGCGGGTGCGCTACCTCGAGGAGAACGTCGGGGCCGCATCCGTGCAGCTGACCGCCGAGGACCTGGCCGCGATCGACGCAGCCGTGCCGAGGGCCGCGGTGCAGGGTGCCCGCTACGGCGACATGTCGAGCATCGACGCCTGAGCGCCGTTGTGGCGATGGTGGATCCGGCGCGCCCGTGTTGCCGCGCCGGGTCTACCGTCGCAGGACGTCGCGCAGGTTGACGACGAGCACGACCACGGCCACCGACACGAGCACCCAGTAGGTCACGGGTTGCCAGTTGCCCGCGAACTCGGCCACGAGCGCGACGACGCCGAGCACCGCGACGACGCGGACGGCATACGCCAGGAAGTAGCCGCGGGTGAAGGCCTCGACCCCGAGGACGAGCACGAGCAGCACGGCGGCGCCGAGCGGCCGGTCGGTCACCTCGGGCTTGAAGAAGCCGGCGACGAGGTAGAGGACGAGGGGCGTGCTCACGACGGCCCAGACCGCGAGCAGGCGGTCGCGCGAGCGATCGCTCGCGGTGATCGGCGTCCGACGATGGGACAGGTGTGCGTGGGGTGTTGCCGTGGGGAGTCCGTCACGCAGGGCACGCTCCATCCGGGACCGCTCGTCGCGCAGTCGCACGGCATCCATCCGGAGGGACGTCAGCTCCCGCTCGTCGGACGCCAGACCCCGCACGTCGGGGCTGTCGGGGCCGAGACCGGCGGCGCGCGTCGTCAGGGAGTGGACCCTGGCGTCGGACTGCTCGGTGAGGTCGGCGAGCTGCTGGTCGATCTCGTCGATGCGATCGGCCACGAGGGCCGCCTCGGCCTCCGGGCTCGGGGCGACCTTCGCGAGCGCGGCCCAGCCGACGGGGTCTCCCCACGACAGCCGGACCGTGGCGTTCCGCTCGTAGCGCGGGCCGGCAGGCCCTCGTTCACCTCCGAGACGGTCCTTCGTGTCGTGGCCCCAGAGCCCGCGGTAGTCGCGCACCCACGGGGTCCGGTCGTCGATGACGACAGGACTCCAGGCCAGCTCGGCCGACGGGCCGATGGACGGGCCGTCCCCGCGGGCGTAGTCGATGTAGGGGATGCCCAGCCCGGCGCCCTGGGCCGCTCGCGCCCACGGGGCGAAGAGCTTGGCCAGTCGGCGCACGGCCGGGATGACACCGCCCCAGGACGGGGGTGCGACGGTGATGAGGTAGTCGCCGGGAAGGTAGGCGCCGGAATGGGATCCGGCCCCGGCGAAGACGACGGGATGGCGTCCGTCGACCGTTGCGAGGTCGGGGTCGTCCCAGCGGCGCCGCAGGTCGTCGCCCGTCTCGTCGTGGGCGCTGAAGACGACCCAGCGGGGTGGCGGCAGGCCGTCGTCGCCGAGCGTGCCCGTGCCGTCAAGGAAGACCGTCACCTGCTCCCAGTCGGCCTCGTGCTCGTTGACCCCGGAGAAGCCCGAACGCCAGTTGTTGAACGCGTAGAAGAACCAGTACTGGYACACGACCCAGCCGTCGCTGCGCACGACGCGGCCGTAGTAGGTCGGGCGGTCGGGGGAGAGGTGCGCCTGCTGGACGGCGTACGCGGTCGCGGCGCTGCCGCCGGGCACCGATCCGCGGAGCAGGAGTGAGAGCCGGCTCAACGTGTCGATCGTCCGGCCGAGCAGGCCGACCTGCGCGAGTCGGCTGCCGGCGCGGAAGCTCGGGCGGGCGCCCGGCAGCGCGCGACGCAGGCGTTCTCGGAACGACCGCGGCTCGGTGATGCCGGACAGTGACAGGCCGGGCCCGTCGTGGTCCGCACCGTGGGCAGCGAGCGCGGCCAGGTCCAGGGTGCCCGTCGGCGTGAGGACCGTGGCCGACCCCGCCTCGTCGCGGATGAGGCTCGCGTGTGCCACGTAGGCGTCGACGGCGACCGGCAGGAAGTACTCGCCGCGGGTGAGGCGCACGACGGGCTCGTATGCCCGGAGCAGGCGGAGGTCAGCGTCGTGCGCCACGGTGTCCACCCGTCGTCACCCCGATCCGGCCGAGCCAGCACGCGCCGGTCCACGGTGCGACCGGTCCTGCGGTGAGTCTGGCACCCGGCAGCGACGCGTGCAGAACGTTGCGGCCCCGCGTGTGCTGTGTCTCGCGGTTCGGTCGAGGGGACCGTGATTAGGTGGTGGCATGCGCGTGACTCACCTCGGACATGCCTGCCTCCTCGTCGAGGCCGCCGACCGCCGCATCCTCATCGACCCGGGCAGCTTCTCGACGGGTTTCGAGGACCTGACCGGCCTCGACGCGGTCCTCGTGACCCACAACCACGCCGACCACTTCGACCCGGAGCGGGTCAGCGCCCTGATCCGCGCCAATCCCGGGGGGACGGTGCACACCGACCCCCTGACGGCCGAGAAGCTGCGCGACGAGGGCCTGCCGGCGGTGCCGTCCCGGCAGGGCGAGGACTTCGCCGTCGGCGACGTCACGGTCACCCCGGTCGGCGAGCTGCACGCCTTCAACCACGCGGCGATGCCGCGCATCCCCAACGTCGGTGTCGTCCTGCGGGCCGACGGCGAGCCCTCCCTCTTCCACCCGGGCGACGCGTACGACGGCGAGCCCGGCCCGGTCGACGTCCTCGCCCACCCGCTCAGCGCGCCGTGGGCCGCGAGCCGGGACTCGATCGCCTTCGTCGGGCGCATCGCCCCGAAGGTCTTCATCCCCATCCACGACGCGCTGCTCAGCGACGTCGGGCACCGGATGTACTCCGGCCACATCGAGCAGTTCTCCGGTGTCGACGGCCTCACCTACACCCCGCTGCGCGACGCCGAGTCGGCGATCTTCTGACGCTCGATCTCGGGGGAGGGGGAGTGACATGAGCGACGTGACCGATCTGCCTGCACCACAAGGCGATCCGACTGAGGGTCCGGCGATCGCGTTGAGGGGGCTGGGCAAGCGATTCGGCGACCTCATCGCGGTCAAGGGGATCGACCTCGACGTGCCGCGAGGCTCGTTCTTCGGCCTTGTCGGTCCCAACGGCGCCGGCAAGACGACGACGCTGTCGATGGTGACGGGACTGCTGCGCCCCGACGCCGGACAGGCGTTCGTCCTGGGTCGCGACGTCTGGGCCGACCCCGTCGCCACCAAGCGGCTGATCGGCGTGCTCCCGGACGGGCTCAAGGTCTTCGACCGGCTGACCGGGCTCCAGCTGATCACGTATGCCGGCCTGCTCCGTGGGATGCCGCGCGAGCTCGCGTCCGAGCGGGCTGCAGAGCTCGTCGCCGCGCTCGGCCTCACCGAGGCGCAGGGCAAGCTCGTCGTCGACTACTCGGCGGGCATGACGAAGAAGGTCACGCTCGCCTCGGCGCTCGTCCACGGTCCCCGCGTCCTCGTGCTCGACGAGCCGTTCGAGGCGGTGGACCCGATCTCGGCCGCGACGATCCGCCGCATCCTCTCGGGCTTCGTCGAGTCCGGCGGCACCGTCGTCCTCTCGAGCCACGTCATGGACCTCGTCGAACGCATCTGCACTCACGTCGCCGTCATCTCCGACGGGCTCGTCCTCGCCGCGGGGGAGCTCGACGACGTCCGGGGCGACCGGTCGCTGGAGGAGCGGTTCGTCGACCTCGTCGGCGGGTCCACCGAGGTGGTGGGGCTCTCGTGGTTGCGCACCTCGTCCGACTGAAGCTCACCCTGCTGCGCAACATCTTCCGGCGCAGCCGTGCCCAGGCGATCGGCGCCGTCGTCGGCATCGTCTACTTCGCCGTCCTCGTGGCCGGGCTCGCCGTCATCCTCGCCTCCTTCCGCGGGTCCCTCGACGCGGCGCGCGTCGTCATCCCGCTCGCCGGCGCCGCCGGCATCGTGCTCTGGACCGTCGTGCCGCTCTTCTCCTTCGGCTCCGACCCGACCCTCGACCCGGGTCGCTTCGCCACCTTCGCCGTCCCACACCGCGACCTGACGATCGGCCTCGTGGCCGCCGCACTCGTCGGGCTGCCGGCGATCGCGTCGATGGTGCTGTCGGTCGGGGTGGTCGTCGCCTGGTCCCACACGCTCGCCTCGACGCTCGTGGCCGTCGTCGCGACGGCGATCGGTCTGCTGACGGCGATCACGACGAGCCGCTGGGTGTCCGCGGTGATGACCCAGGCGATCTCGAGCCGTCGCGGTCGTGACGTCATCGCGGTCCTCGGCCTGCTCCTGCTCGTCGTCATCGGTCCGGCGATCTCCGTCGTGGCCAACCTCGGAGCGAGCCTGCGCGACGTCGCCACGACAGCCGCCGCCGTCGTCGGCTGGTCGCCTCTCGGCTGGGCCTGGGCCGCGCCGGGTGACGTGGCGGCGGGCGACCTCGGCACCGGGCTGGTGCGCCTGGCCCTGGCCGCGGGACTGCTCGTCGTCGTCTTCCTGCTGTGGTCCCGGGTGCTGCGTGACGAGGTCGACAACCCGCGCGCGGTCTCGCGCTCCGACTCGGGCACCTCGTCCGGAGACGACCTCGGCCTGCTGGCTCGGCTGCCCGGTACGCCGCTCGGCGCCGTCGCGGCGCGCGTCCTGACCTACTGGCGCCGTGACCCCCGCTACCAGATCAGCATGGCCATGACCCCCGTCGTGCCGCTCGCGCTGCTCATCCCGTTCGTCACGGGCGACGTGGCGTGGACTCCGCTGCTCATGGGCCCCCTCGTCGCGTTCCTCCTCGGTTGGAGCGAGCACAACGCTGTCGCCTACGAGTCCGACGCCCTGTGGCTGCACGTGGTGTCCGGCACGTCCGGGCGGGACGACCGTCGCGGGCGGCTCCTGCCTGACCTCCTCCTCGCCGCCGTCCTCGTCCCCGTCTACGTGGTCGTCGGGGTCGCGTTCGCCGACCGCTGGGACCTGCTCCCGGCTGCACTCGGACTCTCCGTGTCGCTGCTCGGAGCGGGGTATGCCGTGTCGAGCGTCATGAGCGTCGTGCTGCCCTACCCCGTGGCGGAGTCGGGCGAGAGCCCCTTCAACGCGCCGCCGGGGGCTGCCGGGATCACCATCGCCGCGCAGTCGATGGCGAGTCTCGGCACGCTGCTGCTCGCCTCGCCGACGATCCTGCTCGCCTGGGGGGCCTGGCAGGGTTCCGTCGCCGCCGGCTGGGGGGCGGGCGTCGTCGGGGTACTGCTCGGCATCGTCGTCGGGATCGTCGGGGTCGGCGTCGGCGCTCGGCTCTACGAGCAGCGGGCGCCCGAGCTGCTCTCGGCACTGCGGCGTTCGTAGGCCCGTGGGCGCCGAAGATCACATTCGGGCGCCGGTGCCGGCCGCGCAGATCTACTCTTACGTTGTGTAGTAGATCTGCGCCGGGCAGGAGGACTCACAGCTTCGCACTCCCCGGAGGCCAGAGATGATCACCCAGTTCCTCGCCGCGTCACAGCCGGTTCCTGCAGGTCCTGTCGTCCAGTGGGGATGGCTGACGATCACGGTCGCCAACCTCCTGGTCATCCTGCTCATGGTCGTGGTCTTCGTGCTCGCCCTCCTGCTGCCCTTCCCTGCTCCCCGTGAGGACGAGGACCAGTGAGCGGGCCCTCGACGTCCCTGCGGTCGGAACCGACCGAGCCGCAGTCGCGCCACGCCCACGACACCTGGACGGCCGCCCTCACCCGTTGGGTCGAGGGCCTCGTGCCTCGCGGGCAGTGGCTGCCCGACCGGCAGCCCGTCTACGTCGCCTCGTGGATCTACGTCTTCGGCGTCGCCTGCCTCGCCAGCCTCGTCGTCATCATCGTGTCGGGCCTGGTCCTGTCCCTCGGCGGGGTGGCCTGGTGGCACGTCAGCACGCTCGGACACTTCGTCAACTCCGTGCACCTCTGGAGCGTCGAGCTCTTCTTCGCCACCATGGTCATCCACCTGTGGGGCAAGTTCTTCATGGCGTCGTGGCGCGGCAACCGCGGACTGACCTGGGCGACAGGCGCGCTCGCCTTCTTCGGGTCGCTGGGGACGGCCTTCACCGGCTACCTCATCCAGACGAACTTCGACGCACAGTGGATCTCGACCCAGGCCAAGGACGGGCTCAACGCCGCGGGCATCGGGGCCTGGTTCAACGTCATGGACCTCGGCCAGATGATGCTGTGGCACGTCTCGCTGCTCCCGCTCGTCGTCGGGGCGATCGTCGTCGTGCACATCGTCCTCGTGCGCCGACGCGGCGTCGCCCCTCCGATCGGTGCAACGGAGCCGGCGCCGCCCGGTGCTGCCGCTGCGGCGGGCGCGGCGCCGACCGAGAGCCCTGCGACCCTCGCCACGCGCAGCGGGGTGAAGTCATGAAGCGGGGGACGGGTGGCTGGGGACCCACCCCTGACTCGCACGCCTTCCCGACGCGCCGCTACGACCTCGTCAAGGAGTTCGTCATCGCGCTCGGTGTGGTCTCGGTGCTGTCCGTCGTCGCCGCCCTCGTCTTCTCGTCTCCCGACGAGCCCGCGATCTCCTTGCAGCAGTGGGCGCGTCAAGCGCCGGCGGACGTCGTCGCCACCGCTACGGGAGAGCTCGCCGGTACGACGACCAGCGCCGGCTACGGCGCGCCCTACAACACCGCTGGCGAGGGGCAGAGCCTCGGCCCGGTCAACCTCCAGACGCTGCCCGGGGTCACCGTCCCCGTCGACTCCGCGAAGGACCTCGTGCTCGACCCCGTCCGCAGCCTCACGTCGGACCCGGCCGTCGTCGCTGCGGTCCACGCCTGGGACGCGGCGTCAGCCGACCGGCAGCAGGCGTGGTCCGCGGCCTACGCCGACGCCCTGGCGGCCGCGCCGGACGGGGACCCGGCCAAGGTCGCGAGCGGTGACTACGGACCGGTCCCGATCATCGCGGCAGCCGAGCTGCAACTGGCCGACGGCGGCGCGCTCGAGGGTCTGCTGACCTCGCGCACGACCTTCTTCGGTGTCGACAGCACGCGGGCGCTGCTGCTGCTCGCCGACGGGACGCACCTCGAGGACGCGGCCCGCGCCCAGAACCTCGGGGGCGACCAGTGGGGGATCATGAACGAGACCGGCAACTACCCGGGTCAGCCGTGGCTCTGGCTGTACTCGCTGTGGTACCAGGTACCGCCGTTCTCGACGTCGGAGAACGCCGACATCGCCGTCTGGTCCCTCATGATCCTGCTGAGCATCGGCTTCATCTGCATCCCCTGGATCCCCGGTCTGCGCACGCTGCCGCGGCACCTCGGGGTGCACCGGCTCGTGTGGCGGACCCGACGCTGACGCGGGACAGCTGAAGGGGCTGCCCGGCGGTCGCCCGGCAGCCCCTTCCGCTGCTCAGACGGGTGCGCTCGGACCGGTGTTCAGGCGAGGTCGGTGGCGAGGTGCGCGGCGCCGATGATGCCGGCCTGGTTGCGCAGCTGGGCCGGGACGATCGGGCAGCGAAGCTTGAGCTTGGGCAGGAAGTCGTCGCTGTCCTTGGAGATGCCGCCACCGACGATGATGAGGTCGGGGGAGAAGAGCTTCTCGATGGTGTCGTAGTAGGTCTGGAGACGTTCGGAGTACTCCTCCCACGACAGGACCTCGGCGTCCTTGACGGATGACGCGGCCCGGTCCTCGGCGTCGTAGCCGTCGATCTCGAGGTGGCCCAGCTCGGAGTTCGGCACGAGCCGCCCGTCGTGGATCAGCGCGGTGCCGATGCCGGTGCCGAGGGTCGTGAGGATGACGAGGCCCCGCACGCCCTTGGCGGCGCCGTAGTACATCTCGGCGAGACCGGCGGCGTCGGCGTCGTTGAGGACGGTGACGGCGCGACCCGTGTGCTCCTTGATGAGGGCTTCGGCGTCGGTGTTGATCCACGACGGGTCGATGTTGGCCGCCGAGAGCACGGTGCCGCGGATGACGACCGCCGGAACGGTCACGCCGATGGGGGAGTCGCCCGTCACGTCGGCGAAGTGGTCGACGATCTGGTCGACGACCTCGGCCACGGCGTCGGGGGTGGCCGGCTTGGGCGTCAGGATCTTCAACCGCTTCCCGGCCAGATCGCCGGCCTTCAGGTCGACGGGGGCGCCCTTGATGCCGCTGCCGCCGATGTCGATGCCGAGGGGCTTGCCGTGCTTGGCCATGGTCCGTACTTCCTTGTCGAGGACGTGGTCGTGGGGTGTCAGCTGGTGGTGCGGGGTGATGCGGTGCCGCTGCGGTGAAGTGGACGACGTGGGTGGCCGGCCCCGCTCAGGGGGCGTCGCCCTCGGGGAGGGTGAGGATCTCGTGGCCGTCGTCGGTGATGAGGATCGTGTGCTCGAACTGGGCCGAGCGCCTGCGGTCACGGGTGACGACGGTCCACCGGTCGTCCCACATGTCCCACTCGGGGGTCCCGAGGTTGAGCATCGGCTCGATGGTGAAGGTCATGCCGGGCTCGATGACGGTCTCGTAGTGAGGAGCGGCGTCGTAGTGCGGCACGATGAGGCCGGAGTGGAACTCGAGCCCGATGCCGTGTCCGGTGAAGTCGCGCACGACGCCGTAGCCGAACCGCTTCGCGTAGCTCTCGATGACGCGGCCGATGACGTTGATCTCGCGGCCCGGGCGGGCGGCTCGGATGCCGCGCATCATCGCCTCGTGCGTGCGTTCGACGAGCAGGCGGGACTCCTCGTCGACGTCGCCGACGAGGTAGGTCGCGTCGGTGTCGCCGTGGACGCCGTGGATGTAGGCCGTGACGTCGATGTTGACGATGTCGCCGTCCTCGAGCGGCCGCGCGTCGGGGATGCCGTGGCAGATGACCTCGTTGACGCTCGTGCACACGGACTTCGGGAAGCCCTTGTAGCCGAGGGGCGAGGGGTAGGCGCCGTGGTCGAGCATGTACTCGTGGGCGACCGCGTCGAGCTCGTCGGTCGTGACACCGGGAGCGATGGCCTTCGAGGCCTCGACCATGGCCGTGGCCGCGATCCGCGACGCGATGCGCATCTTCTCCACGGTCTCGGCGTCCTTGATGCGCAGGTCGCCGTCCTCGCGCGGGTTGGGCACGTCGACGTAGTGCGGCCGCTCGATCGAGGCGGGCACCGGTCGTCGCGGACTGAGGCGGTGTGCTGACACCCGCGGCTGGAGCAACGGCATACGGTGGAGTCTAGGTCGTCAGCGGGTGCCGTCCACGAGGGGCGTTCACGAGGCGGACCCGCTCGAGCCGGATGACAAGTCGGAAGAGTCCGAAGAGAGAAGGAGTGCGCACGTGAGCTTCTGGTACAACGTCGACACGGGTCGGGTCGAGACCGACGAGAACCGCAGCCGGGGTGAGCAGGTCCTCGGCCCGTACGCCACCGAGGCGGAGGCCCAGGCGGCCCTCGACACCGCCCACAAGAAGACCGAGCAGTGGGACTCCGAGGACCGCGACTGGAACCAGCGCGGCGGCTCGTCCGCGGCCGGCGACAGCGACGCCTGACCTCTCTCAACCCACAGCCAGTACCCCGCCCGACCGGTCCGACCGGTCGGGCGGCGGCGTCTCAGGACTCGAAGGAGTGCTCGGCGTCGGGGAAGGCACCCGACTCGACGTCGGCGGCATACGCCCGAGCGGCGTCGAGCAGCGTGCCGCGCAGGTCGGCGTACTTCTTGACGAAGCGCGGGGCCTTGCCACTGCGCAGGCCCGCGAAGTCGCTCCACACGAGCACCTGGGCGTCGGTGCCGCTGCCGGCGCCGATGCCGATGGTCGGGATGCTCAGGACCTCGGTGACCCGCTCCGCGACGGGCGCCGGGACCATCTCGAGGACGACGGCGAAGGCGCCGGCGTCCTGCAGGGCTCGCGCCTCGTCGACGAGGGCGTCGGCGGCGTCGCCGCGACCCTGCACGCGGTAGCCGCCGAGCTGGTGCTCGCTCTGCGGCGTGAAGCCGACGTGCGCCATGACGGGGATGCCGGCGTCGGTGAGGGTCTTGACGAGCGGGACCATGGCCGTGCCGCCCTCGAGCTTGACGGCGTGGGCGAGCCCTTCCTTCATGAGCCGCACGGCACTCGCGAAGCCCTGCTCGACCGACCCGCCGTAGGAGCCGAACGGCAGGTCGGCGACGACGAGCGCCCGGCGGGCGGCCGTCGACACGGCGCGGACGAGCGGGATCATCTCGTCGAGCGTCACGGGCACGGTCGTCTCGTAGCCGTAGACGTTGTTGCCCGCCGAGTCGCCGACGAGCAGCACGGGGATCCCGGCCTCGTCGAAGATCTGGGCGGCATACATGTCGTATGCCGTGAGCATGGCCCAGCGGCGTCCCTCCGCCTTGAGGGCGTGCAGGTGGGGGATGCGCACCTTCCGTGGGGACGGAGCGGCGCTCGCGGCCGCGGAAGAATCCTGGGCACGGCTCCCGGAACCGTAGGGACTCTGCTCCTCGGGGGCGTCAGTGCTCATGGCCGGAGCATATCGGCGCCTCGAGGCATCGCCCCGGTGGCCGGTGGCCGGTTTCACGGATACCTCTGTGACAGATGGGCTTCTCTATCCGATACCGGGGTGGTCTGGGAAGGGTGGACGCCCGTCTCTTTACGAAGATTTTACGTTCTTTGCGACGAACTGCTTTGCAGCACAAGTTTTTTCGATTCCGCTGGCACTGAGCGCCAGATTGTCTGTTTTCTGTGTTCTTATACGCGAGGCGCCCGATATGCGGCGCCTCGTGACCAGGAGGACAGATCGTGAACAAGCGCCACTGGAGTGCTGTCTCGGGATTGGCCGTGGGGGCGCTCGTCGTCACCGGCCTCACCGCCCCGATGCAGGCTCAGGCAACCCCGGTTGCCAAGGCCCCGGCGAGCGGTGACCCCGCTGCGGCCCAGGCCTCTCGCCCCGACAACCTGCCGAACCCCCTTGCCGAGGCTCAGGCCGCGGAGACCAAGGCTGCCGTCACCAAGCTGCTCAAGGGCGAGGCGACGACCAAGACCATCAACGGCAACCGTGTCATCGAGGTCAAGACCACGGCCAAGAACGGCAAGGCGGGCAAGTCCAAGTACGTCAACTACCCGGTGAACCGCGAAGAGGACATCTTCACGATCCTCGTCGAGTTCGGCGACAAGGTGCATCCCTCGACCGGCGGCACCGCCGGCCCCCTGCACAACCAGATCGCGCAGCCCGACCGCAACTGGGACGGCAACAAGACCGACGACAACTCGACCTACTGGCTCTCCGACTTCAACCGCGAGCACTACCAGCAGATGATGTTCGGCGACGGCGAGTCGTTCCGCGACTTCTACCTCAAGCAGTCCAACGGCCGCTTCCTCGCCAAGGGCGACGTGTCCGACTGGGTCAAGGTCCCCTACAACGAGTCGCGCTACGGTTCGAACAAGTTCTCCGACTCGCAGGTCTACTGGCCTTTCATCGGCGACACGGCCACCGCCTGGTACGACGACCAGAAGGCCCAGGGCAAGTCGGACGCCGACATCAAGGCCTACCTCGCGCAGTTCGACAAGGTCGACCGCTACGACTACGACGGCGACGGCAACTTCAACGAGCCCGACGGCTACATCGACCACTTCCAGGCCATTCACGCGGGTGAGGGCGAGGAGGCCGGTGGCGGCGCACAGGGTGAGGACGCCATCTGGTCGCACCGCTGGTACGCGTACTCGACGAACGCCGGCAAGACGGGTCCTGAGAACAACAAGCTCGGCGGCGTCCAGCTGGGCAACTCGGGCATGTGGATCGGCGACTACACGACCGAGCCCGAGAACGGCGGTCTCGGCGTCTTCTCGCACGAGTTCGGCCACGACCTCGGCCTGCCCGACCTCTACGACACCGCGGGCGGCGACAACGGCACCGCCTTCTGGACCCTGATGAGTGGCGGCTCGTGGCTCAACCACGGCACCGACTCGATCGGCACGACGCCCGGCTACATGGGCCCGTGGGAGAAGCTGCAGCTCGGCTGGCTCGACCACAAGACCGTCCCGTTCGGTGAGAACACCTCGGTCAAGCTGAGCCAGGCCGACCTGGCCACGAAGACCGGCTCTGCCCAGGCCCTCGTCGTGCCGCTGCCCGAGCGCACCGTCAAGGCCGACCGCAACACACCCCACTCCGGCAAGGCCGAGTGGTGGAGCGGCTTCGGTGACAACCTCAACACGACGCTGACCCGCACGGTCGACCTGACGGGTGCCAAGACCTCGGCCTCCCTCAGCGCCTGGGTCCAGGGCAACCTCGAGAAGGACTACGACTACCTCTACGGCGAGGTGTCGACCGACAACGGCGCGACGTGGAAAGACGCAGGCGCGCCCGTCAACGGCAAGTTCGCGTGGGCCCAGAAGACGTGGGACCTGTCGGCCTACAAGGGTCAGAGCATCCAGTTCCGCTTCCGCGTCGCCACCGATGGTGGCGTGTCGAGCGAGGCCTTCGTCGACGACATCGCCGTCACCACCGACGGGGTCACGGGCCCGGTCGACGACGTCGAGGCCGGGGCCGGCTCGTGGGTCGCCAAGGGCTTCTCGATCATGGACGGCACCACCTCCAGGCAGGTCCAGGACTTCTACTTCGCCGAGAACCGCACCTACAGCGGTTACGACGCGACGCTGAAGACCGGCCCGTACAACTTCGGCTGGGGCAACACGAAGCCCGACTGGGTGGAGCGTTTCCCCTACCAGAACGGCATGCTCGTCTGGTTCGCCAACGGTGAGTACACCGACAACAACACGTCGGCTCACCCGGGTGCCGGCGAGGTGCTCCCGGTCGATGCCCGTCCGGCGCCGGTCATGCTCAACAACGCCGACGGCACCAAGACGATGATGGGCAACCGTCGCCAGCCGTTCGACGCCACCTTCGGTCAGGAGGCCACCGACGCGGTGACCTTCCACCGCAACGGCGTCCCGACGACGGTCCCGTCGTCGCCGGCGATCCCGACGTTCGACGACTCGGACGTCAACCGCTACTGGTCCTCGGCCAACCCGTGGGCGTCCACCAAGGTGGCCGGCTCGGGCACGACGATGACCGTGACGAAGACGCGTGACGGCGGCAACGAGCTCCAGGTCATGGTCAAGTTCAAGTGACTCCTCCGGTGACCGCGAGGTCATGAGTCCGAAGGGCCCCCGGGACGCGTCCCGGGGGCCCTTCGCGTGCCCGCCCGGCGGCATACGACAGGGCTCTCGTCCCAAAGATCGTGTCTCGCAACATCCGTGAAACAGCCATGCGGCAGGATCGACACATGAACCGTCAGGAAGAGTTCGTGCTGCGCACGATCGAAGAGCGAGACATCCGGTTCGTCCGTCTGTGGTTCACGGACGTCCTCGGAACCTTGAAGTCGGTTGCGGTCGCGCCGGCCGAGCTCGAGGGGGCCTTCGCCGAGGGCATCGGCTTCGACGGTTCGGCGATCGAGGGATTCGCTCGCGTCTACGAGGCCGACATGCTGGCCAAGCCCGACCCGTCGACGTTCCAGATCCTGCCCTGGCGCGGTGACCCGCCCGGCACGGCACGCATGTTCTGCGACCTCCAGCTGCCTGACGGCACACCGAGCTTCGCCGACCCGCGGCACGTGCTCCAGCGGGCCCTCGGCAAGGCCGCAGACCTCGGTTTCACCTTCTACACCCACCCCGAGATCGAGTTCTTCCTCCTCGAGCAGGGACGTGGTCCCGACGGTCGACCCGTCCCCGTCGACGACGCCGGCTACTTCGACCACGTGCCGCACGGCACCGGCCACGACTTCCGTCGCGCCGCCATCACGATGCTCGAGAACATGGGTATCTCGGTCGAGTTCAGCCACCACGAGGGGGCGCCCGGCCAGAACGAGATCGATCTTCGCTATGCCGACGCGCTCAGCACGGCCGACAACATCCAGACCTTCCGGACGGTCGTCAAGGAGGTCGCCCTGACGCAGGGGATCTACGCGACCTTCATGCCCAAGCCGTTCTCCGAGCACCCCGGGTCCGGGATGCACACGCACCTCTCGCTCTTCGAGGGCGACTCCAACGCCTTCTTCGAGGCCGGCGCGCCCTACCAGCTGAGCAAGGTGGGTCGGCAGTTCATCGCGGGCCTGCTGCGCCACGGCGCCGAGATCGCCGCCGTGACGAACCAGTGGGTCAACTCGTACAAGCGTCTCTGGGGCGGGGGAGAAGCCCCGGCCCACCTCACGTGGGGTCACAACAACCGCTCSGCGCTCGTSCGCGTGCCGATGCACAAGCCGAACAAGGGACAGTCGACGCGCGTCGAGGTCCGCTCGCTCGACGCGGCCTGCAACCCCTACCTCGCCTTCGCCGTCCTGCTCGGCGCCGGCCTCAAGGGCATCGAGGAGGGCTACGAGCTTCCGCCCGAGACCGAGGACGACGTCTGGAGCCTCACCGATTCCGAGCGCCGGGCCATGGGCATCAAGCCGTTGCCGTCCTCGCTCGGTCGGGCGCTCGAGGTCATGGAGGAGAGCGAGCTCGTCGCCGACGTCCTCGGCGAGCACGTCTTCGACTTCTTCCTGCGCAACAAGCGCCAGGAGTGGCTCGACTACCGTCACGAGGTCAGCCGCTTCGAGCTCGACCGCTACCTGCCGCGGCTCTGACCGGACCCGTCCCTCCTGGGACCGACGACCACCGAGCGATTCGACACCGATGTCATCACGCACCAGCACGACCGAGGGGGCCCTCGCCCGGCTCGGGTTCGCCGACCCCGACCGCGCGGTCGGGCTCATCGACGACCGCGCGCTGCTGCCGATCCGCGCGGCTGTCGAGGACGGCCAGCTCGACCCCCTGGCCGCCGTCATGGGTGACACCGCGGACCCCGACCAGTGCCTGCTCGGGCTGGTGCGGGTCGCGGAGTCCCTCGCCCGTCTCGGGGACCCGCCCGACTGGGGCATCTCCGCTTTCGCGGCCGAGCTCGCGGCCCCGGGCGTCGGGCGCGAGCGTGTCCTCGGGGTGCTCGGTGCCTCGACGGCCCTCGTCGACGAGCTGGTCCGGCACCCCGAGCACTGGGTCGACGCCTCGCGTGCCGAGCGACGCCCGGGTGAGCAGGTGCGCAGCGACCTCGTGCGCGCGGTGACCGACGAGCGGGGGGAGCTCACGCCGCTCGACGCCCTGCGCATCGCGTACCGCCGGGGGCTGTTGCGGATCGCCGCCCTCGACGTCACGGCCTCAGACCCGCTCGCCGAGATGCCCGCCGTCGGCGAGGCCCTCGCCGAGCTGGCCGAGGCGGCCCTCGAGGCTGCCCTCGTCATCGCACGGGAGGAGTACGGCGCGGGCCACGAGGTATGCCGTCTCGCCGTCATCGGGATGGGCAAGACGGGCGGTGGTGAGCTCAACTACGTCAGCGACGTCGACGTCATCTTCGTCGCCGAGCCGGCCGAGGGCGCCGACGAGGACCTCGCGCTGCGAGTCGGCACTGCGCTCGCGACGGCCGTCATGCGCGCGTGCTCGACCCCCACGCCCGAGGGCAGCCTGTGGCCCGTCGACGCCGCACTGCGCCCCGAGGGCAAGCAGGGGCCGCTCGTGCGGAGCATCAGCAGCCACAAGGCGTACTACGAGCGCTGGGCCAAGACGTGGGAGTTCCAGGCGCTGCTCAAGGCCTGGGTCTCGGCGGGGGACAAGGAGATCGGGCTGCGCTACAAGGCGGAGATCTCACCGATGGTGTGGGAGGCGGCCGGGCGGGACAAGTTCGTCGAGGACGTCCAGGCGATGCGCCGCCGGGTCGAGCAGCACGTGCCCGCCAACGAGGCGGCGCGCCAGCTCAAGCTCGGGCCCGGGGGTCTGCGCGACGTCGAGTTCAGCGTCCAGCTGCTCCAGCTCGTGCACGGCCGCACCGACCCGAGCCTGCGGTCCGCGACGACCCTCGAGGCGCTGGCGGCGCTGGCCCGCGGAGGCTACGTCGGCCGCGACGACGCCGCCATCCTCGACCGCGCCTACCGCCACCTGCGCTGCCTCGAGCACCGCATCCAGCTCCATCGCCTCCGGCGCACGCACCTCATGCCGGTGACCGAGGCAGACCTGCGCCGGCTGGGTCGTGCCATGGGACACCGGACGCACCCGGAGCGGGCGGTCGTGGCCGACCGTCAGGCCTCGGCCCGCGAGGTGCGCCGGCTCCACGAACGACTCTTCTACCGGCCGCTGCTCGCTGCCGCCGCGAAGCTCAGCCCGACCGAGGCACGTCTGAGCCCCGAGGCGGCCCGACAGCGCCTCCTCGCCCTCGGCTTCCGCGACCCGGCAGGCGCCCTGCGCCACATCGAGGCGCTGACGACGGGCGTCAGCCGTCGCGCGGCGATCCAGCGCACGCTGCTCCCGGTCATGCTCGGCTGGTTCGCCGACGAGGCCGACCCCGACGCCGGGCTGCTGTCCTTCCGCCGGGTCTCCGACGAGCTCGGCTCGACGCACTGGTACCTCAAGATGCTCCGTGACGAGGGCCGCGCCGCCGACCGCCTCGCGCACTGCCTGGCGCGCAGCCGGTATGCCGCGGACCTGCTCGTGCGCTCGCCCGAGAGCGTCTCGATCCTCGGGGACGACAACGGCCTGACGCCGCGCACGCGTGAGGCGATCACGGCGACGATGCAGTCCGCGGCCGGACGGCGCGACTCGGCCGCCGACGCGGTGGGCGCGGTGCGCGCCATCCGCCGCCACGAGCTGCTCCGCATCGTCATGGGTGACCTCGTCGGCGTCATCGACCTTCCCGGCGTCGGGGTGGCCCTGACCGACCTCACCGGTTCGACGATCCAGGTCGCCCTCGAGGCGTCCATCCGTGAGGTCGAGCGGCGCGAGGGTGAGCCCGTCGGCGGCGACATCCTCGTCGTGGCGATGGGCAGCCTCGGCGGGCGGGAGCTCGGCTACGCCAGCGACGCCGACGTCATGTTCGTGCACCAGCCGCACCCCGGGTCGTCGGAGAAGGACGTCCAGGCTCGCGCGACGATGGTCGTGCAGGAGCTGCGCAAGCTCCTCTCCGGCTCGGGTCCCGACCCGGGGCTCGGGCTCGACGCCGACCTGCGCCCCGAGGGCAAGGGCGGACCGCTCGTGCGCAGCGTCGACTCGTTCCGCACGTACTACGAGCGCTGGGCGCTCACGTGGGAGTTCCAGGCGCTGCTGCGGGCCACCCCGATCGCCGGCCCGTCGTCCCTCGCCGACGCCTTCCTCGAGCTCATCGACCCGCTGCGCTGGCCGGAGGGCGGCATCAGCGACAGCCAGGTGCGTGACATCCGGACCCTCAAGGCGAGGGTCGAGAGCGAACGCCTGCCGCGCGGGGCCGACCCGCGCACCCACATCAAGCTGGGCCGTGGTGGCCTCACGGACGTCGAGTGGGTCGTCCAGCTGCACCAGCTCGAGCACGCCCACGCGCACCCGGCGCTGCGGGTCACCGGCACCATGGCGGGGCTGGCGGCGCTCGAGTCCGAGGGGTTCGTCGCGACCGACGACGTCAAGGCGCTGCGCGAGGCCTGGCGTCTCGGAGCACTGATGCGCAACGCGGGCGTCCTGTGGCGGGGGAGACCCATCGACAGCGTCCCGTCGGACCTGCGTGACCTCGACGGGATCGGCCGGATCATGGGTCGGTCAGCGGGCGAGGGAGCGGCGCTCGCCGAGCTGTGGCGCCGGGTCGCGCGACGCTCCAGGCACGCCACTGATTTCAACTTTTACGACACCCCACCTCGGGGTAGCGTCGTCACGTGAATCCGAGCCAGGGGCAGGGCGAGAGCGCGCCGACGTACGCCGCCGTCCTCCGCGTTCCGCGGTACCTGCCGGTGTTCCTGGCCAACGCCCTGTCGATGTGGGGCGACTACATCGCGCGCGTCACGATCGCTGCCGTCGTCTACGAGCGCACCAAGTCGCCGCTCGCGACCGCCACGACGCTCGCGGTCAGCCTCGTGCCCACCTTCTTCGGGCGCAGCCTCATCGGACCGGTCGTCGACCGGTTCCCCTACAAGTGGGTCCTCATCTGGTCGCACCTGCTGCGGGCCGCGTGCGTGCTGGGTCTCATGTGGCTCGTCCTTCAGGGGGCGAACTACTGGCTCATGTTCCTCGTGCTCTTCGGGCTCGAGCTCGTCGGCGGGGCGTCGACCGCCTCCTACATGGTGCTCGTGACAGACCTCTTCGAGGACCGGCATCTCTACGCGCGGGCCGTGGGACTGGGGGCGATGTCCGAGCAGTTCAACCAGGCGATCGGACTGGCCCTCGGCGGCGGCCTCATCGTGCTCGTCGGTCCCCAGACGGGGCTGCTCTTCGACCTGCTGACGTTCGTCGCCGCGGCACTCGTGACCCTCTTCGTCGTCGAGCTGCGGCCCGTGTCGGGCGAGCGGGGCCGTGGTCTGCGTGGCTTCACGCGCGACCTGACGACCGCCGCGGGCGACCTGGCCAGGCACCCGGTCCTCGCACGACTCGTGACGCTGAGCGCCGTCGCCTGCCTCGGTATCGTCGCGCCCGAGGCACTGGCCCTGCCGATCGCCGGCCAGAACGGTTGGGGTGGTGTCCTCATGGCCTCCCCGATCGTGGGGGCCGTCGTCGGCATCGTCCTCATCGGGCGGCGCGACGTGCACCAGCAGAACCGTTCCATCGTGCCGCTGGCCCTGGCCATGCCGATCCCGCTCCTGCTGATCGCCGTCGAGCCACCGATCTGGCTCGTCGCGGCCCTGTTCTTCGTGTCCGGGATGATGCAGGCCTTCATGGTGCCCCTGCAGGCGACGTTCGCCCTCGTGACCGAGCCGGCCCTGCGGGGTCGCATCTTCAGCCTGGCCGGGTCGGTCTCGATCGCGGCCGCGGGCCTGTCCTACCTCGCGGCCGGCTGGGTCGGACAGCACTCGAGCGCCTACCTCGCCGTCACCATCTGTGCCGGCGTGTGTCTGGCCCTCGTCGCCCTCATCGCCGCGACGTGGCCCCACAGCCGGGTCCGCTCGGCCGTCGACTCCGCCTACGCGACGACGTCCTCCCGCGCCGCCTGAGCGACGCGAGAGGACGTCAGCACCGGAGCAGGTCCGGCGAGCTGCCCGCAAACGCGGGCCATCGCGTCAGCGCATGCCGTTGGCGGCGAGCAGTGCCCGCCACGTCGACGGGTAGGCGATGCCCGTGGCCCCGAGTCCGTGCGTGGTCTGCCACGTCTTGAGGCGACTCGTCGTCACGGAGGCGAAGGTCCCGGTCGCCGGTGACACTCCGATGGCATTCTGCAGCGTGGTCACGGCAGGTCCCGACATGCCGGGACGCAGGACCATGCCCGAGCGCGGGACGAGCTGTTTGAGCAGGGTGCTCGCTCCGGCCGGAGCCTTGACGACGGGGTAGCTGGTGCAGCGCTTCGGGTTGGGGGCTGCCTGACCCTCGGACCAGTTGAGGTCGGCAGGGCGGCAGGGGCCCCAGTCGACCGGGGCGACCGTCTTGGTCCAGAAGGAGGTTCGACCGTTCGCGCCCTCCCACGAGAGGCTGAGGTGGATGTGGTTGCGGTGACAAGCGGTGTCGTACGCCGAGGAGGGCGTGTCGGCGCAGGTGCTGTACGGGCGCCATCCCTCCGCCGGGCGGTAGGAGCTCCACATCTTGTCGTTCCAGATGATGTACATGACGCCGAGGCGTCGCGCGTTGGCGTAGCGGTTGCCGGCCTTGTCGTAGGCGAGCAGCCACGTCAGCACGGCACTGGCCTCGGCGCGCTCGGTGGCGTTGCGCACGTTGAAGAAGGTGTCGATGGCGCGTCCGTCGAAGTGTTCCGAGGAGGGCGTCGTCGCCGACGTGCAGGTGCGCGAGAGGCCGTACGTGTTGCCGTAGGTCACCTGGATCAGCTTGGCGAGCTTCGCGGAGCCGGTCCGGGTGCGCAGGTCGCAGCCGGTCGGGGGGACGTAGGGCGACAGGCCCTCGATCGCGACCGGGAGGCCGGCCGGGGTCGGGGGCACCGCGACGGCGCCGCCGCCGGCCGTGGCCGACGGGGCCACGGTGGACACGATGGCGAGCGACGCGACGGCTGCCACGAGCAGACCGAGCGCCCGCAGGCGTCGAGGAAGGACGGGGTGTTTCATGGTGGGTCTCCGAGACGGGGATCGGTGGGATCCACCCGGGCCGAGGCAGGGTGGCAGGGCGCGAGGGGTGTTGGGTTGTGATCCCGTGCGCGTGGAGAGAGGCCGTCAGGGAACCTGCGAACGCGGGTGTGACAATTTAACCCATTTGTCCGATTACTACCGAGTCAACGCGAATAGTCGCTGACGCAACACGCCGTGTCGATCACGAGACGTACGTCCGTCTTGCGATATCAAGCGCCGGCTGAGGTCGCCGGCTGAGGTCGCCGGTCGAGGTCGCCCGGGCGGGTCGGACGGGGCCGGAGTCCGAGGGCGGGTCCTATCGTCCGGGGTGGGTCTCCGTGCGTGCGCGTCGCCGGCGCCCACGCAGGTCGAGGGCGCTGGCGAGCAGCGCGACTGCGACGAGAGCGGCAGCGACGCGGAGTGCGGTCGACGCGTCGAGCGCGCCGCCGGCGCCGGCGTCCGCGTAGAAGACGGCCCCGACGAGGGCGATCCCGGCTGCGGTGCCGATGCGCTGCCCGGTCTGGAGGAGCCCTCCTGCGGTGCCGGCTCGATCGACCGGGACCCGGGCGACCGTGAGCGTGATGTTGGGGGAGATGACCAGACCGCTGCCGAGGCCCGCGACGAGCAGGGGGCCGGCGAGCCACCAGCCGAGCGAGGTGTCGTGGACTGCACTGGTGACGACGTCCACCGCGACGAGACCCACGAGCACCACGGTGAGCCCACCGGTCACGAGCGAGCGCCCGAATCGGCTGACGAGGCGCCCGCCGATCGCGGAGGTCACGGCCGACCCGGCGGCGAAGGGGGTGACGGCCAGCCCCGCGAGCAGGGGAGAGTAGCCCAGCTGCTGCTGGAAGAAGATCGTCAGCACGAAGAAGATGCCGGTGAAGCCACCGAAGTAGATGCTGCCGACCGCTGCACCAGAGGCGTAGCCGGGCACGTGGAAGAGGGCCAGGTCGACGAGAGGGCTCTGGCCGCGCCGGGTGTACGTGCGCTCCCACCAGAGGAAGGCGGCGAGGAGGGCCGCGCCGACGAGGGCCACCCACCACGGGACGCCCGCGCCGCCACGCCCCGTCTCGACGACGGGCAGCAGGACGCCGAGCACGCCGGCGCCGAGCAGCACGACGCCGAGCGGGTCGGCGTCGACATGCCGCTGGGGGTCGCGAGGCGGGGGATCGGGCAGCCAGCGCATGGCGAGCAGCACCGCTGCCACGGCGATCGGCAGGTTGACGAAGAAGATCCACCGCCAGCCGCTCTGCTCGCCCAGACCGTCGAGGATGACCCCGCCGACGACGGGACCCACGGCCGTCGAGATGCCGATGGTCGCGCCGAGCAGGCCGAAGGCGCGGCCACGCTCGTCGCCACGGAACAGCTGCTGGATCAGGCCCGAGACCTGCGGGTTGAGGATGCCGCCGGCCGCACCCTGGACCAGCCTGAAGACGATGAGCAGGGTGCTGTTCGGGGCGATCCCGCAGGCGAGGCTCGCGAGCCCGAAGAGGACGACGCCGACGACGAACACGGTGCGCCGGCCGAGGACGTCACCGAGGCGTCCTGCGGGGACGAGCGTCAGGCCGAACGCGAGGGCGTAGCCCGAGACGACCCACTGCAGGTCGCTGGGCGTGGCGTGCACCCCGGACTGGATCGAGGGGAGGGCGACGTTGACGATGCTGACGTCGAGGAGGGTCATGAAGCCGGCCACGAGGCACACCCACAGGGCCTTCCAGCGCCGCGGGTCGGGCTCGGTGGCCGGTGCGCGCCCGCTGGCCCCGGGTGCCGCCTCAGGGCCGGTCTCGTGCGTGGCGACGCGGGCCTCGACGTCGTCGTTCACGAGCCGAGGATCCCCGTCGTCGCCTCGTCGCGGCGGCCTTCGAAGAAGTGATCGAGCACGCGAGCGAAGGGCGCGGCGTCCTCCGGGTCGCGGGCCGCCAGCTCGAAAAGAGTCATCGACGAGCGCAGCTTCGTCGCGTCGACAGGACCCAGCACGCGCACGGGGTCGTCGGTGTCGAGGGCATCGAGCGCGTCCGCGCACTCGCGCAGCCGAGGTCCGAGGATCGGGTGGCGCAGGTAGGCGCGCGCCTCGCGAAGACCCGACACGGCATACGTCCGGGCGGTCTCGCTCCTGCCGAGCCCGCTGACCTGGGGAAGGACGAACCACATCCAGTGACCGCGTTTGGTGCCGGCCCGCAGCTCGGTCAGGGCGCTGGCGTAGGTGCCGCCCGCATCCTGGGCGCGGACGAAGCGCTCGAGGTCGGGAGAGTCGTCGGTCATGTACTGGGTCGTACCCGTGAGGCCCACCCGAGACGACACCCTGTCCAGGGTCTGACCGCGACGCGTACGCCCGGCGCGGGCTCCGTGTCGCCCGGCCTGCGCGCCTAGGGTGGTGACATGCCGGTGCTGGGCACGAAGCTGCACGTCCCGAGGGCCCGTCGGCCCCTCGTTCCGCGCCGACGCCTGACCGACCGGCTCGACCTGCCCGGGGCATCACTCCCCAGGCTCGTGCTCGTATGTGCGCCAGCCGGATTCGGCAAGACCACCCTCATGGCCCAGTGGCTCGCCCAGCAGGACGTTGATGGTCCGGACGGGTCTGGGGGTGGCTTCGCCGGGAGGGTCGCCTGGCTCTCCCTCGACGGCGGCGACGACGACCCGTTCCGGTTCCTGGCCCACCTCGGCGCGGCTCTCGCTGCCGCGTCGTCCGGCGACGTGACCTCCACACCGTCGGCGCCGGAGGATCCGGGCCATGTCGGGACGGACGACGAGCCGCTGATCGAGATCGTCGCCGCCCTGTCCGACACCGCCCGGACCGTGATCGTGCTCGACGACTACCACGTCATCACCGACCCGGACGTGCACGCTCTGGTGACGTCGCTCGTCGACCGGCTGCCGCACCGGGCCACCCTGGCCATCACCACGCGCGCCGACCCTCCACTGCGGCTGTCGCGGCTGCGCGCCCGCGGCGAGGTCCTCGAGCTGCGTGCTGCTGACCTCCGCTTCACGCCCGAGGAGGCGCGGGACTTCTTCCATGACGTCATGGGGCTCGACCTCCAGCGACGGCACGTCACCCGGCTCGAGGCGCGGACCGAGGGATGGGCGGCCGGCCTGCAGCTCGCGGCCCTCTCGGCCCGGGGACGCACCGACCCCGAGGACATGGACGCCTTCGTCGACGCCTTCAGCGGCAGCCACCGGCTGGTCCTCGACTACCTCGTCGAGGAGGTGCTGGCCGGGCTGCCCGACGACTTGCGCTCCTTCCTGCTCGACACGGCGGTGCTCGACGCCCTCACCGCGCCGTTGTGCGATGCGCTGACCGGGCGTGAGGACGGCCAGCGTTCGCTCGAGCTGCTCGAACGCGGCAACGTCTTCGTCGTGCCGCTCGACGACCACCGGCAGTGGTACCGCTACCACCACCTGTTCGCCGACACCCTGCGCGCGGGTCTCGCCACCGAGCGACCCGGCGAGACCGCAGGGCAGCACCGGACGGCCAGTACGTGGTACGCCGGCCAGGGGCTCGTGGCCGACGCCATCCGGCACGCGATCGCAGGCGGCGACGCCGAGCAGGCCGCGGAGCTGCTGGAGCTGGCACTGCCGGAGCTGCGCCGGCGCCGCCAGGACCGGACCCTGCTGCAGTGGCTCACGGCGCTTCCCGACGACGTCGTCGGTCGTCGACCCCTGCTCGCGACCGCCCGGGCGTGGTCGCGGCTGTCCGTCGGTGACCTCGACGGCGTCGAGGCCTGGCTCGATGCTGCCGAGGCCGGCCAGGGTGGCCGGGCTGGCGAGGATGCTGGCCACGGTCGGGAACCGATCCCGGCCTCAGCCCTCGCCGAGGCCGCGCGGGCCCGCGACGAGGAGCGCAGGAGCGTACCGGCGACGATCGAGATCTACCGGGCCTCGGTCGCCCAGGCCCGCGGCGACGTCGCGGGCACGGTCGCGCACGCGCGGCGGGCGCTCGAGCTGGCGGGCGATCGCGACCACCTCGCCCGAGCCGGAGCCTCCGGCTTCCTCGGCCTCGCAGCGTGGGCGGCCGGTGACCTCGTCACCGCCGTCCACACCTTCAACGACGCGCGGCGCAGCCTCGCTGCGGCTGGAGCGCTGGCCGACGAGCTCGGCGCCGTCATCGTGCTCGGCGCCATGTGGGTGGCGAGAGGTCGTCCTGACGAGGCGCGTCGGCTCTACGAGGACGCGCTCGAGACCGCGGCGCGACACCTCGGTCGGCTGCCGGCGACGGTGGGTGACGTGCACGTCGGCCTGGCCGAGGTGCTTCGCGAGCACGGTGAGCTCGACGCGGCGCAGCACCACCTCGAGGTCGCGCGTGACCTCGGCGAGAGGGCATCCCTGCCCGAGAACCGGCACCGGTGGTTCACGACGATGGCCGGTCTGCTCCGGGCGCGCGGGGACCTCGACGGCGCGATGGAGATGCTGCAGCAGGCCGAACCGCTCTACGTGGCCGGCTTCTTCCCCGACGTGCGTCCCATCGCCGCCGAGATCGCGCGCCTCCGGGTCGCCCAGGGCCGACTGCCGGAGGCCGAGAGCTGGGTCCGTGCCTGCGGCGTCACCTGCGTGGACGAGCCCTCCTACCTCGCGGAGTTCGACCAGCTCACGCTCGCCCGACTGCTCGTCGCGCAGGCCCGCGCCGCCCAGCCGAGCTCGGCCGGCCCGGGCGTCGAAGCCGACTCGAGGCGGGGTGCGGGCGGGGGTGCTGTCGATGTGGCGACGCGCGTGCTCGCCGCGGGCGAGCTGGCACGACGCGACGGCACGGTCGTCGAGGCGCTCCTCGTCCGTGCGCTCGCCCACCACGTGTCCGGTGACCTCGACCGCGCCGTGGCGGACCTCGACCGCGCCGTGAGTCGTGGTGTCCCTGTCGGCTACGTCCGGCTCTTCCTCGACGAAGGCCCGGCGCTGCAGGAGCTGCTCCGGTCCATCCAGGCTGCTGGGGTCGATGCGTCGCCCGCGGTGCTCGACCTGGTCCACCTGGCCGCGTCGGCGGCCGACGGTGACACGAATGCTCCCGCGCAGCCGGACTCCGGCCTCCGGCCGGGCCTCCATCCGGGGCTCCACTCGGGGCTCAGCAGCCGCGAGCTCGAGGTGCTACGCCTGCTCGCCACCGATCTCAGCGGTCCCGAGATCGCGGCGCGACTGTTCGTCTCGGTCAACACGCTGCGCACGCACACCAAGCACATCTTCACCAAGCTCGACGTCTCCACGCGCCGGGCGGCGGTCTCCCGGGCGCACGCGTCCGGCCTGCTCTAGGTCACCACCCCGGTCACCCGATCAGGTGATGTGGGCTCACCCTCGGCGTCCCTAGCGTCGTGGACATCGCCGGACACGCCGTCCGGCCCCACTCACCGGGAGCCCGACATGACCATCACGACCACCAGCCTCACCCGTGCCGCCGGCGGTGCCGCCGCGGTCGCCGGACTCCTCTTCATCGGGGTCCAGGTCAACCACCCAGCCATGGACGTGTCCTCCGTCGGGAGCACCGAGTGGGTCCTGCGCAACACCGCGAAGGTGGTCCTCAGCGCCCTCGCGCTCGGCGGCGTCACCGGGATGTACCTGCGCCAGGTGCGGCAGACGGGCTGGCTCGGCCTCGTCGGCTGGGTCCTCTCAGCGGTCGGCTTCCTCGTCATGGGCAGCGTCGCGTTCGTGGCGGCATACGTCCTGCCGACCCTGGCGGACACGGCGCCCCGCTACGTGGACGACGTGCTCGTCGCCGCGAGTGGAGGGCACCCCGTCGGCGACATCGGGCTCATGCAGGGCGTGTTCCTCGTTTCGGCCGTCGCGTACGTCGGCGGAGGGGTGACCCTCGGCGTCGCCCTGTTCCGGGCACGGGTCCTGGCTCGCTGGGCGGCCGCCCTGCTCGCCGTCGGCTGCGGCGCCACCGTGCTGCTGTCCGTCCTGCCCCACTCGTTCGAGCGGCCGATGGCCGTCCCGACCGGGGTCGCCCTCATCGGCCTCGGAGTCTCCCTGTGGCGCAACGCGACCCAGACATCCGCCGCCACCACGTCTGCCGATGCGAGCTCGTCCGACGCAGCCGTGCCCGCCGTTGCCAGCGCCGTCCGATGACCGACGACGTGGTGGGCCGGCGCCGGATCGCCCGGCGCCGGCCCGGCCGACGGGCGAGGTCCGCCGGCTGGGGCGGTCCGGTGGCGATGATCGGCCTGTCGGCCGTCCCGCTCGCGGCCGGTGCCCTGCGGCTGGCCCAGCTCGGGGGCGTCGCCCAGGTCGTCCCGGCGGACCGCCGCTTCGCCGACGCGCCGGCCCCGCTCGTCCTCCACGTCGTGGGGGCCGCCGTCTACGCCGTCGTCGGGGCTCTCCAGGTCGTGCCCGGCCTCCGGCGCCGGCACCCCGCCTGGCACTGCCGCGCCGGTCGCGTCGTCACCGGCGTGGGCGTGCTCGTTGCCGGGTCGGCGTTGTGGATGACCCTGCTGTATGCCGCGAAGCCGGGCACGGGCGACCTGCTGTACGTCCTCAGGCTGGCCTTCGGGTCGGCCATGGTCGCGTGCCTGGTCCTCGGGATCACGGCCATCCGCCGCGGCGACGTGCCGCATCACCGAGCCTGGATGATCCGCGCGTACGCCATCGCGCTCGCCGCCGGGACGCAGATGTTCACCGAGGGCATCGGTGGCGCCCTGTTCGGCACCGGTGGGGCGAAGGGCGACCTCGCCAAGGCCGCCGGGTGGGTCATCAACCTCGCCGTGGCCGAGTGGGTCATCCGCCGCACGGCGCCCGCCCCCACCACCCGACGGGGCGGACGTCCGTCCGTCGCGGCCACGGGTCTGTCGTCGTGACCGACCGGACCGTCGTCTACGAGATCCGGGTCGAGGGGCACCTCGACGGCCACTGGTCGGGGTGGCTCGGCGGCCTGGCGATCACCTGTCACGACGACGGGACGACGACCCTCTGCGGTCCTGTCCTCGACCATTCCCGGCTGCACGCCGTCCTGGCCCGGCTGGGCGACCTCGACGTCACCCTGCTGTCCCTGTGCGCCCTGGGTCACGAGCCGGGGAGCATCGACCGCCGGTGATGCGGGCGACCTGAGCACGGGAAACCCGGGTCCCCGTAGGGACCCGCGTTCCGAGAGTGCCTCTCCCACAGGGCGATCGGCGGGTGCTGCCGGGACGGCTCAGATGTCGACGTACATCTCGAGCTCGTGCGGGTGCGGACGGAAGCGGACCGGTCCACCTCGTTCTTGCGCTTGTGCTCGACCCAGGCCTCGACGAGGTCCTGCGTGTAGACGTCGCCCTCGCCGTCAGGCGGCCGGACGTTCGTTCTTCGCGTGTCTCGTCGCGGGTGCCACCTGCGCAGCAGGACCGCCGCGATGCATGAACCAGGCTGCGACCACGACCGATACGCACAGAGCGGTGATGTCGGTCAGCATGATCGCGAGGAACTTCCAACGGTCGTCGACACCGAGCGGGGCGAGCAGCCACGGCATCGCCCAGCGCAGCATCATCACCAAGAACGCTGCGACTGCTGGAACGTCTCCCCTGGTCCGCAAGGCGGACGCGAACCACACCCAGATCAACGGCAGGAAGAGAACGCGGTACTGGTCGTGCGAAACCGGGAGCAGGAGCACCGCACCCATCACGATGTGCCAGAGGGAGAGCGCGGACTCAGCAGGTCTGCGGAGGACGAGGACGAGGGCAGCAATCACGAGCGCGGCGAGCGCGACGTCGGTCGCTCGCGCGAGGTCGGTCGACACGACGATCGGGATGAAGTTGCCCCGGTCGGTGAACAGTTCAGTCCCCACGCCCCACGCGGACCAGACGATGAACTTCTGGTCGCTCATGGCGTGGGTGCGCTCGATCCACCGCACGACCTCACCGGGGCCGGTGACGAGCGCCACCAGCAGGGCACAACCGGTGAGCAGCCCGAGGTAGCCAAGCAGCGATCTGGCTCGGCCTCTGGCGCCGGCACGCAGGAGCCACATCACGAAGACCACGGGCCAGGTCTTGACGAGCGCCGCCAGCGCCAACACGGCTCCGGACAGTCCCGGTCGTCCGCGTCGGTAGAGGAGCAATGCGACAGCCGTCACGGCGAGGACAATCGTGTCCGTCTGGCCGAGAGCGAGCTCGACCCCGAGGCCTGAGTCCCCGAGGGCAGTCAGGACGCCGACCAGCGCCACCAGCGGACGCTCCCACGACGACAACGTCGGAGCCAGCGCCCAGACGGTCGCTGCCACGGCGACGAGACAGGCGACGATGCCCAGGACAGTCCACCAGGCGAAGGCGTCCGGAGACCATGCGAGAGGGCGGAGGAACCACGCGACGAGAGGCGAGTAGACGTAGAAGGGGCCCTCGTAGACGCTGCCCCCAGACACGGCGTCCCGTGCCGCGTCAAGAAAGTAGCCCAGATCCGTCCCGACGACGGTGAGGTCCACGGCGCGGAAGCGAACGACGGAGAGCGAGATGGTGACAAGAGAGACCAGTACCCACATCGCCGAGACGAGCTGCCTTGCTGGAATCGACGGGTGGGGGAGGGGGCGAGGCACCGTTGTCCTGCCGAAGCCCCCGACCATGGCGTCCTCTCGATGCAGGTGCGGCTGGGCTGGCCCCGCCGAAGCAGTCGTAGGGGACGTGAGCCCAGCCTGTGCTGTCGCATCAGCACGTTCAAGCGCGATCCTATGGGCTTGCTGGGCGTGGGCGCCCTGATGAGCCGTGATGAGCCGTGATGAGCTTCGAGTCGGCCACCACCACCGGAGGTCTCGGGGCACGTGGCGGGTTCGGAGGCGCGTCCCACGACATGCGGAGAGGCCTCCGCGAGAGCCACGTCGGGCACCACGAAGGCCTCTCCACACACGCCGGGCGTGTGAGGTCACTCAGATGTCGAAGTACATCTCGAACTCGTGCGGGTGCGGACGGAAGCGGATCGGGTCCACCTCGTTCTTGCGCTTGTACTCGACCCAGGCCTCGATGAGGTCCTGCGTGAACACGTCGCCCTCGAGGAGGTAGTCGTGGTCGGCCTCGAGCGCGTCGAGCACCTCGGGGAGCGAGCCGGGCACCTGCTGGATCGCGGCGTGCTCCTCGGGCGGCAGCTCGTAGAGGTCCTTGTCGACCGGCTCCGGCGGCTCGATGCGGTTCTTGATGCCGTCGAGGCCGGCCATGAGCTGGGCGGCGAAGCAGAGGTACGGGTTCGCCGACGGGTCGGGAACGCGGAACTCGATGCGCTTGGCCTTCGGCGACGTCCCCGTGATCGGGATGCGGACGCAGGCCGAGCGGTTGCGGGCGGAGTAGACGAGGTTGACCGGGGCCTCGTAGCCGGGGACCAGGCGGTGGTACGAGTTCACCGTCGGGTTCGTGAAGGCGAGCAGCGACGGGGCGTGCTTGAGCAGGCCGCCGATGTACCAGCGCGCGAGGTCGGACAGACCGCCGTAGCCACGCTCGTCGTAGAAGAGGGGCTCGCCGTCCTTCCAGAGCGACTGGTGCGTGTGCATGCCAGAGCCGTTGTCACCGAAGAGCGGCTTCGGCATGAAGGTCGCGGTGTGGCCCTGCTTCCACGCGGAGTTCTTGACGACGTACTTGAACTTCATGAGGTCGTCGCCGGAGTGGAGCAGCGTGTTGAAGCGGTAGTTGATCTCCATCTGGCCCGCGGTGCCGACCTCGTGGTGGCTGCGCTCGACGTTGAGACCGACCTCCTTGAGGTCGAGGCAGATCTTGTCACGGAAGTCGGCGAAGTGGTCGACGGGGGAGACGGGGAAGTAGCCACCCTTGTAGCGGGTCTTGTAGCCCTTGTTGCCGCCCTCCTCGACACGACCGGTGTTCCACGCGGCCTCGATGGAGTCGAGGTAGTAGTACGACGCGTTCTGCTTGGTCTCGAAGCGGACGTCGTCGAAGATGTAGAACTCGGCCTCGGCACCGAAGTAGGCGGTGTCGGCGATGCCGGTGGACTTGAGGTACTCCTCGGCCTTGCTCGCGATGTTGCGCGGGTCGCGGCTGTAGCGCTCGTCCGTGAAGGGGTCGAGGATCGAGAAGTTCATGACCAGCGTCTTCTCGGCGCGGTACGGGTCGATGAAGGCCGTGGCGGGGTCGGGCACGAGCTTCATGTCGGACTCGTGGATCGCCTGGAAGCCGCGGATCGAGGACCCGTCGAACATCTGACCAACGGTGAAGAAGTCCTCGTCGACCGACTCAGCCGGCACGTTGAAGTGCTGCATGACACCGGGCAGATCGCAGAACCGAATGTCGACGAACTTGACGTCCTCGTCCTTGATGAACGTGAGGACCTCGTCAGCTGAGCTGAACATCCAACCTCCTGATGTGGGGCGAGGTCGTCGCCCGGTCCTGGGCTCCGCGGAGCGGCAGGGATCGAGGGACGGCCTCGTGCTGTCGGTGTCGACACTATCGACTGCCGATTTCTCGGCAATGACCCTCATGTTTCACGGGTGTTACGGATGGACAGGCCCGGGCAAAGAGCCCGAGCCGTGTCTCGTTACGCTGGACCCGTGGTGGACCGCAAGGATTTCGGCTCGTGGCTCGAGGGCCCGCGGGCGCGTACGAACGCCGAGGGGCAGTACCGAGGTCGCGACCTCGGCCTGCCGCCGAGTGGACCCGGCTCGGTGGCCGGCTTCGGCATCCGGTTCGCGGGCGTGCTCGTCGACTGGACCATCGCCTCGTTGATCGCCCGGGGCCTCTTCGGCGTGCCGCTGCCGTTCTCGCAGCCGCCGGCGTCCGGGGCCCAGGGTTTCGTCGTGCTCGCCGTGTTCGGCGTCGTGCACCTCGTGCTCGTCGGCACAGTGGGCTTCACGATCGGTCACCGGATCATGGGCCTGCAGGTGCGCTCGCTGGTCGGCGACCGCGTCCTGCCGCTCCAGGCGATCGCCCGCACCGTCCTGCTGTGCCTCTTCCTGCCCGCCGTGGTCTGGGACCGCGACGGCCGGGGACTGCGGGCCGGTACCCCTGCACCCGGCCCTTCCGCATGCTGCTGGGTCATGCCGCCGTGGCGGCCGGGATCACTTGCCGCGCAGGGCCTTCCGGTCCATGCGGGCGCGCATGGGGTCGACGCCGGGCGGGAGCGGAGCGCGCAGGCCACCGAGGGCCTTGAGGCGCTTGTTGACGAGCGCCATCTCGTCCTTGGTGATCTGCGGCTTGAGGCGCTGGACCTTGCTCGCGAGCTTGGGCAGCGGGACCTCGTTCTCGCCCGAGCCGACGCGCATCGTCGTGACGGGGACACCGGGGGCGACCCGCTCGACACGCTTCTTCTCGGTGGCGAGCAGCTTCTGGACGCGGCTCGTGGGGCCCTCGCCGACGAGGACGACGCCGGGGCGGCCCAGCGCGCGGTAGACCATGGCGGCGGAGTTGATGTCGCCGGGACGCGCCACGTCGGCGGCGACGGGCTCACGGTCGGTGTACCAACCGCGACGGATCGAGGTGAGCGCCGCGCCGGCGGCACCGGCCTGGCCCTCGATCTGGCTGTAGGCGGCCCGCTYGGCCCGGCGGCTCATGATGATCGTCGCGGCGAGGACGCCGAAGAGCACCCCGAAGATGCCGAAGATCCACGGCAGCTTGACGAGGAAGCCGATGACGAGCAGCACCCCGAAGACGACGAGGAACGACAGCAGCATGAACCAGCCGATGAGCGGGTCAGCCTGCTTGGAGACCCGGTAGACGTCACGGATCTGGGACAGTCGTCCCTGCTTCTTCTCCTGGGGCGCGCTGCTCGCGTCGCCGTCCTTGTTGCGTGCCATGGTGCTCAGGATACGGCGCTCTGGGCGCGGGCCACCAACGACGCCGCCTCCTGGCGGGCGGGGGAGCCGGCGGCCTCGGCCAGGTGCGACAGGTGAGCGGGGATCTCGCGTCCCCACTTGCGCATCGCGGTGGCCCAGAGACGCCCGGCGCGGTACGACGAACGCACGAGCGGACCCGCCATGACGCCCTTGAAGCCCATCTCCTCGGCGACCTCTGACCAGTGGACGAACTCCTCGGGCTTGACCCACCGGTCGATCGGGTGGTGCAGCTTCGAGGGCCGGAGGTACTGCGTGATCGTGAGGATGTCGCAGCCGGCGTCGTGCAGGTCGCGGATGGCCTCCTCGATCTCGGTGTCGGTCTCGCCCATGCCGAGGATGAGGTTGCTCTTCGTGACGAGCTCGGCCTCACGCGCCATGCTCAGGACGCCCAGCGACTTCTCGTAGGTGAAGGCGGGACGGATCCGCCTGAAGATGCGCGGCACCGTCTCGAGGTTGTGCGCGAAGACCTCGGGCCGGGCGTCGAAGACCTGACCGACGAGCTCGGGCTTGGCGCCGAAGTCGGGCGGGAGGATCTCGACGCCGGTGTTGGGGTTGAGCAGGTGGATCTGGCGGATCGTCTCGGCGTAGAGGCCGGCGGCGCCGTCGGGCTGGTCGTCGCGGGCGACACCGGTCACCGTCGAGTAGCGCAGGCCCATCTGAGCGACCGACTCGGCCACGCGTCGCGGCTCGTCGAGGTCGAGGGTGGTCGGGCGACCCGTCGCGATGTCGCAGAAGTCGCAGCGCCGGGTGCAGACGTCACCTCCGATGAGGAAGGTGGCCTCCTTGTCCTCCCAGCACTCGAAGATGTTGGGACAGGCGGCTTCCTGGCACACCGTGTGCAGGCCCTCGGACTTCACCATCGAGTGCAGGGCGGTGTACTCGGGCCCCATCTTCGCGGTGGTCCTGATCCAGGACGGCTTGCGCTCGATGGGGGTCTCGGCGTTGCGCGCCTCGACGCGCAGCAGACGACGGCCGTCGGGAACGACAGACACACGGGCTCCTTGGTCGGGATTTGCTGCTCCGCACAGGTTACGCCTCCCCACGGACCGTCCCGGACCACCCTCGTCGAGGGCGTATGCCGGGTGGCCGGTCCGGGGGCAGGCGCGCCCGTGCGTCAGGTGACGTCGCGGCGCCGGAAGGCGGCGACCCCCGCGAGCACGACCGCAAGGGCGACGACGAGCAGGAAGACCCAGCCGTGCGTGTAGCTGAGGGTCCGCTCGGTGTAGTCGCACGACGAGGGCCCGCAGGACTCCGCGAGGTACGTGGTGCCCCGGTCGATGAACGCCTCGATGTTCTTCAGGACCGACCACGGCTGGAGCCGACCCTGCAGGAACGCCTGCACGACGATGCCCTCGACGACCACGGCGAAGCCGAGCACGGCCCCGATGATCGCGGCCGTGTGCCGCAGGAGCAGCCCGAGCGCCGCCCCGACGACTCCGGCGCCCAGTGCCAGCGCGACGATGCGCAGGCCGAGCACCGCGAGTGGCTCCTCGAGGGCCGGCGCTGGAGGCAGCTTGAGGTCCGATCCGGGTCGGTTGACGACGGCGACCATGCGGGCACCGAGGTTGGCCAGGACCAGGCCCAGGACGGCGATGGCGACGCCGCCGGCAGCTGCCGCCGTGAGCTTGCTGGCGGCGACGCGCAGTCGGCGGGGCTGGAAGGTGAGCCACAGGCCCATCGAGCCGGTGGAGAACTCGGCCCCGACGAAGCTCGCTCCGAGGAGCAGTGCCACGAAGGCGAGCAGCAGGGCGATGGTCTTGGCGATGCCCTCCGTGATCGTGTCGGCCAGGGGGAGCGCGAGGCCCATCTGCTCGAGCGTCGGGGCCTGGCCCTGCTGGTCGCATCCGAAGTCGAGCGTCGGGTCACCGCTGCGGTCGCGCTCGATGGCCTCCTGCTTGTGGCACTCCTCGACCATGCGCGGTGCCTCCTGCTGCATGATCCGGTAGCTGTCGAGCTGCTGGGCGATGCGCTCGGGCGAGCTCTCGTTGTAGGCGTTGTAGACCGTCGCGCCGATGAAGACGACGACGGCGGCCACGACCACCTTGGTCAGGCGGCGCCACCACAGACGGCGCAGCTCGACGCCGACGAGTCCGGCGAACGACGTGCCCTTCGGCCGCCGGTYGGCGCGGGGGCGGGAGTCGGGGGAGACGAGCGTGCTGCTCATGCAGCACCACCGCTCCGTCGTCCGCCCGCAGCCCGGTCGGCGTCGGTGCCGAGGCCCTCGTCGGCGGTGAGGGCGAGGAAGGCGGACTCGAGGTCCGGGCGCACCGGCACGAGCTCGGCGACGTAGAGGCCGTGCCCGGCGAGCGACCGGGTGACGGCAGACGGGTCGTCGGTCCCGACGACGAGGTAGGCGTCGTCGCGGGTCAGGGTGAAGCCGTCGGCGGTCAGCACCTCGGCGGCTCGGTCCGGGGAGGCGACTCCGACCCGCACCTGCGCGGTGCCGGCGCCCGCGCCGCCGAGGATGTCGCTGACGCGCCCCTCGGCGAGCAGCGACCCGTGCCCGATGATCGAGACCGTGTCGGCGACCTGCTCGACCTCGGCGAGGATGTGCGAGCTGACGAGCACCGTCTTGCCCTGTTCGCCGAGCGTCCGCATCGTGTCGCGCACCTCGCGGATCCCGGCGGGGTCGAGTCCGTTGGTGGGCTCGTCGAAGATGAGCAGGTCGGGGTCCTTGAGCAGCGTCGCCGCGATGGCGAGGCGCTGCTTCATGCCGAGCGAGAAGCCGGAGTACCGGTCGCGACCGCGGTCGCCGAGGTGCGTCGCCTCGAGGACCTCGTCGACGCGGTGGCGTGGGCTGCCGATCGCGCTCGCGAGCAGGGTGAGGTTCTGGCGGGCGGTGAACGCCGGGAAGAACTTCGGTGACTCGACGATCGCCCCGACCCGGTCGACGACGTGCGGCAGCCGCTTGGGCACCGCCTCGCCGAAGACCTCGGCGGTGCCGGAGTCGGCGCGCACGAGGCCGAGCAGCATCCGGATCGTCGTCGTCTTGCCGGAGCCGTTCGGCCCCAGGAAGCCGTGAACGCCCCCGAGGGGCACGGCCATCGACAAGCCGGTGACGGCGACGCGTCTCGACCCTCGGCTCAGGTACGTCTTGCGTAGGTTGACGGTGCGGACGGCGACGTCCATCGATCCCCCTGGTTCGACCGGTTGGTGGTCGACACCCTAGGGGTGGGCCCGACGGACCGCGCGCGGACCCGCCGGGCACGACACGGCATACGGTCTCGGGCCGGGCCAGGAGACGCCGGGACGGGCCGGTTCGGCCCGGACGGGTCAGGCGAGCGCGCGGCGGTTCGGCCGGAGAGCCGGGAGGATGTCGGCGAGGTGCTTCTCGACGTTGGGGAGCACCTCGGTGACCGGCACGTCGCGCCCGAGCTCGAACGACAGGGACGTGACCCCGGCACCGACGATGCCGCACGGGATGATGACCTCGCCCCACGACAGGTCGGGGTTGCAGTTGAGGGCGAAGCCGTGCATGGCGACCTGGCGGCTGACCCGGATGCCGATGGCACCGATCTTGCGGCGCGGGCCGCGGTCGTCGGCGGCGATCCACGTGCCGCTCTCGCCCTCGACGCGACCGGCCTCGACGCCGAAGTCGGCGCAGACGCGGATCATCATCTCCTCGATGTGCCGGACGTAGCCGACGACGTCGATGGGCGCGGGGAGCCGGACGATCGGGTAGCCGGTGATCTGGCCCGGACCGTGCCAGGTGATCTTGCCGCCGCGGTCGACGTCGATGACGGGCGTGCCGTCGTTGGGGCGCTCCTGCGGCTCGGTGCGCTTGCCCGCGGTGTAGACGACGCGGTGCTCGAGAAGGTAGACGGTGTCGGGCTCCTCGCCCGCGACGACCTTCGCGTGGGTGTCGCGCTGGACCTGCCACGCCTGCTCGTAGTCGACGAAGTCGGGGTCGAGACCGAGGTGGACGAAGCGCATGCGGCCACCCTACGCCGGGCGGCATACGATGCCGGAATGCCTGCCACCGAGCCGTCCCCGCCCACCCCGCTGCGTGTCGGACTCGTCGGCTACGGCTCGGCCGGCCGGGGCATCCACGCACCGCTCATCGGGCGCGCGGGGCTCACGGTGGCAGCCGTCTCGACGTCGAACGCGACCCGTGCCGACGAGGTGCGGGCCGACCTCCCGGGCGCCGAGGTCGTCCCCGACCTCGAGACGCTCCTCGGGATCGACGGCCTCGACCTCGTCGTCCTCGCGTCACCGAGCGGCGTGCACGCCGAGCAGGCCGAGCGCGTCATCGAGGCGGGCATCCCGCTCGTCGTCGACAAGCCGCTCGCCGTGGACGCGAGCCGTGCCCTCGACGTCGTCGACCTCGCCGCCCACCACGGCGTGCCCCTCACGGTCTTCAACAACCGGCGCTTCGACCCCGAGCTGGCCGCGCTGCGCATCGTGCGCGACGACGATCTCGTCGGTGACATCTGGAGGGCTGAATACCGTTGGGACCGTTGGCGTCCCGTGCCCAAGCAGAGGTGGCGCGAGCAGGTCACCGCCGCGGAGGGCGGCGGTCTGCTCCTCGACCTGCAGACCCACCTCGTCGACCAGGCGGTGCTCCTGCACGGTGAGGTCGAGTCGGTCTATGCCGAGGTCGACTCCCGCACGACGGTCGCCGACGACGACACCTTCCTCGCGTGCCGGCACACCTCGGGGGTCGTCAGCCACGTCATGTCGAGCTCGGTCAACGGGGCTCCCGGCCCTCGCGCCCGCGTCAACGGCTCGGCGGGCTCCTTCGTCATCGGCCGCCAGGTCGACGACGTCAGCGCGTTCACCGAGTTCGAGAACGACGGGGACGCCATCGGCTGGATCGTGCGCGGTGACGAGCGCGAGCGGGGACCCGTCGTGACCGACGCCGACCAGGCGAACTTCTACCGGGCCGTCGCGGCCGCCCTCGTCTCGTCGGACCCGCAGGCGACGATGCCGGTCGACCCGCGCGATGCCGTGCACGTCCTCGCCGTCGTCGACGCCGCACGGACCAGCGCCCGGGACCGCAGGGTCGTCGACGTCGTGACGCCCGGCCAGACCCCCTGAGGGCGGGCCCGACACCGACCGCGGGTGGATGCCGGGTGACCCGGTCCGTCGTCGGGTGCGGTCCTCGTCGGAACGCTGTGGACGACGCGCCCGCGGCCCGGCGCGGCGCTGCTTGCATGGTCGGGTGACCGAGCACGAGCGAGAGAAGCGACCGGAGCAGCCGCCGGAGCGTCCCCACGTGCCGGGGCACCGTGTCGACGCCGTCATCGGGACGGGCGGTTCGGCGGTCGTGTGGTCGGGGGTCGACGCGACGGGGCGTCGGGTGGCGATCAAGGTGCCGCACCTCGTCCGCGACGAGCTCGACCGGCAGCAGTCACTCGCCGAGCAGCAGGTGCTGCTGGCCGTGCAGCACGACCACCTCGTGCCGCTCCGGTCGGTCGTGCCGCTCGCCGACGGTCGCGAGGCCCTCGTCTTCGACCTCGTCACCGGGGCAACGCTGTCCGCGATGGTGCGCAGTCGCGGACACCTGCGCGCGGGCGAGGTCGTCACCGTCCTGACTCCGGTCTGCGAGGCCGTCGCCCACCTCCACGCGGCGGGCGGGGTGCACGCCGACATCTCCCCGTCCAACGTCACCCTGACCTCCGACGGACGCCCCGTCCTGCTCGACCTCGGCGCCGTGCGCGTGCCCGGGCGCGAGCCCGGCGCCGTGCACGGCACGACCGGATACATCGCTCCCGAGGTGCTCCTCGGCGCGGCGCCGGACGAGTCCTCCGACGTGTACGCCCTCGGCGCCGTCGCGTGGTTCTGCCTCACCGGCAACGGAGCGCCGGACACGATGGTGCGGCTCGACGAGGAGATCATCGTCAGCCACGTCGGTCCCGAGCTCGCCGCCGTCGTCGCGGCGGCCATCGACCCCGACCCGACCCGACGTCCGCGTGCGGCCGAGCTGGCCGGCCTCGTCTACGACGCCGTCCCGGCCGAGCCCGTCGAGGTCGTCGTCGGGGCCGACCAGGCCTCGGCACTGACCCACCGGCTCCGGGCCGAGGCCGGGCGCGAGCCGGCACCCGCAGAGCAGGACTTCCGCAGGTGGCCTCGCCGGGCCGTCACGGCGGCGCTCGTCGCGGTGCCGCTGGTGGCCGCCGCGGGGTGGGCGTGGGCGGCCCGGGATCCCGCGACGCCGACGCCAGCCTCGACCTCGTCGACCTCGTCGACCTCGTCGACCTCGTCGACGCCGACGACACCGGCGGTTCCGACGGCATCGCAGGCTCCGGGCGACAGCGCGGCGGACCGGGTGCTGCGGGACGCCACGAGCCCCTCGGCGCGGCCGGAGGACGTGATGCAGGCCCTGAGCGACCGGCGGTCGGCCGCCCTCGTCGGGCGGGACGCGACGGCACTGGCCCGGGTCCACGCGCCCGGCTCACCGAGCCTGTCCAGCGACCGGGCCCTGGTCTCGGGGCTCGTCGACGCCCGGGCGCGCTGGGAGGGGCTGCGGCTCGAGGTCGCCGAAGCGGCCTTCGTGACGGGGTCACCCACGGAGGCGGTCGTGCGCGCCCGGGTCGACTGGACGGCATACGTCGTCGTCAGCGGGGGTGGTGCACGGCTCGTGAGACCGGCGGACGCCGGCCGTCAGCTCGACTTCCGGCTCGTGCGCGGGTCCGAGGGGTGGCGGATCAGCGCGATCAGCGCTTCACCAGCCACCTGACGGCCCCGTCGAGGTCGGGGTGCTCGAAGGTGAAGCCGGAGGCGAGCAGGGCCTCGGGCTCGRCCCGCTGGCTCGCGACGACGTAGTCGGCGAACTCGCCGATGACGGCGCGCAGGGCGAAGCGGGGTGCGGGGACGAAGGCCGGGCGTGACAGCGCCGAACCGATGGCCGACGCGATCTCACCCTGTCGGGCGACCCCGGGCGCGACGAGGTTGAACGGGCCGGCGAGCTCCGGATGGTCGACGAGGTGCAGGATCGCGCGGACCTCGTCGACGAGGGTGATCCACGGCCACCACTCGCGCCCCGACCCCATCGGGCCGCCGAGGCCGAGACGTCCGAGCAGGACGACCTGCTCGAAAGCGCCGCCCTCCGGAGCCATGACGAGCCCGGTGCGGACGAAGGCGACGGGGAGACCCGCGTCGACAGCCGGCTGCGCTGCGCCCTCCCACCGCACGACGACGCCGGAGAGGAAGTCCTGTCCCGGCTCGCTCGTCTCGGGCAGGTGCTCCTCGCCCCGGTCACCGTAGTAGCCGACGGCCGACGCGTTGACGAGACGGATGGCCTCGCCGGTGCGGTCGCGGTGGGCGACCAGGGCTTGGGCCACCGTGCCGGTCGCGTCCGTGCGCGAGCGCTCGACCTCGCGCTTGTGCTCGGGGTTCCACCGTCGGTCGCCGATGCCGACGCCGGCGAGGTTGACGACCGCGTCGACCCCGTCGAGCGCCCGCTCGTCGATACGGCCACGGCTGGGGTCCCACTGGACCTCGTCCGGGGCGGAGGTGGTGTGGCGCACGAGGCGCACGACCTCGTCGCCGCGTTCGGCGAGCGCACGACGAAGCGCGCCGCCGATCAGGCCGGACGAGCCGGTGACGGCGACGCGCTTCGTCATGGGGTGCTCCTCATGCAGGCGACCTCAGGCCTCGAACTGGCCCTCTTCGAGCCTGGCCTTCATCGTGCCGAGGAACCGAGCGGCGTCGGCCCCGTCGACGATGCGGTGGTCGTAGGACAGCGCGAGGTACATCATCGAGCGGATCGCGATGGTCTCGCCGCCGTCGGCGTCGGTGACGACGACGGGCCGCTTGACGATCGCGCCGGTGCCGAGGATGGCGACCTGCGGCTGGTTGATGATCGGCGTGTCGAAGAGCGCGCCGCGGCTGCCGGTGTTGGTGATGGTGAAGGTGCCACCGGCCAGGTCGTCGGGCGTGATCTTGTTGCTGCGCGTGCGCGCAGCGACGTCGGCGATCGCCCGGGCGAGGCCGGCGATGTTGAGGTCACCGGCGTTCTTGACGACCGGGACGATGAGGCCCTTCTCGGTGTCGACGGCGATCGAGAGGTTCTCGCTGCCGTGGTAGACGACCTCGTCGCCGTCGATGCTCGCGTTGACCATCGGGTGCGCCTTGAGCGCCTCGGTGGCGGCGAGGGCGAGGAACGGCAGGAAGCTGAGCTTCGTGCCCTCCCGTGCCTCGAAGTCGCTCTTGACCTTGGCGCGCAGGCGGGCCACCTTCGTGAGGTCGACCTCGACGACGGTCGTCAGCTGGGCCGAGACCTGGAGCGACTCGACCATGCGGGTCGCGATGACCTTGCGCAGGCGCGTCATCTTCTCGCGCGTGCCGCGCTTCGGCGAGACCGCCGCCGCAGCGGACGAGGCACCCGACGGAGCGGATGCCGCGGGGGCGGCGGGCGCGGCAGCCGGGGCTGCCGGGGCGGGAGCCGGGGCCTTCGCGGCCTCGGCGGCGTCGAGCACGTCCTGCTTGCGGATGCGACCGCCGACGCCCGTGCCGGTGATCGACCCGAGGTCGACACCGTGCTGGTTCGCGAGCTTGCGCACGAGCGGCGTGACGTAGGCGGCGGCGTCGTCGCGCGACGGAGTCGCAGCCGATGCCGTCGGTGCGGCGGCCTCGGGGGACTGCTGGGCGGGGGCGCGCTCGGCGTCGGCCGGCTTGCCGGCAGCCTCCTGCGTCGCCTCCTCCGGCTGCTCCTGGGCCGGAGCCTTCGGTGCCTCGGCGGCGGGTTCCGGTGCCTTCTCCGGCTCGGGCTCCGGCTCCGGTGCCTTCTCCGGCTCGGGCTCGGGTGCCTTGGCGGGCTCGGTGGCCGCGGCGGCCGCACCACCGCCGATGACGGCGAGGTCGGCACCCACCGGCACGGTGTCGTCCTCCTGGACGAGGATCTTGGTCAGGGTGCCGGCGACCGGCGACGGGATCTCGGTGTCGACCTTGTCGGTCGAGACCTCGAGGAGCGGCTCGTCGACGGCGACCTCGTCGCCCTCGGACTTCAGCCAGCGGGTGACGGTGCCCTCGGTCACGGACTCGCCGAGCGCCGGCATGGTCACGGTCTGGCCGTCGCCACCACCGGACGACGACGCAGCAGCCTGGGGCGCCTCGGCCTGCTCGGCCTCGGGCTCGCTGGTCGCGGCCTGCGGCTCCTGCTCGGTGCTCGGGGCCTCGGGTGCCGGGGCGGCCTGCTCGGGCTCGGGGGCCTGCTCCGCGGCCGGGGCGTCGCCACCGGACGCGGGAGCCTCGCCGTCGCCGATGACGGCGAGATCGGCGCCGACGGGGACGGTGTCGTCCTCCTGGGCGAGGATCTCCTGGAGGGTGCCCGCCACAGGGGAGGGGATCTCGGTGTCGACCTTGTCGGTCGAGACCTCGAGCAGCGGCTCGTCGACCTCGACGCGGTCACCGACGTTCTTCAGCCAGCGGGTGACGGTCCCCTCGGTGACTGACTCACCCAGGGCCGGCATGGTCACGCGTTCTGACATGACGTGTTTTCTCCTCTTCCCAGTTTCTGGCTCAAGCGTGTGCGTGCAGGGGCTTACCCGCCAAGGCCAAGTGTGCCTCGCCGAGCGCCTCGTTCTGTGTGGGGTGCGCGTGGATGAGACCGGCGACGTCCTCCGGGTGCGCCTCCCAGTTGACGATGAGCTGTGCCTCGCCGATCTGCTCGCCCATCCGGGCGCCGATCATGTGGACGCCGACGACGGGTCCGTCGACCTGCCGCACGAGCTTGACGAAGCCCTGGGTGCCGAGGATCTGGGACTTGCCGTTGCCGCCGAGGTTGTACTCGTACGTCGCGACGTCACCGTGCTTCTCGCGGGCCTGGACCTCGGTGAGTCCGACGCTCGCGATCTCGGGGTCGCAGTACGTGACGCGGGGGATGCCCATCTCGTCGATGGCAGCGGGAGCGAGGCCTGCGATCTCCTCGGCGACGAAGATGCCCTGGGCGAAGCCGCGGTGCGCGAGCTGGAGGCCGGGCACGATGTCACCGACGGCGTAGACGCCCGCGGCGCTGGTGCGCAGCCGCTCGTCGGTGGGCACGAAGCCGCGGTCGACGGTGACGCCGGCGTCTTCGTAGCCCAGGCCCTCGGTGACCGGGCCGCGCCCGACCGCGACGAGGAGCAGGTCGGCCTCGATGGTCTCGCCCGACTCGAGCGACACCGTGACCACGTCGCCCTGCTGGGTCGCGCCGGCGAAGCGCACACCGGTCTTGAAGGCGATCTTGCGCTTGCGGAAGGAGCGTTCGAGCTGCTTGCTGATGGCTTCGTCCTCGGCCGCGACGAGACGCGGGAGCGCCTCGACGATCGTCACCTCGGAGCCGAAGCTCTTGAAGACGGAGGCGAACTCGACGCCGATGACACCGCCACCAAGCACCACGACCCGGGCCGGCACGTGGTCGATGGCGAGGGCCTGCTCGCTCGTCATGATGCGGCCGCCGATCTCGAGCCCCGGGAGCGACTTCGCATAGCTGCCGGTGGCGAGCACGACGTTGCGACCGGTGATGCGGCGGTCGCCGACGACGACGGTGTGGGGCCCGTCGAGGACGCCCGACCCCTCGACGTAGTCGATCTTCGCGGCCTTCACGAGACCCTGGAGTCCCTTGTAGAGGCGGCTGATGACGCCGTCCTTGTAGGCGTTGACGCCCGACATGTCGACGGACTCGAAGGTCGTCTTCACCCCGAAGCTCGCACCCTCGCGGGCGACGTCGGCAACCTCGGCGGCGTGGAGCAGCGCCTTGGTCGGGATGCAGCCCTGGTGCAGGCACGTGCCGCCCAGACGCCCCTTCTCCACGAGTGCCACGGAGAGCCCCAGCTCTGCCGACCGCAGGGCACAGGCGTAGCCGCCGGACCCTCCACCGAGAATGACGACGTCGTAGTCGCCTGCGGCACCAGCCGGCATGTGCATGTGCTCCTTCGGGTGAATCGCCTGCTCCCGCCGTCGTGCAGCAGGAGTCCGCGGACGTTCTGGCGTACGCGTGGGTGGGCGTACGGGTGGGCGTGCAAGAGCATCTTGTCATTGATCGGATGAGACGTCACAGGCAGGTCACGCCTCCCGGCGCGCTGTGGTGGTGAGCACGGGTCGACCCCGTACAGTGCCGCCATGGGCTGGTTCTCACGACGCGGCAGCCGCAAGGGCAATCCCTTCCCCGGCCGGTCCGACGGGCCGCAGATGGAGATCGACCGGAAGGCGGTCGACCAGCACCTGCGCGCGTTCGTCGAGTCCCGGCTCGGTGTCGAGGCCTACGTCGAGCCCGCCACGAGCGTCAGCCCCACGACCATCGTGCTCATCGCGTGGGACGGGGAGTGGACGCGTCGCGCCGTGCCCTCGCCCAAGGACGGCTTCGAGATCAGCCAGAAGCTCGGCGTCCCGGTCTACGACGTCAACAAGACGGGCTATCCCAACCGGATGCGCGAGTGGAGCAAGCGCCGACGTCAGGGTGACGCCTGACCCGGCGACACGGCATACGACCTCGTGGTCGGTTGCCGGGCAAAAGGGGTGGACCGGGTCCCGGTTCGCTGACAGGGTGAAAAGCGTTCAGTCCGTGCCGGATTCGGCGCCACAGCACACAGGAGGTTCTCGAATGTCGAAGCAGGATGGCGAATCCAGCGGTCCCAGCGAGGAGATGAAGGCCAAGTTCCGTGCGGCCCTCGACAAGAAGCACGCCCACGGTGGCAAGGACGTCTCCGACGACCACGACCGCACCAAGGTGCACGGTGCACACGGCCCCGCCAAGGCCCAGCAGATGTTCCGTCGCAAGTCCGGCGGCTGACCCCAGCCGCACACGCCGAGAGGCCCCGTTCCGTCACGGAACGGGGCCTCTCGCACGTCGGCGTCAGACGTAGGACTCGGCGAGCCCCACGAGGGTGCGCACCMCGAAGCCGGTGCCGCCCTTGGGCCAGTAGCCCGTCGGTGCCTTGTCGTTGTAGGCCGGTCCGGCGATGTCGAGGTGGCTCCACGGGATGCCCTCGCCGACGAACTCGCCGAGGAAGATGCCGGCGGTCAGCATGCCGCCCTCGGCGCCGCCCTTGTGCGCGAGATCGGCGTTGATCGAGTCGAGGCCCGGACGCAGCTCGGTCGGCAGCGGCATCGGCCACATGGCCTCGCCGACCGTCGACGCAGCGTCGAGGACCCGGGTGCGGAAGTCGTCGTCGTTGCCCATGACGGCGGCCGTGTTGGCGAGCGCGACGACCTGCGCACCGGTGAGGGTCGCGATGTCGACGATGGCGTCGGGCTTGGTCTCCGAGGCCAGGGCGATGCAGTCACCGAGGACCATGCGGCCCTCGGCGTCGGTGTTGAGCACCTCGACGGTCGTCCCGCCACGCATCGTCACGACGTCGCTCGGCCGCTGGGCCGTGGAGCTCGGCATGTTCTCGGCCAGGCCGAGGTAGCCGGTGACGGCGATCGGGAGACCGAGCTCGGCGATGGCGAGGACGGCACCGGCGACGGCGGCCGCTCCAGCCATGTCGCACTTCATCGTCAGCATCCCGTTGGCCGGCTTGATGCAGAGGCCGCCCGAGTCGAAGGTGATGCCCTTGCCGACGAAGGCGATGGACGCCTTGGGACGCGTCGGGGTGTAGCTGAGGACGGCGATCCGCGGCTCGTTGGCCGAGCCCTGGCCGACGCCCACGGTGCCCCCGAAACCGCCGGCCCGGAGCGCCTTCATGTCGTAGGACTTGAGCTTGACCTTGGTGCCCTTGACGCGGTCGGCGAGCGAGTCGACGAAGGTCTCCGGGTAGAGCAGGTTCGGCGGGAGGTTGACGAGGTCGCGCGTGTAGGCGACGGCCTCGCCGAGCGCGGCAGCGCGCTTGACCGCGCGACGCGAGGCGGCGTCGGCCGGGCCGACGAGGGCGACCGCGTCGACGGCATCGGTGCTGCGCGTCCCCGCCTTGGACACGGCATACGCCCCGAGGGCCACGCCCTCGGCGACGGCGGAGACGATCTCGACGGACGTGCCGGGCACGACGACCGCGACCTTCTTCTTGCGGCTCAGGCTGCGGATCGCGCCACCGAAGCCCTTGCGGACGTCCTCGAGGGCGGACGCGTCGCCGGACAGCTCGCCGACACCGGCGAGCACGACGAGCGTGGCGGCGACCTCCGGCACGGCCGCGAGGGTCGTGACCTCGCCGACCTTGCCGGCGAGCTCGAGGTCGGTGACGACGGACTTGAGGTGGGCGACGGTCTTGCGGGGAAGTCCGTGGCCGGGCGCCAGAGCGGCACCGCCGTCACCGGGGACGAGCGCGACGACGAGCGCGTCGCCGGCCGTGTCGGCGGCCGAGCGGTTCGAGATGGTCAGGTTGGCCACGAAGGACTCCTTTGTCGAGGTGCTGACGGGCGCACAGTCGGAGCACGTCATGAGGGGTGCGTCGGTGGTGCGTCGCCGGTGCACGGTTTCGTGCGCCGGTCGGCTTCACGACACCGCCGCGGGTGGCGGCGTTCGATGATAACGAGCGGAGGCGGCACACCCGCCGGGCGGTAGGTTGGCGCCCATGACGACAGCGACGTCGGGGACGACCTCCCCGCTGACCTCACCCCTGCACGACCGCCACGTCGCCCTCGGCGCGAAGATGGCCGACTTCGGTGGCTGGGACATGCCGATCGAGTACCCCGGCGGCGGCGTCGTCGCCGAGCACACCGCGGTGCGCGAGCGCGTCGGCGTGTTCGACGTGAGCCACCTCGGCAAGGCCTCGGTGACGGGTCCCGGCGCGGCCGACTTCGTCAACGCGTGCCTGACCAACGACGTGCGCCGCATCCAGCCGGGCTCGGCGCAGTACACCCTGTGCTGCGACGACGCGGGCGGCGTCGTCGACGACCTCATCGTCTACCTCAAGTCCGACGACGACGTCTTCCTCATCCCCAACGCGGCCAACACCGCCGAGGTCGTGCGCCGCCTGCAGGCCGCCGCGCCGGAGGGCATCACCGTCACGAACCTGCACCGCGACTACGGCGTCATCGCCGTCCAGGGCACGAAGAGCGACGAGGTGCTCGAGTCCCTGGGGCTGCCGACCGGCCACGACTACATGTCCTTCGTCGAGGCGGACTGGCAGGGCCGGCCCGTCATCGTCTGCCGCACCGGCTACACCGGGGAGCGCGGCTACGAGCTCGTCCCGCGCTGGGACGACGCCCCGGCGCTCTGGGACGCCCTCGTGGCGGCGCTCGAGCCGTTCGACGGCAAGCCGTGCGGCCTCGGTGCGCGCGACACGCTCCGCACCGAGATGGGCTACCCGCTGCACGGACAGGACCTGTCGCTGCAGATCTCACCCGTCCAGGCTCGCGCCGGCTGGGCCGTGGGCTGGAAGAAGGACACCTTCTGGGGCAAGCAGGCCCTCGAGGCCGAGCGGGCCAACCCGACGCGCCTCATGCGGGGCCTGCTCGTGACCGGCCGCGGCATCCCGCGGGCGCACTGCACCGTCTCGTGGAACGGCGCGGCAGCCGGCGAGGTCACCTCCGGCACCTTCTCGCCCACGCTCAAGCAGGGCATCGCGCTGGCGCTGCTGAACCCCGAGATCGCCGACGGCGAGACGGTGTCCATCGACGTGCGCGGCCGTGCCCTCGAGGCCACCGTGGTCAAGCCGCCGTTCGTCCAGGTGCAGGTCCGCGAGGGCTGAGTCCCCTTCACCGACGACGTATGCCGGGTGGCGCGGTCAGTGCGCCACCCGGCACACGTCGTGAGCGGGGCTGGTCAGTCGCTACTCGCGCAGCGAGAAGCGGCGCCTGCCGTGGCGGTCGAGGATGCTCGCCAGTCGTTCGCCGTCGAGGGCGTGGATCGTCAGTCCGTCGCGGCCCTCCATCGTCTCGGCCTGGAGCATCGCGTTGAGGATGGCCTCGGCCGTGGCCTCGATGACGGCTCCGAACATCGCGTCGAAGTACTCGAGGGCGAGCATCTCGACCTGCATGCCGATCTCGGTGCGGGCGCCGGGGCCCTGGTCGGGCATCCCGTGCGCGGCCGTCGAGAAGGCGATCATGAGGTCGCCGGAGTAGTTGTCACCGCGGGCGCCGAACTTCGCGATGCCGAGCCCGGCTCGCTGGGCGAGCCGATTGAGCTGGTGGGGGAGCAGGGGCGCGTCCGTCGCGACGACGGCGAGCACCGACCCGGTGCCCGGCGGCGGCACCCGGGTGATCTCGGACATGCGCGGGAAGGGCACGACCTTCTTCGTCAGCACGTGCCCGATCGGCACGCCGTTGACCTCGAAGTGCTTGCGATCGCCGTGGTTGGCCTGGACGAGGACGCCGACCGTGAAGTGGCGGTCGCCGAGGTCGACGACCCGCGAGGCCGTGCCGGTGCCGCCCTTGAAGCCGTAGCACTGCGTGCCCGTGCCACCGCCGACGTTGCCCTCCGCGATGACGCCCGTTCGCGCGTCGTCGAAGGCGGCATGGACGTGCTCGCGGGTGACGTGCTGTCCGCTGATGTCGTTGAGGATGCCGTCCCACGTCTCGCCGACGACCGGCAGCATGATCGGCATCCGCCCGGGCACGCGGGTCTCGCGGGCGATGAGGGAGTCGCGCACGACCCCGACGCTGTCGGTGTTGGTCAGGGCGATGGGGCTCGAGAGCATGCCCGACTCGTGCAGCCACTCGAGGCCGGTCAGCTCGCCGAACCCGTTGAGCCGGTGGTAGCCGGCGAAGACCGGCTCGGTGGAGGCGCGGCCGCCGTGGGGGAGCACGACGGTGACGCCGGTGCGCACCGGGCCCTGCCCGACCGTCATCTCGCCCTCACCGTGGACGATCGTGCTGTAGCCGACCCGGACGCCCTCGACGTCGGTGATCGCGTTGAGTGGACCCGAGTGCCCCGTCCCGATCTCGATCCCGACATCGGTGGCTCGCACGCGGTCTCCTCCTCGTCCACCCGCGGACCGGGAGAACCGGTGCTGCGGCTACGATCTGGCTTGTCGATCTGGCATGTCACCGAGCGGTCGCCCCTCGCTGCCGAGCGGCGCGACCCACGATGTCGAGAAGGGTAACCGCTTTTGTCTGACGCACGCGATCCGCTCCGCGCCCGCCTGGCGCTGGCCACGGGACGGTCGGCGGGACGGCTCTCGCAGGCCCTCGGCAAGGGCTCCGGCTCCATGATCGGTGGCCGCCTCGCCCTCCGCGTCGACCCGCAGGTGCTCCGCGCCGTGGCCGGTGACCGGCGCAGCGTCCTCGTCACCGGGACGAACGGCAAGAGCACCGTGACGGCCCTCGTCGCTGCGGCGATCACGCCCGGCGGCGCGGTCGTGAGCAACACGACCGGCGCCAACATGACCGATGGCATCGTCACCGCCCTCTCGGCCGACCGCACGTCCGGGCTCGCAGCCCTCGAGGTCGACGAGGTCTACCTCGAGCCCGTCGCACGCGGCACCCGGCCCAAGGCGGTCGTCGTGCTCAACAGCTCGCGCGAGTACACCCGCGGCGTCTCGCTCAGGAGCACGCTCGAGCACTGGCGCCGCACCGCCGCCGCCTTGCCCGACGACTGCGTCGCCATCGTCAACGTCGACGACCCGCTCGTCAGCTGGGCCTTCGAGACCGCGCCGCACCGCATCGGCGTCAGCGGCGGTCTCTACTGGCGCGGTGACGCCCTCATCTGCCCGGCCTGCGGCTCGGTCCAGGACTTCACCGACGACTCGTGGAGCTGCCCCGGCTGCCGGCGTTCGCGGCCCGAGCCCGACTGGAAGGTCGTGCCCGACGGGGACGGCTGGGCCGTCGAGCACGCGGGGGAGCGCACCCGGATCGAGGTCACGGTGCCCGGCCGCACCGGCCCGGTGGGTGGCGCCTTCGCCCTCGCGGCCGCCGACGCCCTCGGCGTCGACGTGGCCGAGGCCGCCGAGCGGGTCAGCGCCGTCGCCGACGTCGACGGACGCTACGCGCCCTACCGCCTCGGCGACCACGCCGCGCGCCTGCTCATGCTCAAGAACCCCGCCGGGTGGGCCGAGGCGATCGACGTCGCCGTCTCGACCGACCGGCCGCTCGTCGTGGCCGTCGACCCCTTCGGACCCAAGGACACCGCCACGATGTGGGAAGCGCCGTTCCAGCGCCTCGCCGGCGAGCGTGTCGCCGTCACGGGCGGGCGCACGGCGGACGCGGTGGCGATCCTCGACGCGGCCGGCGCCGACGTCGTCGAGGCCCCCGACATCGAGTCGGCCGTTCGCGCGCACGCACCGGGCGAGGTGATGGTGGCCTGCAACTACCCGGCCTTCCGCCGCATCTCCAAGCAGTTCCGAGGAGGCACCCATTGAGCAGGGCACTCACCGTGGCCACGCTCTTCCCGCTCGCCACGGTCGCCGCGGCCGACGAGGCCAACGCGAGCGCGCTCGTGCGCCGCGGGGCCGCCCGTGACCTGTCGGTCGAGACCGTCACGGTCGACCGGGCCGACTCCTTCGTCGACGCCGACGTCTACCTCGTCGGCGGCACCGGACGTGGCGGCGTGGCGGCGCTCGTCGAGGCGCTCACCTCGACCGACCTGGCGGCACGGGTCTCGGACGGCGCGGTGCTGCTCGCCGTCGACGCCGGTCTCGACGCGATCGCTCGCTCGTGGGTCGACCCGGCCGGTGCGCGGCACCAGGGCCTTGGTCTCGCGCCGGTCAGCATCCACTCGGCTCCCGAGGTCACCGGCACCGTCGTGACCCGACCGGATGCCTCTCTCGACCTGCCCGCCCTCATCGGCTGGGAGGCCAACGACCTGCGCACGGTCCGCGAGGACGGCGCGCGCGCCCTCTTCACGCTCGAGGCCGGGTCGGGCAACCGCACCGAGGACGCCGTCGGTGGCACGACCGAGGGTGTCCTCGCCGGGTCGATCCTCGGCACTCGTCTGCACGGCCCGCTGCTGGCGCTGAACCCGGAGCTGGCCGACCTCGTGCTGGCCCGGGCGACCCAGAGGTCCGAGCCGTGGCCCGCGCTCGAGTCCCCGGCGGTCGAACGCGCCCGTCGCGAGCGCATCGCCGAGGTGCGGCGCGAGTCGCCCAAGACCGACTGGCGCAGCCGGCTGCCAGGACCCGTCGCAGCACGTCTCCGCCGCTGACCGACCGGCCCTCGTCAACCGTCGAGAGGCCAGAGTCTGCGGGTTCTCGGTCCTCGGTCGTCGAGTGGGCGATGGCGCTGGCCCGCCGCGCCTTTCGAGACGTTCGCGGACGCGACTTCTGGCCTTTCGACGGGTACGCACTCGCGAAGAGTGGCCCCTCGACGGGGTCGCACCCGCGAAGTCTGGCCTTTCGACGGTCAGGGGTGGGGGAGGGCTGTGACGACCAGAGCGGCCGTGACGAGACCGGCGGCCAGGGCGACCTCGATCGCGGCGCCGATGACGTCTCCGGTGACCCCGCCCAGGCGCCGGACCGCGTGCCGTCGCGTGACGACGGCCCCGGCGACCGAGACGAGGACGACAGCGACCGCCCCGACGCCGCCGGCCCAGGACGTGTCGCCGAGCACAGCCGACAGGGCCGCGACCGCGAGGCCGGCCAGCAGGGCGACCGCGGCGACGAGGCCCAGCAGGTGCGCCCGGGACACGGTGCCGGCGACGCCCTGACCGAGCCCGTCGGCACGGGCCGGAGGTATGCCGTCCCGCGTGCACACCGCGCACGCGATGCGGCTCGCCACGAGGGCCACGACGGCCATCGCCGTGCCGAGGGCAYCGCCGAGGAGGGTCGTGAGGCAGGCGGCGTCGAGCAGGAGGGCCAGGACGACCGCCGCAGCACCTGCCGGACCGGTGTCGCCGCGTCGCATGACCTCGAGCGACCGCGCAGGGTCGTGCCCGGAGGTGAGCCCGTCGGCGAGGTCCGCGAGCCCGTCGAGGTGCAGCGCCCGCGACAGCAGCGCCGTGACGACGAGGGCCAGCACGGCCACGACGCGGGCGGGAGCCCAGCCCGTCGTCGACACCGTGCCCAGGGCGGCCAAGGCGAGGAGAGCGGGCGCCGTCGTCAGGGGCGCGAGCAGCATGGCGCGGCCGAGCACGACGTCGGTGACGTGCTCCGGAGGGCCGACGCGGACCGCGGTGAAGGTGCCGAACGCGAGACGCCAGGCGTCACGCATCGAGCGTCCTCGGGCGGGGCTTGCTGGGCACGACGGGGGCGTCGCTGAGGTCGACGACGCGTCCGGCGACGACGAGATGAATGCGCGCCGCCACCGCCGCGACGAGGGCGTTGAGGCGGCCCAGCTCGTCCTGGAAGAGGCGCCCCGAGGCCGTGGTCGCCACGAGGGACCAACCGACCTCGTTCGTCACGATGACGACGGGCACCGTTGCGGTGCAGAGTGACTCGACGAGCCGGTCGCCCTCGCGACGCACGGCGTCGGCCGCAGCAGCGAGGTCGTCCCAGCTCGCGGCATCGACGAGGGCCGTGAGCCACGTGCCGAGGCAGTCGACGAGGACCGGGCCCGTGGCAGCGTCGAGCACCCTGACCACGTCCGTCGTCTCAACGGTCCGCCACGTCGCGGGACGGCGCGTCCGGTGGTCCTCCACGCGCCGGCTCCACTCGGGGTCGGACGCATCGGCCCGACGACCGGTCGCGACATACGTGACGTCGTCGTGGTCCGCGACGAGGTCCTCGGCGTGCCGGCTCTTGCCGCTGCGCACCGGCCCCGTGACGAGGGTCGTCGTGCGGGCTCCGTGCGCGCGGCTCACCGGGCGCCGCCGGCGCCCTGCAGCGGCGAGTCGACGTCGGCGCCCGACGCCCGTGCCGGCTCGAAGACGACCGGCACCCCGAAGGCCGCCCGTCGGGCTCCGCGGCGGAAGACGCGGAGCAGCGCCGGACCGGCCAGCAGGACGAGGACCGCGTTGAGCACCCCCCGCGGCAGGTCCCACGCGAGGGACGTCGCGAGGTAGAAGAGGCCGTAGTGGGCGAGGTTCTCCGAGAGCGGTGCTCCGGGGACGAAGCCCATCCCGCTGGGCGCGTTGGTCCCGAGGAAGGGCCAGAACCAGAGGTTCATGAAGAGCCCGAAGGCGAGTCCCGTCACGAGGGCGTATGCCGCGAGCACCCACCGCTCGGCGCGTCCTCCCGCGCGGGCCGGCAGCAGACCGGCACCGAGCCCGATGCCCCCGGCGCAGATCATCTGGAAGGGGAGCCACGGGCCGACGCCCCCCGTGAGCAGCGCCCCGGTGGTGACGGCGAGGGAGCCGGAGACGAAGCCGACGCCGGGCCCGAGCACACGCCCGGCCACGATGACGATGAAGAACATCGGCTCGAGCCCGGCGGTCCCGGCGCTGAGCAGGCGCAGCCCACCGCCGGCCGCTGCCGCCACCCCGAGGACGGCAATCGTCTTGGCGTCGAGGCGTCCGGCCGTGACCTCCGCGAGGCAGACGACCGCGAGCAGCCCGAGGAGGACGGCGAAGAGCCAGGGCGCGTCGTTGCCGTGGTCGCGCGCGAAGTCCCCGGTGACGAAGAAGGGCCAGGTGAACGCCACCAGCCCGACGACGCCGACCACCGCGACGGCCACGACCGCCGGCCAGCGCAGCGGGATGACCCGGCGCCCGGTCATGCGATCCTCGCGAGGGCGCCCGCGACCTCGGCCACGGTGAGCCAGGTCTGGGGGAGGAGCACCTTCGTCACCTGCGGGGCGAAGGCCGGCGAGGACGCGAGGACCTCGCGTGCCGGGCCGTCGGTGACGACCTCCCCGTCGGCGAGGATGACGACACGGTCGGCGACCTCGGCCGCCAGCTCGACGTCGTGGGTGGCGAGCAGGACGGTCGTGCCCTGGGCCGCCAGTCCGGTGAGCATCTCGCCGAGACGCTTCTTCGCGCCGTAGTCGAGGCCGCGCGTCGGCTCGTCGAGCAGGAGCACCTCGGGCGACCCCGAGAGGATGACGGCCAGCGCGAGCTCGAGCCGCTGTCCCTCGGAGAGGTCGCGCGGGTGGACCGTGGGGTCGATGCCCCCGGAGATGCGGTCGAGCAGGCCGCGGGCCGTGCCCGGGGCGGCGCCGAAGTCCTCGTCGGCCGCGGTGCACTCGGCCGCCACGGTGTCGGCGTAGAGGAGCAGCTCGGGCTGCTGCGGCACGAGCCCGACGGTCCGCACCCGCTCGCGGGCGGACCTCGCGTGCGGGTCGACGCCTCCGGCCCCGACGCGCACCGTCCCCCCGGCCAGCCGGTGCTGGGCCGCGATGGCTCCGAGGAGCGTCGACTTGCCCGCGCCGTTGCGGCCCATGAGGGTCGTCACCGAGCCACGCGCCACGGCGAGGTCGACACCGTCGAGGACGACCCGGCCGCCGCGCGAGACGCGAAGGCCGTCGACGGTGACCGCGTCGGCCGGCCCGGTCACCCTGAGGTCTGCCACGGGGCGAGGTGTGCTCGTGCCGAGGGCTTCGCGCAGGGCGGCCGCCTTGCGGCGCGCGTCGCGGATGGACAGCGGCGTCGGCGACCACCCGACGAGGCGGGAGAGACCGACGACGGGCGGGTAGATCTGGGAGCGGAGCATCGCCTCGGCGGGGTCGAGCAGCTCGGACGCGTGTCCTTCGTCGACGAGGACGACGCGGTCGGCATGGTGCACGACGCGTTCGAGCCGGTGCTCGGCCAGCACGACGGTGACCCCGAGGTCGTGCACGATGCGATGGAGCGAGGCCAGGACCTCCTCTGCCGCAACGGGATCCAGGGCCGACGTCGGCTCGTCGAGCACGAGGACTCGAGGGCCGGCGGCGAAGAGCGCGGCGATCGCGACCCGCTGCTGCTGACCACCCGAGAGGGTGCGCAACGCCCGGGCGCGCAGCGGCGTCAGCCCGAAGAGGTCGAGGGTCTCCTCGACGCGGCGGCGGATCGTCGTCGAGTCCAGCCCCATCGTCTCCATGCCGTAGGCGACCTCGTCCTCGACGACGTCGGTGACGAAGGTCGAGGACGGGTTCTGCTCGACGAGGCCGACCACCGTCGCGAGGTCACGAGGTCGGTGCTCGGCCGTGTCGAGCCCGTCGACGGTGATGCGTCCGGTGAGCGTGCCGCCGCTGAAGTGCGGGACCAGCCCGTTGATGGTGCGCAGCAGCGTGGACTTGCCGCTTCCCGTGGGGCCGACGACGAGGACGAGCTCGCCCTCGGGGATCCCGAGCGTGACGTCGTGGAGGCTGGGAGCGGGGGCGTCGGCATACTGCACCGACACGTGCTCGAAGGTGATCACGGTGCGACCTCCCGGGGACGGGGCGACAGCCAGGCGGGGAGGGCGGCCACGAGCAGCGCGAGGACGGCGACGAGGGGCACGGCGGGCAGCACGGCCTGCTGGCTGGGCACGATGCCCTCCCAGCCCTGCACCGAGCCGACGACGAGGACCGCGGCGGGCACGGCGCCCGCGACGACCGTCACGGTCTCGGTCCACGTCCAGCGGTCGCGGCGGTGGCCCGACCGGGGGTCGCGCGACGCACCGACGAGCAGGCTCGAGCCGGCGAGGAGCGCGCCCAGCACGAGGACCGGCAGCCCGAGCACCCCGCCGGCCGAGGAGTCGAGGAGGCCGTAGAGACCGGCGAGGACCCCGACGAGGCCGGCGAGGGCGAGCCCCGTCGCGGCCCGACGGCTCGTCGTCGTGGAGCGGACGGCGCGGCCGTAGCCACGGGACTCCATCGACGCCGCCAGCCCGAGCGACCGCTCGAACGCGGTCTCGAGCACGGGCACGGTGAGCCGGGCCATCTCGCGCAGGCCGCGGCCGTCACGACCGCGCAGCGTGCGCGCTGCGCGCACCTCGCGGGCGTCGGTCAGCAGCTGCGGCGCGAACGTCAGCCCCACGACGACGGCGGTGCCGACGTCGTAGAGGGTGGCGGGCAGGTATCTCAGCAGTCGGCGCGGGCTCGCCAGCGCGTTGGCGGCACCGAGGCAGGCGAGGACCGCGGCGAGGCGCAGAGCGTCGTAGGCGGCATACAGCAGGGACTCGAGCGTCACCGTCCCGCCGATGCGCACGCCCGCCGCCCAGTCCGGCAGCGGCACGCTCGGCAGGGTCATGACGACGGTCTCACCGACGATGCCGTTGCCCAGCAGGGCCGTCATGACGATGCGGAACGCGACGATGACGGCACCGATGGCGAGGAAGGCGGGCAGCGGGTTGACCGTGGCAGGGTCATGGCGCTCGTCGACGACGAGGACGCAGACCCCGATGACGAGCAGCAGGAGCACCGGGTTGGTCGTGCGCGACGCAGCGGTGGCCAGGCCCAGCCCCCACAGCCACCAGGCTGCGGGGTGCTGGAGCCGGGCCCTGCGCTGGAGTCGCGCCACGCTCGTCGTGGCTCCTCAGCCGTCCTGGCGAGCGCGCGACCGCGAGCGCATGAGCAGGTAGCCGATGAGCGCGAGCAGGACGAGGCCCGCGATGACGTAGGCCGCAACGGTCCCCCCCGACGTACCGGACGTCGGCGCCGCGGCGACGTCGGTGCCCGAGGCGGCCGGGGTCGAGGCCGACACGGACGGCGTGGCCGCCGGAGCGGCGATGGTCACCGGCTGGTCGGCGGCCTTGGCCTCGGGGGTGACCTCCTTGACGGCACCGCCGCAGTCGCTCGTCGGGTAGCCGTCGACGCCGCAGACGAGGCCCTTCTCGGTGCGCACGTCACCGGCGACGGCGAGCACAGCAGCGCTCGTCGCGTCCGTGGCGACGACCGCGCACAGGGCCTTCGGCTCGGGCGGCGTGGCGCCGTCGGCGGCATCGGCCGGGCGGCCGAAGTCGACGACGAGACCGACGCGCTTCTTGCCCGACACGGCCGCAGTGGTGCCACAGACCTGCTCGAACGTGAGGACGGCGCGCGGATAGCGCGTCGAGGCCTCGTCGGCGACCGCGAAACGCCAGCCGTCGACGCTGCCGTCCTTGGGGGTCGTCTGGTCCGGGCCCTTCTGCGCGAAGGTCCAGGCGCCGTCGGAGAGCTGGTAGAAGCCCCAGTAGCGGTACGCGGCGGCGTGGGCCGGCGCGATGGTGAGGGCCGAGAGGCAGGCGGCGACGAGCGCGGCGAGCACGACTCGGAGCGGGGCACGACGGACAGGGGACACGGTTTCCTCCTCGCGGTGGGACACCATGTCGGGTCTGCTGGCTGCGGCCGGCCCGGCGGGGTGACTCCGGTCCGCATTCCACGACAGACTGACAAAGGAGCCGGTGGGACGCGGGTTTTCCGGCTGGTCACCCCGGGCCGCGCGGCGGCGGGAGGTGGCATCACGGTTGCGGGTCAGCGCCGGAGTCACACCGGCTTGCCCCATCGTCCTTCGGTTAGGCGAACCGTCGCACGCGGGGCCTGCGCCCGTCAAACGGCGTGCCAACTGATATGTAGTGGCTTCCTGTCAAGGGGCAGGGTGAGGCGCCGTCGGGACCATGAGTCCTGACGGCGCCTCTGCTTCGTCGTGAGGTGGCTGGTGAGCGTGTCGTTGGCGACGCGCGGTCAGACTGATATGCGCGGGTTGGGTACCGCAGGACGGTGGTTCGGCAGGAAGGGGACCGCGTGTCTAGGGTCGAGCGTCGCTGTGTCCCAGTGGGATTGGCTGCTCATAGTTGGCTCGCGGGTCGTTCCTCGCGCTGCCACCGGCCACCTGCTCGGCGAAGCGGCTTCCGGGGTGCTTAGTCGTCGTCCATGACAGCCAGCGACCAGCACCAGCCGGCCAGCTCTCGGGCGACCGCGACGTTGGCGACAGTGTGCCGTTTGCGCCGCTCGGTGAAGACGACCCACCGGTGGTGCAGCCGCCGGTTGCCCTCATCGCCACGGGCTCGGGCAGCCGGTGACGCGAGGTCCCACCGGTCACGCATCGTCTTGCCTGCGACGTACCGGGCGCGGTGGTGCCAGGCTGCCTCGACGAGCAGCCTCCGGGCGTGGCCGTTACCGGCCTTGGTCACCGATCCCTGCAGCCGGGACGCGCCCGAGGAGTGCTCGCTGGGCACCAGACCGACGAACGAGCCGATCGTGTTGCCGGTGAACCGGTGCCAGTCGCCGATCTCGACGGCGAGGGCGAACGCGGTCAAGGTACTGACCCCACGGAGGCAGCCCAGGCGGTGCACGACCGGGGTGAACTCGCTGTCGGCGGCCATCGCCGTGATCGCCGCGTCGAGCCGGTCCCGGCGAGCCCTCACCGCCAGCACCGCGTCGAAGTCGGACTCGAACGCCAGCCGGGTGGCCGCCGCGTCGAAGCGCTGTCGTCGCAGCCACGCCTCGTGCGCGCCCGTCCACGCCTGACCGTCGGAGTACACGATGCCCTGGCGCAGCAGCAGCTTCGACAGTCGGTGTCGGGCCCGCATCAGGTCCCCGCGGCAGTCCTCACGGGCACGGACCAGGTCCCGGGCCGCCTCCGTCGCCGGTGTCGGGACCGTCACCGCCGTGACCTCGTCCAGGCGCAGCAGCCGGGCCAGGTGGACCGCGTCCCGGGCGTCGGTCTTGACCCGGTCACCGGCTGGGCGCTGCAGCTTCGAGGGGGCCGCGACCACGCACCGGATCCCGGTAGCGTCCAAGGCCCGCGCCAGCCCGAACCCTGTCGGACCCGCCTCGTAGGCCACCGCCACCGGCCCGGGCAGCGCTGCCAGCCAGGACTGGATGTGTTCGTGTGACGGGGTCAATCGCGTCTGGAACAGCTCGCCTGTGACGCCATCGATCGCCGCTGCCGCGACCGATCGTGCGTGCACATCGAGCCCCACGCTCGTACGCTCGGTAAACACCGGGGCCTCCCACAACTGTCGGATAGGCCGAGCAGGCAGCCCCTACTCGGTAACCCACGAACATGTGTGAGTGAGGCCCCGGCCCGCAACCCCTCAGCGCTCCCGAGCGGTCACTCCATACCGTCTAGGGTGTCCGCATGAGTGCTGACTGGTCCTGGCTGTTCCTCGACGCGCACGGCAACCCGGTGGAGGGTGAGGGCGTGACGACCTCGGGATTCCCGACCCAGAGCGACGCCGAGAGCTACCTGGGGGAGTCGTGGCGCGAGCTGCTCGACGCTGGGGTCGAGGCGGTCACCCTGCGCGAGAACGACACCGTCGTCTACGGCCCGATGAGCCTGCGGGCCGCGGAGTGAGCGCGTCGCACGGCGCCGGCAGCCCGTCGGACACGGCGCTGTCGGCGGGGCTCGAGCGCGACCTGCTCGCCCGGGTCGTCACGGCCCAGCGCACCTGGCGCTCTCCCGGCGTCAGCGTCGGCGTCGTGCGCGAGGGCGCGCTCGTCTGGTCGGCGCACGTGGGGGCGGCCCGGCTCGGGTCGCAGCCCGCGCCCGCCACCGACGACACGCAGTTCATGATCGGCTCGGTCACGAAGACGTTCACGGCCCTGACGGTCATGTCGCTGCGCGACGAGGGCCTGCTGTCCCTCGACGACGCGCTCGAGACGTACGTGCCGGGCACGAAGCACGCGCGGGTCCCGCTGCGGCAGATGCTCGCCCACGCCTCCGGGCTGCAGCGCGAGCCGGTCGGCAACATCTGGGAGAGCCTCGTGGCCCCCGAGCGAGACGAGTTCCTCGCCGGCCTCGAGGAGGCGGAGCAGGTGCTCCCCGCCCACCACGCCTTCCACTACTCCAACCTCGCCTACGGCCTCCTCGGCCAGGTCGTCGAGCGCGTCACGGGCCGGGGCTGGGAGCATGTCGTCCGCGAGCGGGTGCTCGAGCCGCTCGGGATGGACCGCACCGGCCTGACGCCGGCCGACGACCGGGCAATCGGCTACCAGGTCGACCCGTACGCCGGCACGGCGAGCGAGGAGCCGCTCTTCACGCTCAACGCGACGGCACCGCTGGGTGGCCTGTGGTCGACCGTCGCCGACATGGCGCGCTACGCCGCCTACGTCGCGAACCCCGACGACCGGGTCGTGCGACCCGAGACCGTCGAGGAGATGTGCCGGCCGATCATCATGACCGACGTCGACGGCTGGAGCGGTGCCTACGGCCTCGGCTTCGGGATGGGCCGCCGCGGCGACCGGGTCTATGTCGGCCACGGCGGCGCGATGCCGGGCTTCCTCACCGGCCTGCGGGTCCGGCGCAAGGACGGAGTCGGCGCGATCGTCTTCGCCAATGCCACCTCCGGCGCCCTGACCCTCGGGCTTGCCACCGACCTCGTCGAGGCCGTCGTCGACGCCGAACCGGCTCTGACCGCGGCGTGGGTGCCCGAGACGGCTCAGCCCGCCCTGACCGAGCTCCTCGGCCTCTGGTGGTCGGAGGGGTCGCCGATCACGTTCTTCGTGCGCGGCGGCGAGCTGTGGTCCAGGCTCGCCGACGACGAGCCGCTGTCGGAGACGCGGTATGCCGCCGAGGGCACCGACCGCTTCCGCGCCGTGGCGGGCCGGGAGCGCGGCGAGGTGCTCGAGGTCGTGCGTGCCGCCGACGGCTCCGTCGACAAGCTCTACTTCGCGACGTATGCCGTGACGCGGGCGCCGCTGGCGTTCGCCGACCTGCAGGGCTGACGGCGGCGGTCGGCCGCACCCCGTCCGACCCGGCGAGGGCGGGTCAGGCGGGGTGCTCGCCGCGGGCGACCTGCGGCTTCGGCATGCGCGTGCGGCGCATCTGGAAGGCGCGCATGATGGCGTACCACGCGTCACCCTTCTCGGCGCCACCGAACTTGTCGTCCATCTTGCGGCGCGTGCGGCGCCACATGAGGAGGGCGTCGCCGATGGCCACGAGGATGAGGCCGTAGACGAGGACGAAGACGAGCAGCAGGGCCCAGTTCGTCCGGACGAAGCTGAGCAGCAGCACGATCAGCATGATCGGCAGCATGAACTCGCCGATGTTCCAGCGGGCGTCGACGGTGTCGCGGATGAACCGGCGACGGGGGCCCTTGTCGCGGGCCGGGAGGTACTTCTCGTCACCCGTCATCATGCCGGCGCGCTGCTTGGCCATCGCCTCGCGGCGGGCCGTCTTGTCCTGCTTCGTCGCGGCCTTGCGGTCGGTGACGATGAGGGGACGCTTGTTGAGGGCCTCCTGCTCGCGCCGCTTCGGCGTGGGCCGGTTCTTCGCCCCGGCGCGTGCCGACGCGTCCGTCGAGGCCGTGGGTGCGAGGTCTTCGTTGAGGGTCTTCTTGCGTCCGAACACGGGGACACTCTAAGCCGAAGGGCGTCCTGGGCCCGCATCGCGCCCGCGGCCACCCGGCATACGACCCCTCGCGGTCAGGCCCCGGGGGTCGTGCGGAGCGGGACGAAGCGGTAGTGCCCGTGCCGGCTCGTCACGAGCGTGCCGTGGTCGCGCACGACGAGCGTCATCGAGCCGGCGACGGGGAGGACGAGCCGCCCCGGGTCGCCGAGCTGGTCGACGAGTGGCTGGGGCAGGGTCTGCGCCTCGGCGGACACGAGGATGCGGTCCCAGGGCCCCCGGTCCGGGGCGCCGAGCACCCCCGCGGCGGCCTCGTGGATCTCGGCCCACGGCATCCGGCTGGCGGCGAGGTTCGCGGCACCCCATCGCGCGAGGGCGGGCTCGAGCTCGACGCCGACGACCTCGCCGGTGGGTCCGGTGAGGTGGGCGAGCAGGGCGGTCGTCCATCCGGAGCCCGAGCCGACGTCGAGGACGCGCTGTCCGGGCTGCACGTCGAGGAGGCGCAACATGTCGGCGACCGTCCGCGGCTGCGAGTTCGTCTGCCCGTGCCCGATGAGGATGGGGCCGTCGTGACCCGCGCGGGACCGGGCGCCGCGGGGGAGGAAGCCGGCCCGGGGCACGGCGGCGAAGGCCTGCTGCACCCGGTCGACGGCGTCCATGGTCCGAGCCAAGCACGCCCGGGTCCGGACGTCAGCCCCGGAGCCCGTCGCCACGGGCGTCGACGGGCGGAGTCAGGCCGTGCGGCGGGCGATGACGTGCACGAGGGTGCCGAGGGCGCGGTAGGGATCGGTCGAGCCGAGCCGCTCCTCGACGTCGAGCAGCATCGCCAGCTCGTCGCCAGCGGGTGCCGGCTCGTCCACCCCGACGTCGTCGCTCGCGATGCGGATGCCGTACCACGCGACGAGCTCGAGGCCCGCGGCCTCGCAGTCGACCGTCAACGAGGCGAGCGTGTCTGCGCGCGCGTCGACGCCGATCTCGTTGCGGTAGCGGGCATCCCGGCCCTGCTCGGCTGCGCGGCGCGTCTCGTCGAGCACCGCCAGGGCAGCGGACCAGTCATGCCGGCCGGCCGGGCGCCAGGCCATGGCGTCGCCGTTGCGAGCCGCGATCGACACGATGCCGCCCGGGGCGACCCGGCGGGCCAGGCCGGCGACCGCGGCGCGGCTCTCGGGGAGGTACATCAGCACGCCATGGCACATGACGACGTCGTAGGCCGTCGGCCGCGTCACGCTCGCGAGCCCGGCGAGGTCGGTGGCCACGAGCGTGACGCGCTCCCGCTGCTCCGGGGTGAGCCCGGCGGCAGCCTGCTCGAAGGCGGCACGCATCCGTCCGTCCGGCTCGGCGGCCGTCACCGAGTGACCGAGTCGGGCCAGGCGCAGTGCCTGCGTCCCCTGGCCGGCGCCGACGTCGAGGACGCGCAGGGGTCCGCGAGGCAGGTGCTCCGCGAGCTGCCGGGTGACCATCTCCTGGCGCACGACGTTGCGCAGGTTGCCCAGGCGCTCGAGCCAGGGCTGCTGCCCGGCGACGAACGTGTTGTCTCCCATCCGGTCGAACCTACCCATCAGGGACGACAGCCCCCCGCGGCTGCACCCGCAGCAGGCGTTCCGTCGCGACGACGAAGCGGTACGTCGGCTCCCTCGTTGGCCCCGCGCCGGCCTCGGTAGGGTCGGGCAGGTGACTGACGACGCCCTCACCCCCGACCAGATCCAGCTGATCCGCGACCGCGTGGCCGAGCTCATGCCGCAGGTGCGGGCCGACCTCGAGGAGCTCGTGCGCATCCCGAGCGTCTCGGCCTCGTCCTTCGACCAGAGCCAGGTGGCCCGGAGCGCCGAGGCAGTCGCCGAGCTGCTCCGCCGCGAGGGCCTCGACGTCGAGGTCGTCGTCGAGGGCGGCCGCCCGGCGGTCATCGGGCACCTCGACGGTCCCGCAGGCGCCCCGACGGTGACGCTCTACGCGCACCACGACGTGCAGCCCCCCGGTGACGACGCCGACTGGGACAGCTCGCCCTTCGAGCCCGTGGAGCGCGACGGGCGCCTCTACGGCCGTGGTGCGGCCGACGACAAGGCCGGAGTCATGGCCCACGTCGCGGCACTGCGCGCGCACGCCGGCAACCTGCCGGTCGGCGTCACGCTCTTCGTCGAGGGGGAGGAGGAGTCCGGCTCGCCGTCGCTCGGCACGATCCTCGAGAAGCACGGCGACCGCCTCGCCGCCGACGCCATCGTCATCGCCGACTCCGGCAACTGGGACATCGGCACGCCCGCCCTGACCACGACCCTGCGCGGGGGCATCCGCGTCGTCGTCCGCGTCCAGACGCTCGACCACTCCGTGCACTCGGGCATGTTCGGCGGCGCGGCACCCGACGCCACCACCGCCCTCGTGCGCCTCCTCGCCTCGCTCCACGATGCCGACGGCAACGTGGCCGTGGCCGGTCTCGACGCGGGCGAGGCCGCCGACATCGACTACGACGAGCAGCGCTTCCGCGCGGAGTCGGGCCTGCTCGACGACGTGTCGCTCATCGGGTCTGGCTCGATCCTCAGCCGGCTCTGGAACAAGCCCTCGATCACGACGATCGGTATCGACGCGACGTCCATCGACAAGGCGTCGAACACCCTGTCCGCGAAGGCCGCTGCCAAGATCTCCGTTCGCCTGGCCCCGACCCAGGACCCCCTCGTGGCCTTTGACCGCGTGCGTGAGCACCTCGAGGCCAACGCTCCCTGGGGGGCCAGGCTCACGGTCGAGCTCGAGGAGCACGGCTCGGGCTTCGCCGCCGACGCGAACGGACCCGTCTACGACGAGGCGCGTGCGTCGTTCGCCGACGCCTGGGGCACCGAGCCCGTCGACATGGGGGTCGGTGGCTCGATCCCGTTCATCTCCGACTTCTCGGCCCGCTTCCCCGACGCGTCGATCATCGTCACGGGCGTCGAGGACCCCGACACGCGCGCCCACGGCGCGAACGAGTCGCTGCACCTCGGCGAGTTCGAGAAGGTCTGCGTGGCCGAGGCGGTCTTCCTCGCCCGGCTGGGAGCGCTGCGGTCCACCCGCTGAGGCGGACGGCATACGCCATCGGCAGGACCATCCACAGGGGAACAGCGGAACAGCGGAACGGCGGGCCAGGCCCGGCCGGCGGCTCAGGTGGCAGAGACCGCCGAGCCGCGGTAGAGCTGCTCGCGCAGCTCGAGGGCGTACGCGTCCGCGCCGGGCATCCCGAGCTCCTCGGCCACCGCGACCTCGGCCTCGACGTCGTAGGGCACCCGGACGAAGGTGATGCCGACGTGGCCCGCGGGCTCGTCGAGGTCCCCGCGGGGCAGCGTGCCCTCGAGGACGACGTAGGGGGCGCCGGGACCGTCGAGGGCGTTGCCGACCGACCCGGCGTTGAAGACGGTGATGCCGTGGTCGACGGCGAGGTAGGCGCCGTGGATGTCGCCGTAGCCGACGATGGTCGGCACCGGCCCGTCGCCCGTGAACGCGGTCTGCGCGACGAAGGCCCGGTGCTCCTCCTCGGTCGTCGGGGCGAAGACGCGGTGGAACTCGCTCACCGGCGAGGCGTGGAAGAAGCGGATCGGCTGGCCGCTCAGCACGATCTCGTGGACGTTGGGCAGCGTTGCGAGCCAATGCCGCTCGTCCTCTGACAGCGTGTCGCGCACCCACTGGCCGTGCTCCCACGGCTGCACGGTGTCGCGCGCGATGAAGGTGTCCCAGTTGCCCCGGACAGTCGGGATGGCGCGCTCCCGCGTCATCCGGATGCACTCCGACCCCCGCGGTCCCTTGCCGATGAGGTCGCCGAGGTTGACGACGTGCTCGATACCGCGGTGCGCGATGTCTGCGAGCACGGCTTCGTACGCCGTGACGTTCCCGTGCACGTCGGACACGACGGCGACCCGGTGGAGGTCGCCTGCGGTGGCCGCCACCGGGCGTCAGTCCTTGTGGGTGGTGCCGGGCAGGGCGAGCATCCGGTCGAGCGCGGCTCGCGCCTCGGCGGCCACGGTCGGGTCGACGCGGATCGGGTTGACGACCCGGCCCTCGACGAGGGACTCGAGCGCCCACACGAGGTGCGGGAGGTCGATGCGGTTCATCGTCGAGCAGTAGCAGACGTTCTTCTCCAGGAAGGCGATCCGCTGTTCGGGGAACTGCTGGGCGAGGCGGCGCACGAGGTTGAGCTCGGTGCCGACGACCCACGACGTGCCGGCCGGGGCGGCGGCGATCGTCTGGATGATCTTCTCCGTCGAGCCGACCTCGTCGGCCCGCTCGACGACCTCGTACTGGCACTCGGGGTGGACGATGACCTTGACGCCGGGGATCTCGCGGCGGGCGGCCTCGACGGCGTCGACGGAGAAACGGCCGTGCACGGAGCAGTGCCCACGCCAGAGGATCATCCGGGYGTTCTCGAGCTGCTCCCGGGTCAGGCCGCCGTTCGGGCGGTGCGGGTCCCAGACGACGCAGTCGTCGAGCGACAGGCCGAGCTCGCGCACGGCCGTGTTGCGGCCGAGGTGCTGGTCGGGCAGGAAGAGCACCTTGCCGGTGCCGGTCCCGTCCAGCCCGACGCCACCGACCTGCTCGAAGGCCCAGTCGAGGGCGGTGCGGGCGTTGGAGCTCGTGCAGATCGTGCCGCCGTGGCGCCCGGTGAAGGCCTTGATCGCGGCGGCGGAGTTCATGTAGGTGACCGGGATCGTCTGCTCGGCGACGCCGGCTGCGGTCAGCTGCTCCCAGCAGTCCTCGACCTGGGCGATCGCGGCCATGTCGGCCATCGAGCAGCCGGCGGCGAGGTCGGGCAGGATCACGGTCTGCTCGTCGCTCGTGAGGATGTCGGCGGACTCGGCCATGAAGTGCACGCCGCAGAAGACGATGTAGGGCGCGTCCGGCCGGGCGGCGGCGTCGCGGGCGAGCTTGAACGAGTCACCGGTGACGTCGGCGAACTCGATGACCTCGTCGCGCTGGTAGTGGTGCCCGAGGACGAAGACGCGGTCCCCGAGCGCGGCCTTGGCCGCGCGCGCCCGCTCGACGAGGTCGGGGTCGGACGCCGCCGGAAGGTCGCCCGGGCACTCGACGCCGCGCTCGGTGTGCAGGTCGGTGCCCTGCCCGAGCACGAGGAGGGGGAGCGGAGCGGGAGCCGGGGCCGATGCCGTGTCGGTCGTCATGTGCAGATCGTATGCCGCCCCGAGCGCTCCCAGCGCCCGGGCACTTGACCTCAAGTGAACTTGATGTCTGAGGCTGTGGCCATCGACCCACGACCACCTTTGGAGTCATGATGCCCACCGCACTCGTCACCGGTGCCACCCAAGGCCTCGGCCGGGCCTTGGCCGAGGCCCTCGCCGTCCGGGGCTGGGACCTCGTCGTCACCGCCCGCGACGCCGACCGTCTCGCCGAGACCGTCTCCGCCCTGGGCGACCACGGCCACGACGTCGTCGGCCTCGCCGGCGACGTCAGCGACGCCGTCCACCGCGACGACGTCGCCCACGTCGTGACCGGGCCGGCCGGTCCGGACGGCCTCGACCTGCTCGTCCACAACGCGAGCACCCTCGGCCCGCTCCCGCTGCGTCCGCTGCGCGACCTGACGACGGACGACCTCGCGGCCGTGCTCGCCGTCAACGTCGTCGCGGCGCACTCCCTGACCTGCTCGCTGCTGCCGTCGCTCGAGGCCACCGGAGGGACGGTCCTTGCGATCTCGTCCGACGCCGGCGTCGAGCACTACGAGACGTGGGGCGCCTACGGCGCCAGCAAGGCCGCGCTCGACCACCTGACGCTGACCCTCGGGGCGGAAGTGCCCTCGATCCGCGCATACGCCCTCGACCCCGGCGACATGCGTACCGCGATGCACCAGGCGGCGTTCCCGGGGGAGGACATCGGCGACCGGCCGCTGCCGGAGGAGGTCGCCGTGCCCGGGATCATGGCGCTGCTCGCGTCGCGACCCGCCAGCGGTCGGTACCAGGCTGCCGAGCTGCTCGCGGCGACGTCGGGGGTGGCCTCGTGACCGCGGCCCTCGCGCACGTCCCGCACACCGTCTTCCGCGCCACCGACGACCTCACGGCCGACGCCCCGCCCGAGAGGAGAGGCCTCGACCGGGACGGCGTCCGCCTGCTCGTCGCCTCGGAGCCCGCCTCGGGAACCGTGCGCGTCGAGCACACGACGTTCGCCGCCATCGGCGACCACCTGTCGCCCGGCGACCTGCTCCTCGTCAACAACTCGGCGACCGTGGCGGGCGAGATCGACGGTCGGGTGGCCGGACGCGGCGCCGTCGTCGTCCACGTGGCCTCCGAGCTCGACGACTGCACCTGGGTCGTGGAGCTGCGCACCGCCCCCGACGCACGGCACCCGGTGCTCGACGCGCCCGAGGGCGACGTCGTCGACCTCGCGGCGGGCGGCCCCCGGCTGCGCCTCGAGGCGCCCTACCCGAGGCCCGACTCGTCCCCGACGGGACACGGCAACCGGCTGTGGCGGGCGACGCAGCTCGACGACTGCACCCTCGCGGAGCACCTCGCGACGCACGGCCGGCCCATCGCCTACGGCTACCTCCGTTCGAGGTTCCCGCTCGAGGACTACCAGACGGTMTTCGCCCGGCTGCCGGGCAGCGCCGAGATGGCGAGCGCCGCCAGACCGTTCACCGCCGACCTCGTGACCGGGCTCGTGTCGTCGGGCGTCGTCGTCGCTCCCGTGACGCTGCACACCGGCCTGTCGTCACAGGAGGCCGGTGAGGCGCCGCAGCCCGAACGGTTCGCCGTGTCGGGGGAGACGGCAGCCCTCGTCAACCTCGTGCGCGACCGCGGGCGCCGGGTCGTCGCCGTCGGCACGACGGCGACGCGGGCCATCGAGTCGGCGACCGGTCCGGACGGCCGGGTGCGCGCGGCGGCGGGCTGGACCGAGGTCGTCATCTCGCCGGACCGTCCGGCCCGCGTCGTCGACGGGCTCGTCACCGGCTGGCACAACCCGGACGCCTCGCACCTGCTCCTCGTCGAGTCGGTCGCGGGGGCCGACCTGGCCCAGCAGGCGTACGACGAGGCGGTGGCGCACCGCTATGCCTGGCACGAGTTCGGCGACGCCGGCCTCTTCCTGCCCCACCGCTGACTACCGCCCCTCGCGCCGACATCCACTGCTGGTCGAGGTGATCGCGCCGCCCACGGTCGTGCCGCGATCACCTCGAACCGCAGTGGGACGCGGCGCGAGGCAGCCGGATGGGAGGATGCCCGACGTGCACGTCATCTTCGCTCCCGACTGCTACACCGGCACGCTCACCGCGTCCCAGGCCGCGGCCGCGATGGCCGAGGGCTGGGGGCGGACGGCGCCGGGCGACCGTGTCACGCTCGTGCCGCTCTCCGACGGCGGACCCGGCTTCGTCGACGTCCTCGCCGAGACGCTCACGGGCGAGGTCCACGCCGTCGTGACCACCGACCCGCTCGGCCGTGAGGTGCCCGGCACCATCCTGCTGACGACGGGCGCGGGCGGCCGGACGGCCTACGTGGAGTCGGCGCAGGCGGCCGGTCTGCACCTGCTCGCCCCGGACGAACGCGACCCCACGGTGACGTCGACCTCGGGGGTCGGCACGCTCGTGCTCGCAGCCCTCGACGCCGGCGCCCGGCGCATCGTCATCGGGCTCGGCGGGTCGGGCACCAACGACGCGGGGGCCGGCCTGCTCGGCGCCCTCGGGGTCGGGCCCGCCACCCGCC
>NZ_JBFRDT010000028.1:0-41459 GCF_052113925.1 Terrabacter sp. RAF57 | reverse complement strand
CGTCGCAGTCGTGGCCGCGGTCGTCGCCTTCGCCCGGATCAGTCGACGTCGGACCAGCGCCGACGACCCGACCCGCAGCGATGCCGGCGCCGAAGCCGGCGCCGAAGCCGATGCCGGCGCAGGTGCTGGCGGCACGAGCGGCACGACGACCGACGACCCGCTGCCGACCGACCCGCAGCAGCACCGACCGGGGCAGCCCGGCGGTTCAGACGGCCCCGACGGCCCCGCCGGACAACCCTCGTAAAAGGTCTTGCCGCCCGTCAGACCCCGACGTACGGTCGTGACATCGAAACCGAAGGGAGGTGATCCGAGAAGTGATTTCTTCCGGAGCGTGTGAGGTGGCCACGCGATAGCCGCGTCCCCATCCACACCATGGATGAAGCAGGGCAGTCCGACTCGTCGGGCTGCCCTGTTCCGTGTCCGGGGTGTGGGCGGGACTCAGGGCTGGAGACGCAGCCGCGTCCACGAGTCGGCGTCGGCGAGGTCGCCGTCGCCCGTGCGGCGGAAGACGATCCGGTCGTGGAGGCGGTTGCGCCGCCCGGCCCAGAACTCGACCTCGTCGCAGACGATGCGCCACCCGCCCCAGAAGTCCGGCACCGGCACGTCGTGGTCGCTGCCCGTGTCGGGGAAGCGCTCGAGCACGTCCTGCCACTTGCGCTCGAGCTCGGCCCGGTCGGCGGCCGGGCGCGACTGGTCCGACGCCCAGGCCGACAGCCGCGAGCCGTAGGGCCGGGCGTCGAAGTAGGCCTCGACCTCGTCGCGGCCGACGAGCTCTGCCGTGCCCCGGAAGCGGATCGCGCGGTAGATGGCCGGCCAGGTCAGGGCCGCCGCGACACGAGGGTTGGACTGCAGGTGCTCGCTCTTGGCCGAGCCGAGGTTGGTCACGAAGCCCGGGCCGCGCTCGTCGAAGAAGCGCATGAGGACGGTGCGCACGTCCGGCGCGCCCGTCGCGTCGACGGTGGCCACCGAGATGGCGGTCGGCTCGGGCACGTCGTCGCGCTCCTCGGCCGCCGTGAGCGCGGCATCGACCCAGGCCCTGGCCTGCAGGTAGGGCGACGCGGCCACGTCAGACTCGACGAGGCCGTCGCCGGAGTAGTCGACGCGGCGTACGGCGGCAAGGCCCTCCCGGGCCGGCTCGCGAGATGAGCTGTCCATGACCCCACACTAGGGTTGGCCCGAGAAGGTCCGCGCGGACGTCAGGCCACGGCGCGCGCGGTCCCGGCGACAGCCCCGGCCCGTCCGGGGCGCTGTGAGGAGTCACCAACCATGGCAGGCAAGGGCAAGCTCGTCACCCAGACCGTCAAGCTCGGCATCAAGTACGGCCCCCAGATCTGGGTCGCCACGCAGGCGCTGCGCGAGCCCGCCAAGGAGGCCGCCAACAAGGCGATCTCGAGCGAACGCGCCCGCCGCCAGGCGATGGCACACGCCAAGTCGCTCGCCGACGGCAGCATCCTCAAGGTCTACAAGGGCGACGTCGCCCACTGGGTCGTCTTCAGCGGTGACGAGGCGGTCGGCGTCCACCCCGAGACCGACATGCTGCTGTCGGCCCTCGTCGAGCGAGCCGACCGGACGAAGCGGATCCGGCCCGACGACAAGGTCAAGGCCACCGACCGCGCCAAGGACGCCGCCACCGCGGCGCTGCGTCGGGCCAAGCCCAACCAGATCAACTGACGCCCGCGCGGGGCCGCACCGTGCTCAGCCGCCCCTGCGCTCAGTCGGCGACGAGGATCCCGAGCTCGGCCGCGAACGCGTCAGCGAGGTCGATGACCTGCGGGCGGCTCATGGTCGCGCCCTTGAGCCCGGCGAGACCCACCGGCGAACGGAGCGTGGCCCCCGAGAGGTCGAGGGCGGCATACGTCCCGCGACCGAAGGTCGGTGACACGAGCGTGCACCCCTCGAAGGTCAGACCGTCGACGGTGGCCTCCTGGAGGTCGAGCTCGACGACGACGCAGTCGACGAAGGCGACGTCCTTGAGCCGGGCGCCGCGCAGGTTGAGGAAGTCGACCTTGCCGCCACGCACCGTGACGTCGCGCCACGTCGAGCCCCAGGCGGAGACCGCGGCCAGCCGGCACCCCTCGATGGTCGTCTCGACGAGGCTCGCCTCGGCCAGCGTCACGCCGACGCCGCCCACGCGCTCCCACTCGCACTCCGACCAGCGCGAGCCCCCGAGGTGCGCCTCGTCGAGCGTGCCGCCGAGCAGCGAGCACTCGAGGAACGAGTGGCCCTCGGCGTGGGCCCTCGTGAAGTCGGTGCCCTCGAAGCGGACCGCGTCGTGATGTTGGTCTCGGGTGGCGAACACGGCGTCACGAAACACGGTCTGGTCGGCGGCTGACGGCATACGGTGAGTCTGTCAGCCGGGACCGACGCCCACCGTCCGCATCCCGGCTGCGGCCTCCACACCGCGGTGGTACCGCCTGCACAGCAAGGACGCACATGGCAGACAGCACGCCCGACCCCGACTTCAAGCCAGGACTCGAGGGCGTCATCGCCTTCGAGTCGACCATTGCAGAGCCGGACAAGGAGGGTGGGGCGCTGCGCTACCGCGGCGTCGACATCAACGACCTCGTCGGGCACGTCGACTTCGCCCACGTGTGGGGCCTGCTCGTCGACAACGAGTTCGACCCCGGCCTGCCGCCGGCCGAGCCCTATCCCCTGCCCGTGCACACCGGGGACGTACGCGTCGACGTCCAGTCCGCGCTCGCCATGCTCGCCCCGGTGTGGGGCTTCAAGCCGACGCTCGACATCGACGCCGACGAGGTGCGCGACAACCTCGCCCGCGCCGCGGTCATGGCCCTGTCGTTCGTCGGGCAGTCGGCCCGAGGGCTCGACAAGCCGATGGTCCCGCAGAGCGAGGTCGACAAGGCCCGCACCATCACCGAGCGCTTCATGATCCGCTGGCGCGGCGAGCCCGACCCGAAGCACGTCGAGGCCGTCGACGCCTACTGGGTCTCCGCCGCCGAGCACGGCATGAACGCCTCGACGTTCACCGCCCGCGTCATCACCTCGACCGGCGCCGACGTCGCCGCCGCGCTCTCGGGCGCCGTCGGGGCGATGTCCGGTCCGCTCCACGGTGGTGCGCCCTCCCGCGTGCTCCACATGCTCGACGGGGTCGAGCAGCTGGGCGACGCGACGACCTACGTCAAGGGCGTCCTCGACAAGGGCGAGCGCCTCATGGGCTTCGGCCACCGCGTCTACCGTGCCGAGGACCCCCGCGCGCGCGTGCTGCGCTCCGCGTGCGAGCGCCTCGGTGCGCCCCGCTTCGAGGCCGCGGCCGCCCTCGAGAAGGCCGCGCTCGACGAGCTGCACGCCCGCCGGCCCGACCGGGTGCTCGCGACGAACGTCGAGTTCTGGGCCGCCGTCATCCTCGACTTCGCGGAGGTCCCGCCGTCGATGTTCACGCCGATGTTCACGTGTGCGCGCACGGCCGGATGGTCCGCGCACATCCTCGAGCAGAAGCAGACCGGCCGGCTCATCCGGCCGTCGTCGCGCTACATCGGCGAGGGTCCGCGCAAGCCCGAGGACGTCGCCGGCTGGACGCCCGACATCTCCCACTGACAGCGGGCCCACCCCGTCGAGTGGCCCCGTCGTCACACCCGGGACTGAGACCGATGCGACCGCCGGGGCCACGCGGCCACCCGAGTGAGCGCCTCGCACCAGTCGAGTGAGCGCGGCGTCCCAGGAGCGTGTGGCAGGTGGGACGACGGGGCCACTCGAGCGTGCGCTCACTCGAGTGGGACTCGGCGCTCACTCGAGTGGTGACCGGCACTGAGCGACGGTCGCCGCACCCGACGTCCCGCAGATCTCTCGACGCGCGGACCTGCCCGCTCGCGCGTAGCCTCGCGAGCAGAGCGAGCAGGTCACCGAGTCGGGGAGTCACCATGGTGCAGCGACTGCGAGTCCGAGGATCGATCGCCCTCGTCGGCGCCCTGGTCGCGGGAGGTGCGCTCGCCGTCCAGCCCACGGCCGAGGCGGCGCCGACGCTCCAGGTCACGACGGTCGTGTCCGGCCTCAGCTACCCGTGGGACATCACGTGGGTCGGCGACCTCATGCTGTACGACCTGCGCGCCGGACAGGTCTGGAGCAAGCGAGGCAGCAACGCCCCTCGACGCGTCGCCATCTCCGGCTTCCCCTCGCTGTACGTCAACAGCGAGGGCGGCCTGCTCGGCATGGTCTCCGACCCCGCCGCGGCCACGAACAAGCGCTTCTACACCTGCCAGGCCGTACGCGACTCGGCGGGCAACCCGCTCGACGTGCGCGTCCTGCGCTGGCGACTGATCGCCGACACCACCGCGGTCTCCGACGGGTCGCCGGTCGTCACGGGGCTGCCCGTCACGAGCGGTCGCCACTCCGGCTGCCGGCTGCGCTTCGGCGGTGACGGCAAGCTCTACGTCGGCACCGGCGACGCGGCCACGGGGACCAACCCGCAGAACCTCGGCTCGCTCGGCGGCAAGGTGCTCCGGGTCAACGCCAACGGCACGATCCCGACCGACAACCCCTTCTACTCCCGCGGTGGCAACGCCCGCTACGTCTGGAACTACGGGCACCGCAACATCCAGGGACTCGCCGTGCGGCCCGGCACGACCGAGCTGTGGTCGGCCGAGCACGGCACGAGCCGCGACGACGAGATCAACCTCTCGGTTCGCGGCGGCAACTACGGCTGGGACCCCGTGCCCGGCTACGACGAGACGACCCCGATGACCGACCTCGGCACGTTCCCGAGCGCCCGCGTCGCCATGTGGTCCTCGGGCGACCCGACCGTGGCGACGAGCGGTGCCACCTTCCTGCGCGGCTCCGCCTGGGGTGAGTGGCAGGGTGCTCTCGCCGTCGGCCTGCTCAAGGGCCAAGGCATCTACCTCATGCGCTTCAACCCGTCCCCCACGACGACCCGCCCCGCGACGGTGACCCGGATGGCGATCGCCCAGGGCTACGGCCGCATCCGCGCCGTACAGCTCGGGCCGGACGGGGCGCTGTGGTTCACGACCTCCAACGGCACCGACGACAAGATCGTCCGCATCACCCCGAGAGCCACGGTGCCGAGACGGTCCGGCGGCAGCCTCATCTCGCCCGTCGGCGTCACCGCTGCGCGCACCGGGTCGCAGGTCACGACCTTCATCCGCGGCACCAACGACGCCGTGTCGTTCAAGCGCAGCACCAACGACGGCGCCTCGTGGGGTTCCTGGATCTCGGCCGGCGTCACCTCCACCGATGCACCGTCCGCGACGAGCTCCCGCTCCGGACGCGTCGACCTCTTCACCCGCAACAGCGCGAGGCAGCTCGTCCACACGTGGTACCAGGACGGCATACGCAAGGGGTCGGCCAACCTCGGCGGCACCGTCGTCGCCCAGCACGGGGCCTCGCTCGGCAACGGGACGATGGACGTCTTCGCCGTCGCGACCACCGGATCGGCCTGGCGCAAGCACTTCGACGGCACGCGGTGGAGCGGCTGGATCTCGGCGGGCGGGGTCTTCACGTCGGGCCTGTCCGCGTCGGCGAACCCCGCGAGCGGCGGCATCCTCGTGACGGGCCGCGGCACCAACGGTGCGACCTACGAGCGGACCTTCTACCCGACGACCGCGACGAGCAGCTGGGTCCAGCGCGGCGACAACCTCGCGGCGTGGTCCGACCGCGCCCTCGGCGACGCCTGGCCCGGTCGAGCCCTCGTCGCGGTCGGCAACGGGGTCGACGGTCGCGCGGTCGTCCAGCGCGGCAGCCTCCTCGTCGGGACACCTCAGGCCTTCACGTCGGCCCCCGACGTCGTGACGCGCGCAGACGGCACGTTCCTGCTCTTCGGGCGAGGCTCGGGCGGCGAGCTGCGCGTCTACGACGGGCGGGTCGGCGCCTTCACGAGCACGTCGCTCGGCGGCATCGTCCGCTGACGCCCACCGGACCGGGGCGCACCCACGCGTGCGCGCGGGTCTCAGGAGTGCGCGATGCACCGCGCACTCCTGGGTTCAAGGCCCACCTCCGGGACGAGCGCACACCTGCGCTCACGCTGCCCAACGTCGCGAGTCGACGATGGCTGCCTGGGTGCGATCCCGGATGAGGGCGACGTCGTCGAGCTCGGCCCAGACGTAGCGCGCGAAGAACCACCCCTTGCGCCGCATGGCATCCTCGCGCCGCTTCTCCCCGAAGGCTGCGCGCTTGTCGGCGTACTTCTCGGCGCCGTCGAACTCGACGAGGACCCGCGTGCCGTCGATCCGGAAGTCCGCGTACCGATCCCCGACATCCGTGGCCACCTCGAACTGCGGCTCGAGCCGGTAGCCGAGTGCTCGCAGCCGGTGGCCGATGACGCTCTCCCCGGGAGACTCGATGCGGCTGTCCGCCTCTCGCAGGATCGCGCGGACCGGCCCGATCCCGCGACACCCCGCGAGCAGCTCGCAGGCTGCGGTGAGCTGCTCGGTGCTGACCAGCCCTCGATGCAGCGCGGCGTCGGCCGCCACGAGGGCGCTGAGCGGCACCCCCTCCAACCCGGCCTGCACGACACCGACCGCGGTCGCCACCCGGTCGTCCGAGGTGCCGTGCGCGACGCCGTATGCCGGGAGCGAGCGGTGGATCTTCACGTCGCGTCCGTGGCGCGTCGGGCCCACGCCGAGGCGCGTCAGGTGCACGGTCCCGAGGTCGAGCCGGTAGTCGGGCAGGCCCTGGGCGACGAGAAGGGACTGGTGGCTGATCAGAGACCGCCCCTCGAAGCGGTGCCAGGCCGCCACGGTGCGCAACCAGTGGAGGTCACGGGCGTCGCGGGGCGGGCGGACGGCATACCACCCGCGCAGCAGGGGGGTCAGCAGGCCGGCGCGCACGGCTCGCGCGACGGCAGCCGGGCCGTGGCCGGCAGCGCCCAGTCGGGCAGCGCTGACGACGTCGCGGTGGGCGAGCTGCTCGAGATCCATCGCCTCATCGTGGTGCGTCGGACGCCTCCGGCGCTCCGGGCCTGTGGACAGGGATGACACAGCATCCCGAGGGTGCGCGTTCTTGCCAGAGATGCACGTTCCAACGCGCACTCCTGGTGCGGGGGCGCATCTCCCGAACCACCGCGCACCCCGCCGCGCGCGCCGTGTGGGCGTCCACACATCGAGCAGCGATGTCCAAGGGGTGGGCACGTGAGGTTGAATGTCAACGGTGACAACGGCGTCATCCGACCTCAACACGTCCGCCACGAGCCCGTAACGTGGCCGCACTTCGCAAGGGTGAATCCGTGACCGAAGCACCAGCCGTGACCCAGCCCATCACCATCCCGGCCGAGCTCCTGCCTGCAGACGGACGGTTCGGCTCCGGACCCTCGAAGGTCCGTCCGGAGCAGATCGACTACCTCAGCTCCCTCGGTCGCACGGTGCTCGGCACGTCGCACCGCCAGGCACCGGTCAAGAACCTCGTCGGCGAGGTCCGCGCGGGTCTGCGCGAGCTCTTCTCCCTGCCCGACGGCTACGAGATCATCCTCGGCAACGGCGGCTCGACGGCGTTCTGGGACATCGCCGCCTTCGGCCTCGTCCGCGACCGCGCCCAGCACCTCGCCTTCGGGGAGTTCTCGAGCAAGTTCGGCAACGTCACGGCGGCGGCGCCCTTCCTCGGCGACCCGACGATCATCAAGGCCGACCCGGGCACGCTCGCCTCGCCGCGAGCCGAGGCGGGCATCGACGTCTACGCCTGGCCGCACAACGAGACCTCGACCGGCGTCATGGCCCCGGTCCAGCGCGTCGCGGGCGCCGACGACGACGCGCTCGTCCTCATCGACGCGACCTCCGGCGCCGGCGGCCTGCCCGTCGACATCACCCAGACCGACGTCTACTACTTCGCCCCGCAGAAGTGCTTCGCCTCCGACGGCGGCCTGTGGCTCGCGGCCTTCTCCCCCGCCGCGCTCGCCCGCGTCGACGAGATCGCCGCCTCCGGCCGCTGGGTCCCAGACTTCTTCAGCCTGCCGACCGCGGTCGACAACTCGCTGAAGAACCAGACCTACAACACCCCCGCGCTGTCCACGCTCGCGCTCATGAAGAGCCAGCTCGACTGGATGAACGGCAACGGCGGGCTCGAGTTCACGACCGGTCGCACCCAGGACTCCTCGAGCCGCCTCTACGGCTGGGCCGAGCAGACCGACTGGACGACGCCCTACGTCGCCGACCCGGCCGCTCGCTCGCAGGTCGTCGGCACCATCGACCTCGACGACTCCATCGACGCCGCCGCGGTGGCCAGCACGCTGCGCGCCAACGGCATCGTCGACGTCGAGCCCTACCGCAAGCTCGGCCGCAACCAGCTGCGCGTCGCGATGTTCCCGGCCGTCGACCCCGAGGACGTCACGAAGCTGACGCAGGCGATCGACCACGTGGTCGCTGCACTCGGCTGACCGACCGCGCGCGTCCCCAGAGGGCCAGCTCCCGTGTGCCGGGTGCTGGCCCTCTGCGCGCACGCCCGCTGTGAGCGCGTGACCTTTGGGTACGTCCCTCGTTGATCCGTGCAGACCGCCAAAGGAGGCGGCCGTCGCATCCGAGGAGTCACCATGGTCCGCATCGTCCGCGCAGGCACCACCGCGCGCCGGGTCGCTGCAGCCGTGCCGGTCATCGCCCTGGCGACCGCCGGCATCGCGTTCGCCGCCACCCGCGGCAGCGACACCGTCGCACCGACGTCGGCGATCGCCGTGCCCGACCAGGCCATCACCGGGGGCAGCCCGCTCTACCCGCAGGCCGGCCCGGCGCCCGCGCCGATGCAGCTGCCCCCGATCTACCAGACCTTCACCCAGGACTACGCCCGCGTGAACGTGGCCGGGCCGGCCAAGGGCGCGATCTCGGCGATCGACTCGCTCGCGCCGGTCCGCCTGGACGCGAACGGCATACCCGCGGTGGCCGTCACGGCCTACCAGCGCGCGGCCGGCGTCCTCGGCAGCATCAAGCCCGGGTGCGGCATCGACTGGGCCCTCCTCGGGGCCATCGGCCGCGTCGAGAGCAACCACGCGCGCTTCGGCGGCAACGTCCTCGACGGTAGCGGCATCGCCCGGCCCGGCATCATCGGCATCCCGCTCGACGGGTCCCGCGGCACGGCCCGCATCACCGACACCGACGGCGGTGCCCTCGACCGCGACACGACGTTCGACCGCGCCGTCGGCCCGATGCAGTTCATCCCGACGTCGTGGTCCATGGCTGGCCGTGACGGTGACGGCGACGGGGTCGCCAACCCGCAGAGCCTGACCGACGCGACCACCGGCGCGGGCGTCCTGCTCTGCTCGGGCGGCACCGACCTGCGCAAGCCCGGTGCGGCCTACGACGCCGTGCTGCGCTACAACCACTCCGACTCCTACGTGCGCACGGTGCTGTCCATCGCCGACGCGTACCGCCGCGGCGTGGCCGTGGTCCCGATGAGCGCGATCCCCGCCGCCCGCCCCGCTGCCGGGAGCGGCTCGGCCACCCCCGAGGGCTCGGGCTTCGCGTATGCCGGTTCGCCGGCTCCCCGTTCGACGGCTTCGCCGAGCGCACGCCCCACACCGAGCTCCTCGGCGAAGCCGTCACCCGCACCGTCCAGCACCTCGAAGCCCTCGGCGTCACCGAAGCCGTCGGCGTCGCCCAAGCCGGCCCCGAAGCCGAAGCCCGGCGCGCCTAGCGTGCCGATCCCGCGGCCGTCGGTCCCCGGCGTCCCACTCCCATCGGTCACGGTGCCGCTCCCGCCCGTGCCGAAGGTGCCCGTGCCGACCCTGCCGGCCGAGATCGTGCGGCTGCTCGCCCTGCCGCACCTGCCGCTGCTGAGCGGCGACCCCAAGGACCTCGTCCGGGTGCTCGACCCGCTCACTGCGAAGGTCGTCTGCGTCCTCGACACCAAGGTCGTGACGTGTCCCACCGGAGGTCTGCTCGGCTGAACGACCCCGTCGGGCGAGCAGCACCCCTTACCGCGAGAGCGGCCGCCCGTCCGGGCGGCCGCTCTCGTTCGTCTCCGCGGCCGGGGCGGCCGGGGCGGCCGCGCGTGACGGGCGACGGTCAGGCGCCGGCGCCGGCGCCGGCGATGGGCGGCGCGGAGGCGTCGGCCTCCTCGCTGCTGGCCTCGCGGCGGAGGTACTCCTCGATGTTCTCGACGTCGGCGCGGTTGCGCCGGACGACGGTCAGCAGGTCGGACATCGAGCTGACCTCCTCGACCTGCTCCTTGATGAACCACTGCATGAACTGGTCGGACGCGAAGTCGTGCTCCTCGCGGGCGACGGCGGTCAGCGCGTTGATCTGGTCGCTGACGCGCTTCTCCTGGACCAGGGCGAGTTCGACGGGCTCGACCATGTCGGCGAAGGTGTTGGTCGGCGCGGCCACGCCCGGGATCGCCACCGTCGAGTCGGTGTCCAGGAGGTACTGGACCATCATCATCGCGTGGTCGCGCTCCTCGACCGCCTGACGGTAGAAGAGCGCTGCCATCTGCGGCATCGTCAGGGTGTCGTAGTAGACCGCGATCGCGACGTACTGCTGGTGCGCGGCGTACTCGTGGCCGATCTGCTCGTTGAGCAGGTCGACGAACCTCTGGGCGGCCATGGTGGCTCCTCCGCACTGGTCTCGACGGGTGGGGCAGACGCCCATCCTAGGGACGCGGTCCGGTCCCGTCGGCGCCCGCCCACACGTCGGTCCGGACCGGTAGAGGCACCCGGCCCGGGTCGGCCTCGCCCGACGGCTCAGCGGTTGACGAACGCGGCGATGACGGCGATGGCGATGAAGAGCACGAGCGCCGCGACCGTGATGCGGTGGCGGAACTTGAAGTTCACTTGGTCACCTCGGGGGCCGAGGGCACCACCGAGGCCAGCTGGATCCGGAGTCGGGGGCGCCGCTGGGTCTGGATGGTCACCGCGACATTCTGCCGACGTGCGACCCAGAGTCCAACCGCGGCGAGGCTGAGGCCGACCGCGATGGTCCCGATGGCGATCGTCCAGCGGGGTCCCCAGACGTCACCGATCCACCCGATGACGGGCGCGCCGATGGGCGTGCCCCCCATGAAGATCGCCATGTAGAGGGCCATGACCCGTCCCCGCATCACCGGGTCGACGCTGACCTGGACCATGGCGTTGGCCGTGGTGAGCGCGGTCAGCGCGGCGAGGCCGGTCGGCACGAGGAAGACGGCGAACATGACGTAGTTCGGCGCCGTCGAGAGGAAGGCCGTCGACACCGTGAAGCCGGCGAGGGCGACGAGGAGGACCCGCATCCGGGGCCGGGCGCGACGCGCCGAGAGCAGGGCGGCGGTCAGGGAGCCGACGGCCATGATCGAGCCGAGCAGGCCGTACTCCCCCGGACCCTTGTCGAAGACCTTGGTGGCCATGAGCGCCATCGTCAGCTGGAAGTTCATCCCGAACGTCCCGAGCACGAAGACGAGCGCCATGATGAGCACGAGGTCGGGCCGTCCCTTGACGTAGCGCAGTCCCTCACGGATCTGCCCCTTGCCTCGGGCCCTGGGCGACGGCGTCAGCAGGCTGGTGTTCATCCGCAGGAGCGCCACGAGGACGAAGACGAAGGTCGCGGCGTTCACGTAGAGCGCGGGCGCGATGCCGAACCACGCGATGACGAGGCCGGCGACGGCGGGCCCGACGAGCCGGCCGAGGTTGAACGAGGCACTGTTGAGCGCGACGGCGTTGGGCAGGTGCTCGGTGTCGACCATCTCGGAGACGAACGTCTGCCGGGCCGGGTTGTCGACGGCCGTCGCCACGCCCTGGAGGAAGGCGAGCGCGTAGACGTGCCACAGCTCGACGACCCCGGCCGCGGTGAGCACGGCGAGCAGCAGGGCGGTGACGAGCAGCGCCGTCTGGGTGAGGAAGAGGATGCGCCGCTTGGGGAAGCGGTCGACGAGCATCCCCGCGAACGGCGCGAGGATGAGGAAGGGCAGGAACTGCAGTCCCGTGACGATGCCGAGCGCCGTCGAGGAGTGGTCGGTGAGGACGGTGAGGACGAGCCAGTCCTGGGCCACGCGCCCCATCCACGTGCCGACGTTGGAGACGATCGCGCCGGAGGCGTAGATGCGGTAGTTCGGGATCGAGAGGGAGTGGAAGGTGGGGCTCATTCGCTGGCCACCTTGGCCAGCACCGCGGCGGCCCGCTGGAGCAGCTCGCGCTCGTCGTCGGTGAGCTGCTCGAAGCGCGACAGCATCCACTCGTCGCGGTGCTTCCGGATCCGCTTGAGCGCCTTGCGGCCCTCGGGGGTCAGCGACAGGATCACCTGTCGGCCGTCGGTGGGGTCGTCGGCCCGGGCGACGTAGCCGCGCTCGACGAGCATGTTGGTCGTGCGCTTCATGCTCGGGGCGGACACGCGCTCGATGTCGGCCAGCTCGCTGTTGGTGCGGGCCGTGGCCTCGAGGCGGCAGAGCACGGAGAACTGGTGCGGGGGCAGCTCACGGTCGGACTCGAAACGGACTCGCCGCGAGATGCGCATGCAGGCGAGTCGGATGTCGTTGGAGAGCGAGACGAGCTCGGCTCTGGAGAGCCGGATGATGGGGTTCTTGGCAGTCAAGGGCGGATCCTCGGAAGTGCAGTCTGGTGGTACTTAGCCTAACTCATTACCTCTGCTAACCATTCCCAACCCTGGACAGAACGGGCACGCACCGATCCACAGGCCCGACGCGTGAAGGCCCCCTCCCGAGCGGGAGGAGGCCTTCACGGCATACGTGCTCTGGTGTGGTGTGGAGCGAACCGCCTTGTGCGGCAGCGTCACTCAGGTGAGCATCGACTCCAGTGGCGCCTTGATGAAGTAGACGACGAAGAAGGCGGCGACGATCCACAGCAGCGGGTGGATCTCGCGGCGCTTGCCACGAGCCATCTTGACGAGCACCCAGGCGATGAAGCCGGCGCCGATGCCGACGGTGATGTTGTAGGTGAACGGCATGAGCACGATGGTGAGGAAGGCCGGCAGGGCGACCTCCATGTCGTCCCAGTCGATGTTCTTGACCTGGGTCATCATGAGGAAGCCGACGATGACGAGCGCCGGGGCCGCCGCCTCGGACGGCACGACGGCGAAGAGCGGAGCGAGGAAGGTCGCGAGCAGGAAGAGCACGCCGGTCACGACCGACGCGAGGCCGGTGCGGGCACCCTCCTCCACGCCGGACGCGGACTCGATGTAGGACGTGTTGCTGCTGACGCCACCGGCGCCACCCGCGATCGCGGCGACCGAGTCGACGACGAGGATGCGGTCGGTGTGCGGCGGGTTGCCGTCCTCGTCGAGGAGCTTGGCCTCGGTGCCGATCGCGACGACGGTGCCCATCGTGTCGAAGAAGTCGGCGAGCAGGAGCGAGAAGACGAACATGACGGCCGTGACGACGCCGATCTTCTCGAACGAGCCGAGCAGGCTGAACTGGCCGAGGATCCCGAGGTCCGGGGTGTTGGTGATCGAGTCGGGCAGCTTCGGCACGGTGAGGGCCCACGCCGACGGGTTGGTCAGGGCGCCCTTGTCGTCGAAGACCCGCGGGCCGATGCTGAAGATCGCCTCGAGCAGCATCGCGAGGACGGTCGCCGCGACGATGCCGATGAGGATCGCGCCCTTGACCTTGCGGATGAGCAGGACCGCGATGAGGAAGACGCCGACGACGAAGACGAGGGTCGGCCAGCCGTCGAGGCTACCGCCGATGCCGAGCTCGCTCGGGACCGATCCGGGGGTCGTGGGACGGCGCGCGAAGCCCGCGTCGATGACGCCGATGTAGGCGATGAAGAGGCCGATGCCGACGGAGATCGCGACCTTGAGCGGTCCCGGGATCGCTTTGAAGACCGCCTTGCGGAAGCCGGTCAGCACGAGCACGAGGATGATGACGCCCTCGATGACGACGAGGCCCATGAGGTCGGCGAAGGTGATCTTGTCGGCCGAGTGGGTGATGACCATGCCGGTGATGAGGCCGTTGATGCCGAGCCCCGCAGCGAGCGCGATCGGGAAGTTCGCGACCAGCCCCATGAGGATCGACATGACGCCGGCGATGACCGCCGTGCCGACCGCGACGAGGAGCTTGCTCTCGGTCAGGTCGGTCGTACCACCGATCATGGTGCCCGAGCCGTCGACGACGCCCGAGAGGATGATGGGGTTGAGGACCACGATGTAGACCATCGTGAAGAAGGTGACGAAGCCGCCCCGGACCTCGCGAGCGACGGTCGACCCGCGCTCGGTGATCTTGAAGAAGCCGTCGAGCCCGGTCAGTGTGGGCGCTTTGCGTGTATCCGTCGACATGGCGCACACCCTAGTGGCGGCGCGTTTCGTGTGTGTGACGAGACCCTAGGCTGTCCACGTGACCGACGAGACCACCCCCGACGTGCCGGCCGACGTGCCGACCGACGCGTCCGAGCCGACGACGCCGGAGCAGATCGCGCCGCTGCCCGTGCCGATGCTGCGGATCATCGAGGTCGGGCTCGCGGCGTGGGTCGTGGCCCTCGTCGTCATCCTCGCCGTGCCCGCCCTCCACGAGGGTGACCGCGACTGGTGGCCGTGGACGTGCGTGGCCGGCTTCGTGCTCGGCGCGATCGGCTGGGTCTACGTGTGGCGCGGTCGCGGCAACGCGAGCGACGCCGCCTGAACCGCCCCACCGCCAGCCCCACCACCTCACCCACCGCCCCGGGAAACGCACGAACCACCCGGGTATGCCGGGTGGTTCGTCCGTGCGCGGGCGCGGTCAGTCGGTGACGGGGTCGTCCGAGCCGTGCGACTCCTCGGCCGGAGCCTGCTCGTCGGCAGGCCGCCCGGCCTGCTCGGAATCGTCCTGGCTCGACTCGTCCTCAGCCTGATCGGACCGGTCGGCCTGGTCCTCGTCGTCCCGCTCGACGCGCTCGGCCGGCTCGAGGTCGACCGCGAACTCGTCGACGATCGGCTCCCCGATCGGCGTCGGCTCGGGGTGGTCCAGGTCGGTCTCGGAGTGGGCCCCGCAGCCGTGGTCGAGCGAGACGACCCGGCCGTCGGACGGGCTCCACTCGTTGGCGCACACCCCGAACGTCGCGCGCAGGGCGCCGGCCATCGGCAGGAAGTAGCCGCACGTCGTGCAGTGCTCGGTGGCCTTCGTCGCGATCTCGGCGGTCGGGCCGTGGTCGCCCTCATACCAGCGGCTCGCCGCGACCTCCCGCCCCTCGGCGGAGAGCACGCGCGGACGTCCGAGCCCGAGCTCGAAGAAGGCCATCTGGTCGACGTCCTCCTCGCCCGTGGCCTCGAAGCCGGCCTCGAGGTTGGGGTCGTCGGGGCGGAAGGGCAGCACGTCGCCGGCGCCGAGGTCTCCGGGAGCCAGCCGGTCGGCATACGGCAGCCACTCGGGGGCGAGGACGGCGTCGGGACCGGGCAGCAGGTTGGTCTCGCAGACCGTCGCCACCTTGGCGCGCGACACCCGGGCGACACTGACGCCCCAGCGCCAGCCGCGGTAGCCCGGCGACGTGCACTCGAACCAGTGCATGCCGAGGCGCTCCTCGAGCAGGTCCATGCCGAGGTGCGCGCCGATGGTTCCAGGCTCGGCGACGTCCTCGAGGACGCTGCGGGCGAGGTCGGACGCGGCCAGCAGCACGGCGTCCGTCTTGGGGGCGGTGACGGTCATCAGCTCACTTCTCCAGCTCGTCCGCGAGGCCACGCAGGGCGCGAGCGACGTTGGAGGCGAGCTTGCGGTCGGGACGGCGTCCGGAGCGGTAGCCGTTGCCGACGCCGTCGAGGAGCTGCACGACGTCCTCGATGATGACGGTGAGCTCCTCCGGCGTCCTGCGGGTCTGTGCGGTCTTGTTGGCGGCGACGGACTGGACCGGGTCGAGCACCGTGACCGACAGCGCCTGGGCACCCTTGCGGCCCTCGACGATGCCGAACTCGACACGCACGCCCTTCTTCAGGGTCGTGACGCCCGCGGGGAGCGCGTTCGCGTGCAGGAAGACGTCCGCGCCCGAGTCCTCGGAGATGAATCCGAAGCCCTTGTCCGCGTCGTAGAACCTGACCTTGCCAGTCGGCACAGTCCACCTCGTTCAGATCTCGGTCGGCCGTGTCACGGCACGACTCGATGGCGCTCCTTGCGCTCCGCTCCAGCCTAACGGCTCGGGGCAAGCCGGATTCCGCGCCGCGCAGGTGCCGAGGCACCGACCGGCCGGCCGGCCGACCTACGCTGGGGCATGCCCACGCCCCTGCACCTCGAGTCGTCCCGCGCCCTGCCCGTCGAGGTCGCCGACGCCTACGACCGCCTGCTCCCCCACCCGCTGACCGACCTCATGTCGCGGCGCTACGGGCTGCTGCCGCCGATCCGCGAGGTGCGCGACCAGACCGGTCCGTGGGGCGAGGTCGGGCAGACCCGGACCATCGCCCTGGCCGACGGCGGGACGATGCGCGAGCGCCTGACCGAGGTCGTGCGACCCGAGCGCTTCGACTACGTGCTCACCGACTTCACCGGGGCGTTCAAGCCGCTCGTCTCACACGTCGACGGCCGCTGGGCCTTCGCGCCAGAGGGCACGGGCGTGCGGGTGACGTGGAGCTGGACCATGCACCCGACGAGCACGTATGCCGCCCGCGTCCTGCCGCTCGTCGGCCGGATGTGGCTCGGCTACGCACGCCAGGCCCTCGAGCAGACGTCGGACGTGCTGCTCGGCCGCTGAGGTGTCACGTGGACGGTCGGGCTGACCGGGTCAGGTCTGGGAGATGCCCCACGTGCCGGTCCACTCCTCGCCCGGGGCGAGCACGACGAGTCCGTGCCCGGAGTTGAAGGCGTCGGCCGGGCAGCTCATCGGCTCGACGGCGATGCCGACCTCGCCCTTGCGGTCCTCGGCGATAGCGGTGAAGACCTGCAGCCACGGGAAGGCGGCATCGGCCCAGAGCGTCGTCGTGCGGTCGGCGGCCGACACCGTGGCGCGCCACATGCCGTCGGGGTCGCGCAGGACGTCGGTGTAGGCGGTGTCGAGGCGCGCCTCGCCGACGGGGCGGCGATCGCGGAAGTCGTACGGCTCGCCGTCGACCGGACGGTTCGCGGCGGGGAGCAGCCGTTCGTCGACCTCGACCCACGTCGACCCCGGGATGCGCAGCTCGACGTCGGGCAGCAGGGTCTCGCCGATGGCGAGGTAGGGGTGGGCGCCGTAGCCGAAGGGCGCCTCCGACGGACCGACGTTGCGGGCGGCCGTCGTCACGACGAGGCCCGAGTCGTCGAGCAGGTAGGTGGTGCGCAGGTCGAGGAAGTGGTCCCACCCCGGCTGCGGGTGCAGGCGGTAGCCGACGGTGACGCGGTCGTCCTCGAGCTCGACGAGCTCCCACAGGGCCCAGCGCACGAGTCCGTGGCTCGCGTTGCCGCGGGCGACCTCGGTGACCGACAGCTGGTGCTCGGTGCCAGCGAACGTGAAGCGCCCGTCGCGGATCCGGTTGGGCCAGGGCATGAGCTGTTGCCCACGGCCGGACGCGCAGGTCTCGTCGGCGGCGTAACCCGCGACGACGTCGACGCCGTCACGGGTGAACGTGCGCAGGCCGCCCCCGACCTCGACGACGGTCGCCTCGAACGGGCCGTGCCCGATGGTCCACTGCTGCCCGGTCGGGTGCGCCGGGGCGGGCTCGGCGGGTGTCGCCGGTGAGAGCGCGCTCATGGGGGCAACGCTAGCGGGCGCGTCCCCGGCGCGAGTCGGAGGCACGGCGTGCGGGCAGTAGGTTGGGAGGATGGCCACCTCGAGCCGGAGCCTCGCCGACGACATCCGCGGTCGCAGCGACGCAGAGCTCATCGACCTCGTGCTCGCGCGCCCGGATCTCGCGCGCCCCGCGCCGGCCGACCTGACGAGCCTCGCCGCCCGTGCCGGCACCCGCGCCAGCGTGCAGCGGGCCGTCGAGGCGCTCGATCGGGGCCACCTCCAGGTGCTCGAGGCCGTCGTCGTCGCGGGCGACGCCGCCGAACGGAGCACACTGCTTCACCTGCTCGGCACCGACGACGCCACGACCGTCGACGCGATCGTGCAGGACCTCTGGCGCGCGGCGCTGCTCTGGCGGGGCGCCGACGGCGACCACGTCGTGCGCACCGTGCCCGAGGTCCTCGGCACGGCGGTCGCCGGGCTCGGCGCGCCCATGCGTGAGCTGCGGCCCTCGTCGCTCCCCGAGCACGCCGACCCCGACCACATCCGGGCCGCCATTGCCGAGGCGCCCGACGACTCGCGGGCGATGCTCGAGCGGATGACGTGGGGGCCGGCCTTCGGCGTGCTGCCCACGGCCACGCCCGGACGCACGACGGCCCGGTGGCTGCTCGAGCACCACCTGCTCGTCCCCGTCTCGACCGACCGCGTCGCGCTCCCCCGCGAGGTCGGGCTCGTGCTGCGGCAAGGCCGCCTGCACCGGTCGGCCGAGCTGACGCCGCCCGACATCGAGGCCCGACCCGTCTCGCTCGTCGACGCAGCTGCCGGCGGTGCCGCGAGCGAGTGCCTGACCCACCTCGACGAGCTGGCCGCGACGTGGGGCGCTGAGCCACCCCGGGTGCTGCGCGCCGGCGGCCTGTCGGTGCGGGACCTCCGCGTCACCCAGATGGCGCTCGACCTCGACCCCGAGCACACCGCCTTCGTCGTCGAGCTGGCGTATGCCGCCGGCCTCGTCGCCGACGACGGCGAGGTCGTGCCGGTGTGGGCGCCCACATCGGAGATCGACGAGTGGAGCTCGAGCGAGGCCGGGCACCGGTGGGCGACGCTGGCCGTGGCCTGGCTCGGGTCGACCCGAGCACCACACCTCGTCGGTCGGCGCAGCACGGGCACCGGTCCCGCCAACGCCCTCGGCCCCGACGTGCAGTGGCCGGCGATCCGTGCGATCCGCCGCGAGGTGCTGCGTGAGCTGGCGTCCCTCGAGCCGGGCCACGCTGCCGACCACACCTCGCTGCGCGAGCGCCTGGCGTGGCGCCGGCCGAACCGGTCCGCCGCCGTGCTCGACGAGGCCGTCGAGGCGGTGCTGCGCGAGAGCGAGTGGCTCGGCGTGACCGGTCGCGGCGCCCTGTCCGAGGCCGGCCGTGCGCTCGTCGCCCCGCTCCTCCCCCCGCCCGCACCCCCGCTTCGAGGTGATGGCGCGAGCAAGGCGGGTGTCGCGAACACCTCGAACGGCAGGCGCCCCGCCCGCGGTCGAGGTGATCGCGCGAGCGGCAGCGCTGCCGACATCACCTCGAACGGGCAGACGTCGGCCGAGCCGGGAGCCGTGGCCGAGACCGTCGCCGCGGCGATGTCGGCGCACCTGCCCTCACCCGTCGACCACATCCTCGTCCAGGCCGACCTCACCGCCGTCGCCCCCGGACCGCTCGTCGGCGGCCTCGGGTCGTTCATGCGCCTCGCCGCCGACGTCGAGTCCCGCGGCGGCGCCACCGTCTACCGCTTCACCCCCGAGTCGGTGCGCCGCGCGCTCGACGCCGGGTGGACCGCGGCCGACTTCACCGAGACGGTGCGCCGGTCGAGCCGCACCCCGGTGCCGCAGCCGCTCGAGTACCTCGTCGCCGACGTCGCGCGCAAGCACGGCCAGACCCGGATCGGCGGGGCGGCGGCCTACATCCGGTCCGACGACGAGGCCGTGCTCGACACGATGCTCGCGTCGCGCGACCTCACGCCTCTCCGGCTGCGGCGGCTTGCGCCGACGGTCCTCGTCTCGTCGGCGGACCCGCGCGTCCTCGTCGACCTCTTGCGCGACAACGGTTTCGCCCCCGTCCACGAGGGGCAGGACGGCGCCGTCGTCCACGCCGAGACACCTCGCCGACGGGCGGGTTCACGCCGCCGCGGTCCCGGCCCGATGGTCTCCCCGGTCGACCGGCCCTACACCCAGTCGCTCGTCGACGGGCTGCGCGCGGCCGAGGCGACCGCCGACCAGCGCCGCGTCGAGGACGAGACCCGACCCGGACCGCGCATCCAGGCGATGGACCCCGTCGTGACCCTCTCGCTGCTGCGTGACGCCGTCGCTGACCGGCACGGCGTCTGGATCGGCTACTCCGACGGTCACGGAGCCACGAGCCGCCACCTCATCCACCCGCAGAAGGTCGAGGGCGGCCGCGTCCGAGCCACCGACGAGTCCGGCCATGAGAAGTCGTTCTCGGTCCACCGCATCACCGGCGCGACGCTCGAGAGCTGAGCAGCCTTGGCAGGCAACGACGTCCGCGGGGGTCACCGGCCGGCATACGTGCTCCACGACCACCGGAAGCCGCGGCCGCACTTCGACCTGCGGCTCGAGGAGGACGGCGTCCTGCGCTCGTGGGCGGTGCCCAAGGGCCTGCCGACGACGAGCCGGCACGACCGCCTGGCCGTCGCGGTCGACGACCACGACCTCGACCACCTGACCTACACCGACGAGCACAAGTCGGTCGCCGACACCGGCTGGTGGGAGGAGGAGTCGCGCGACGACCACCGGATCGTCTTCGTGCTCCACGGGCAGACCGGGTCACGCCGCTACGCCCTGATCCGGACCGAGCGCGACTGGCTGCTCCACCTCACCAAGGACCAGCCCTCCGGCTGACGCGTGGGTGGGTTAGGCGCYGGCGAGGGCGCGCACGACGTTGCTCGGCGACGGGCGGCCGAGCTGCTGCGCCATCCACACCGACGTCTCGACGAGCGCATCGAGGTCGACCCCGGTCGCGACGCCCGCGCCGTGCAGGGCCCAGACGAGGTCCTCGGTGGCGAGGTTGCCGGTCGCGGACTTCGCGTAGGGGCAGCCGCCCAGCCCGCCCGCGGCCGCGTCGACGACCGAGACGCCGTCGCGCAGGGCGGCCATCGTGTTGGCGAGCGCCTGACCGTAGGTGTCGTGGAAGTGCACGGCCACACGGTCGGTGCCGATGCCGTGGGCGGCGAGGGCCTCGAGGAGCCGGTGGACGTGGCCCGTCGTGCCGACGCCGATGGTGTCGCCGAGGCTCAGCTCGTGGCAGCCGAGGTCCATGAGCCGCTCGGCCGTGTCGACGACCTGCTCGATCGGCACCGGACCCTCCCACGGGTCGCCGAAGCACATCGAGACGTAGGCGCGCACCCACATCCCGTCGGCGAGGGCACGCTTCACGACCGGCTCGAACATGGCGTACTGCTCGCTCACCGACCGGTTGAGGTTCTTCTGCGCGAAGGTCTCGGTGGCCGAGCCGAAGATCGCGATCGCACCGAGCCCGAGCTCCTCGGCGCGGTCGAGGCCTCGCTCGTTGGGCACGAGGGCCGGACGGCGACGCCCGAGCCCGTCGGCGCCGAGGCCGGCGAGCACCTCCTCGGCGTCACCCATCTGCGGCACCCACCTCGCCGGGACGAACGAGGTCGTCTCGATGGTGCCGAGCCCGGCGGCCTCGAGACGGCGGATGAACTCGACCTTCGTCTCGGCCGGGACGATGGTCTTCTCGTTCTGCAGGCCGTCGCGCGGACCGACCTCGTAGATCGTCACCTTCGGGGGCAGCCCCGTCGCCGCCTCGACCTGTGGGGATCGCATGCGCCCATACTGTCACCAGCACGCCCCGCGCCCGGGCCGAGGTATCGGCTCACGGGGGCCCGACGGAATACCTCGACCCACGCTCGGAGTTGTCCCCACACGATGAATGACGGACCCCTGATCGTCCAGAGCGACAAGACCCTCCTCCTCGAGGTCGACCACCCGAACGCCGAGGCCGCACGCCGGGCCATCGCCCCGTTCGCCGAGCTCGAGCGTGCCCCGGAGCACGTGCACACCTACCGCATCACGCCGCTCGGCCTGTGGAACGCCCGCGCGGCCGGCCACGACGCCGAGCAGGTCGTCGACGCCCTCATCACCCACAGCCGGTATGCCGTCCCCAACGCGCTGCTCGTCGACGTGGCCGACACGATGGATCGCTACGGCCGCCTCACCCTCACCAAGGAGGGTCTCGCCGACAGCCCCGAGGGCACCCGGCTCGTGCTGCGCACGACCGACCGGCCCGTCCTCGAGGAGGTGCTGCGGCACAAGAAGATCAAGCCGCTGACCGGCGAGCGCCTCGACGACCTCGCCGTCGTCGTGCACCCGAGCGAGCGCGGCACCCTCAAGCAGGAGCTGCTCAAGGTCGGCTGGCCCGCCGAGGACCTCGCCGGCTACGTCGACGGTGAGGCCCATCCCATCGACCTCGACCAGGCCGACTGGCACCTGCGCCCCTACCAGCAACACGCCGTCGACGGCTTCTGGCACGGTGGCTCCGGCGTCGTCGTCCTCCCCTGCGGCGCCGGCAAGACGCTCGTCGGCGCGGGCGCCATGGCCGCGGCCAAGGCGACGACCCTCATCCTCGTCACCAACACGGTCAGCGCGCGGCAGTGGAAGGACGAGCTCATCAAACGCACGACCCTGACCGAGGAGGAGATCGGCGAGTACTCCGGTGCGCGCAAGGAGATCCGCCCGGTCACGATCGCGACCTACCAGGTGCTGACGACGAAGCGGAAGGGTGCCTACGCGCACCTCGACCTGCTCGACGCCCGCGACTGGGGCCTCATCGTCTACGACGAGGTGCACCTGCTGCCGGCCCCGATCTTCCGGATGACCGCCGACCTCCAGGCGCGCCGCCGCCTCGGCCTCACCGCGACCCTCGTGCGCGAGGACGGCCGCGAGGCCGACGTGTTCAGCCTCATCGGCCCGAAGCGCTTCGACGCGCCGTGGAAGGACATCGAGGCCCAGGGCTACATCGCTCCCGCCGACTGCGTGGAGGTGCGCGTCACGCTGCCCGAGGGCCAACGCCTCGCGTATGCCGTGAGCGAGCCCGAGGACCGCTACCGCCTCGCGTCGTGCTCCGACGCCAAGCTCCCGGTCGTCGAGACGCTGGCCAAGCAGCACGCCGGCGAGCCGACGCTCGTCATCGGGCAGTACCTGGACCAGCTCCACGAGGTGGCCGAGCGGCTCGGCGCCGAGGTCATCACCGGAGAGACGACGGTCAAGGAGCGCCAGCGCCTCTACGACGCCTTCCGCACCGGCGAGATCACGACCCTCGTCGTCAGCAAGGTCGCCAACTTCTCCATCGACCTGCCCGAGGCGAGCGTCGCGATCCAGATCAGCGGCACCTTCGGCTCGCGCCAGGAGGAGGCCCAGCGCCTCGGACGCGTCCTGCGCCCCAAGGGTGACGGCCGCACCGCGCACTTCTACACGATCGTCAGCCGCGACACCGTCGACGCCGACTTCGCCGCGCACCGACAGCGCTTCCTGGCCGAGCAGGGGTACGCGTACCGCATCGTCGACGCCGACGACCTCTGAGCGCGGCCGACCGTCCCAGCCGGCGACTCACTGAGGTCAGACGCGCCATGCCTACCTACCATCGTCGGCGCGGGCAAGCTCAAGGCCAAGGACGTGGCGAAGCTCAAGCCGAAGTCCACGTGCTGCAAGGACAGCCCGCGGTGCACGAGGTGCCCCGTGGTGATCAAGCGACTGGGCGCGCAGGACTGCGCCTCGATGTGCGGCAAGGACTTCAAGAAGGCTCTGGCCAAGGCTCGCAAGCGCTGACTCGCGGTCGGCCGGTCCCGTTCCGGGCGCTGAGCGGGCGCCGCGACAGGTTCCGTCGTTCCCAGCGAACTCCCAGCGAACACCCTGACACTGGGACCGTGGACACCCAGACAGCTGCGGCACCCGAGGCTCGCCTGCTCGTCGTCGAGGACGAGCCGAACATCCGCGAGCTCCTCGCGACCTCACTCCGCTTCGCCGGCTTCGAGGTCGAGACGGCCGGTGACGGCACGACCGCCCTCGCCATGGCCGCCGAGTCCGAGCCCGACCTCGTCGTGCTCGACGTCATGCTCCCCGACGTTGACGGCTTCGAGGTGACCCGTCGCCTGCGCGACCGCGGCCGACAGCAGCCGATCGTCTTCGTCACCGCTCGCGACGCGACTGGCGACAAGATCCAGGGCCTCACCGTGGGCGGGGACGACTACGTCACCAAGCCGTTCAGCCTCGAAGAGGTCATCGCCCGCATCCGGGCGGTCCTGCGCCGCACCCGCGGGCAGGCCGACGACGGCGCCACGCTCCGCTTCCACGACCTCGAGCTCAACGAGGACAGCCACGAGGTGCGCCGCGGTGGCCGCATCATCGACCTGTCCCCCACCGAGTTCAAGCTGCTGCGCTACCTGCTGCTCAACCCCAACCGGGTGCTCTCCAAGCTGCAGATCCTCGACCACGTCTGGGACTACGACTTCCGCGGCGAGTCCGGCATCGTCGAGTCCTACATCTCCTACCTCCGGCGCAAGATCGATGCCGACGGCCCCTCGCTCATCCACACCAAGCGCGGTGTGGGTTACGTTCTCCGGGTGCCCCCAGAACTGACCGTTTCCTGACCGGATGGCCGACCTGACCGCCCCGGCGGCCGACGCGACCGTCCCCAGCGCCGCGCTGCGCGAACGCTCGCTGACCCGGCGCCTGCGGGCCATGCCGCTGCGTTGGCGCCTGCTCGGGGTGACTCTGGGCCTCGTCGCGGCAGCCCTCACGGTGACCGCACTCGTCATCAGTGCCCTGCTGCGCGTCTACCTGCTCAACCAGGCCGAGCAGGAGCTGCACGTCTATGCCGCGAGCGTTGCCTCCTTCGAGGCGGCCGAGCTCAGCGAGACCCAGCCTCGGCTGCCGTCCGGGTTCACGCTTCGCACGATCGACCTCGACACCGGCAAGTCCCGCTCCCTCGGCGAGGCTGTCACCGAACCCGACCAGGCCGACATCCCGGCACTGCGCGCCAACGACCCGCGCGTCACCGATGCGGCGACCTTCCAGGTCGGCTCGGTCGGGGGCGACGGGCAGTGGATCGCGCTCGCGCAGGTCGACCAGGCCGGCACCGACATCTACGTCTTCGCCCTGCCCTTGCGTCCCCTCGACAGCACGGTCAACCGGTTCCTCTTCTTCGCGACCGGCATCGGCGCGTTCGCCCTCCTGCTGACGGCGCTGGTCGGTTGGTACCTCATCCGACGCACCTTCCGGCCGCTGACGCGCATCGAGGACACCGCCGCCCAGATCGCCGTGGGCGACCTGACCCAGCGCGTCGACGTGCCCGACACCGACGACGAGGTGGCGTCGCTCTCCCGGTCGCTCAACGCGATGCTCGCCCGGATCGAGCAGAGCTTCGCGGTGCGCGAGGCCAACGAGGAGAAGATGCGCCGCTTCATCGCCGACGCCTCCCACGAGCTGCGCACGCCGCTCGCAGCCGTCGGCGGCTACGCCGAGCTCTACCGACAGGGTGCCCTGCCCACGACCGACGCCGTGACCGGCGCCATGGGGCGCATCGAGTCCGAGGCGCACCGGATGAGCGGGCTCGTCGAGGACCTGCTCACCCTCGCGCGCCTCGACGGCGAGCGCCCCCTCGAGCTGCAGACCGTCGACCTCGCCGTCCTCGCGGCCGACGCGGCCCAGGACGCGCGCACCATCGCGCCGGGCCGGCACATCGTCGCGACCGGCATCAACGGACCGATCGAGCCGACGGAGCTGCGGGCCGACGAGCACCAGCTGCGGCAGGTCGTGACCAACCTCGTGACCAACGCGCGTGTGCACACGCCCGACGGCACCCCCATCGAGATCCTCGTCGGACGGGTCGACGCCCAGCACGTCGCCCTCCACGTGCGCGACCACGGACCCGGCATACCCGTCGACGCCCGCGCCGACGTCTTTGAGCGTTTCTACCGCGCCGACCGCAGCCGCAGCCGTGGCCAGGGCGGTGGCAACGGGCTCGGGCTGGCCATCGTCCACGCGATCGTCGAGGCCCACGGCGGCACGGTCCGGGTCGACGAGACCCCGGGTGGCGGGGCCACCGTCGTCGTCGCACTGCCGGTCGCCCCCACCCAACGTGAGCCACGTCACCACCGGGCCACCCAAGGCACAGCGGATTCCTAGGAACACCACAACGTCATCCAAAGCTGGGTCGATGTCATGGAGACAACAGACCAGAGCGAGGAGGAGCCATGACCCTGGCACCTGAGGACCACACCCAGCAGATCCCGCAGGGCAGCTACTACAGCCAGTCCGCACCACCCGCGCCGCCGGCCCCGCCGACGCCGCCCCTGGGTGAGGGCAGCCGTCCGGCGCCCAAGCGCGAGAGCCGCGTCGGCCAGACCATCGGCGTCGCGCTGCTCGCGGCCGTCCTCGCGAGCGGTGGCACGTATGCCGCCACACAGCTCGGCGACCAGGGCACCGCCGCGGCGACGACGTCCACCACGTCGACGACGAACCAGAACCAGGGCTCCTCGCCGACGGTCGTGCAGGGCAACGCCACCGCTCCCGACTGGACCGCGGTCTCCGCCGCCGTGACGCCGAGCGTCGTCAGCATCAACGTCACGACCCAGCAGGGGTCGGGGGCCGGCTCCGGCGTCGTCTTCGACAAGAGCGGCCACATCCTCACCAACAACCACGTCGTCGGCGACGCGACCGGCAACGGCGCCATCACCGTGACGCTGAACGACGGGCGCACCTACGGTGCCACCATCGTCGGCACGGACCCCTCGACCGACCTCGCCGTCATCACGCTGACCAACGGACCGAGCGACCTGACCCCGATCACCCTCGGGGACTCCGAGGCCCTCAAGGTCGGCGACCCGGCGATGGCCGTCGGCAACCCGCTCGGCCTGTCGGGCACCGTCACCACGGGCATCGTGTCGGCGCTCAACCGTCCGGTCAGCACCGGGACGGCGAGCGAGTCGCCCCTCGGTCAGCAGCAGACGTCCGGCGACGAGGTCGTGACGAACGCCATCCAGACGTCGGCCGCGATCAACCCGGGCAACTCCGGTGGCGCGCTCGTCAACGCCAAGGGCGAGCTCATCGGCATCAACAGCTCGATCGCGTCGCTGGGCCAGAGCTCGAGCGGCAGCCAGAGCGGCAACATCGGCATCGGCTTCGCCATCCCCGTCAAGGAGGCCAAGTCGATCGCCGACCAGCTCATCAAGAGCGGCAAGGCCCAGCACGCGTTCCTCGGGGTCAGCACCCGCGACACGGTGGTCTCCGACGGCAGCGCCAAGCGTGCCGGCGCCCAGGTCGTAGCCGTCAACGGCGGGACGCCCGCCGCGAACGCCGGCATCAAGAACGGCGACGTCATCATCGCCGTCGACGGTCAGCGCATCGACTCCGCGACGGCCCTCGTCGCCCAGATCCGCGAGATGACGGCCGGCGACAAGACCACGCTCACGGTCATCCGGGGCGGCGCCCGCCAGGACGTCCCCGTGACGCTCGCGGTCAAGCCGGCCAGCTCGAACTGACCCCTCCACTTCGCGCCGGGTCACGGACAGGGTGACGACACGCTGGACGTGACCCGGGCGAGGCCACCCTCCCCGGTCTCGTATGCCGTCGGGCTCGCGCCCGTCCCCACCACCCTCCCGGTGGCTCGGACGGTCGCCGGCCCGGCGGCATACTCTGTCTCCGGGCCGGGCCGGGACCGTGGATTGGGGGCGGAGCGAGCTCCCCGCGTACCCTTGCGCGGTGAGTGAGACCGAGAACGAGCTGGACCCCGCTGCCGTCGTGCACCTCGACCCCGAGGACGTCGCGACCGCGGTGCGTGTGCTGGCCCTGGCGCCCTCGCTCGAGATCGACGACCCGGACTTCGAGACCCTGAAGCGGGCCGCTTCGCTGATGTACAAGCGGCTCAAGAAGGACCGGCGCAACGCGAAGACGTGGGCCGAGCGCAAGGCCGACCGGCAGGTCATCGAGTCGACGGCCACCGGATCGCCGATGCGGATCGACGACGAGACCAAGGGAATCCCCTTGGTCTCCAACGCAACCGGCGCCTTCGCCGGTGAGCTCGTCAACCCGCGCGGGTGCTACATCTGCAAGACCGACTACACGCTCGTCGACGCGTTCTACCACTGGCTCTGCCCGGACTGCGCGGCTCGCTCGCACGCGAAGCGTGACCAGCGCACCGACCTCACGGGCAAGCGTGCCCTGCTCACCGGGGGCCGCGCGAAGATCGGGATGTACATCGCGCTTCGCCTGCTGCGCGACGGCGCCCACACGACGATCACGACGCGTTTCCCCAAGGACGCGATGCGCCGCTTCTCCGCCATGGAGGACTCGGCCGACTGGATCCACCGGCTCAAGATCGTCGGCATCGACCTGCGCGACCCCACCCAGGTCGTGGCCCTGACCGACGAGGTCAGCGCGGCCGGCCCGCTCGACATCCTCATCAACAACGCCGCCCAGACCGTGCGCCGATCCCCCGGCGCCTACAGCAACCTCGTCGAGCTCGAGTCGGCTCCGCTGCCCGACGGCGTGGCCCTGCCCGAGATGGTGACCTTCGACCGGATCAGCGAAGCGCACCCGGCCTCGATCGCCGGGGCGCTCGGCACCCACGCGATCGCCCACCACGACGGCGAGTCGGTCGAGCACGCGATCGCGGCCCAGACGGCCGCGTCGATGACAGCTCTGGCCCTGACCGCCGGGCACGCGAGCCTCGAGGCGCACCGGGCCGGCACCGCCGTCGACGCCGGCGGTCTGCTGCCCGACCTCCAGCGCACCAACTCGTGGACGCAGAAGGTCGAGGAGGTCGACCCGCTCGAGCTGCTCGAGGTGCAGCTGTGCAACTCGACGGCGCCCTTCATCCTCGTCTCGCGTCTGCGGCCGGCGATGCGGGCCGCGGTCGCGGGTGGCGCGCGCAGGGCGTACGTCGTCAACGTGTCCGCCATGGAGGGCCAGTTCTCCCGCCGCTACAAGGGGCCGGGCCACCCGCACACGAACATGGCCAAGGCTGCGCTCAACATGATGACCCGCACGAGCGCGGGCGAGATGTTCGAGACCGACCGCATCCTCATGACGGCCGTCGACACCGGCTGGATCACCGACGAGCGCCCGCACGACGAAAAACTGCGCATCGCCGCCGAGGGCTGGCACGCCCCGCTCGACCTCGTCGACGGCGCCGCCCGCGTCTACGACCCGATCGTGCGCGGCGAGGCCGGCGAGGACCTCTACGGCTGCTTCGTCAAGGACTACGAGCCCAGCCCCTGGTGACGTCGCTTGCCGCCACCGGCCGATCGCGGTGGCTTGCCGGCACCTGGTGCGGGGATTCAGTCCACCGCGGAGTGACAAGGGAGGCCCGTCACGGGCGGATGCACGAACGCGACCCTCGGCCCACCGCGGACACGGGTATGCCGTCGCGTGCCTCATCGGCGTAGCGTCCCGTCCATGATCACTGCCGTGCACAACCTCGTGTACTCCGACGACGCAGCGGCGACGCGCGCCTTCTTCCGCGACGTCCTCCGGTGGCCCTCCGTGACCGACGACGGCTCGGACGGCGCCGACGACACGAACGCCTGGCTCATCTTCGGGACCGGCCCGAGCGAGCTCGGGGTGCATCCGACGCGCGGGCCTGAGGGGTCGACGTGGTCGGCGCCGCGGCACCACGCGATCTCGCTCATGTGCGACGACCTGCGCTCGACGATGGACGAGCTCACCGCGCGCGGAGCGGTGTTCACGACCGAGCCCACGGACCACGGCTACGGCCTCGTCGTCATGATGGCCATCCCCGGAGCCGACGAGATCCAGCTCTACGAACCACACCACACGACGGCCTACGACCGCTGACCGGCCGGCCCTGGCATCGGGGGCACCTGTTCGTGGAGATCCCTCGGCCTGGTGCTGGAAGATCTCCGCGAACCAGCGGTCAGCGGAGAGGCTTGGCGTACCAGACCTCGGCGTAGTCGCCGTCGTTGAACGCCGGCACCTCGACGTAGCCCTGCCGGCGATAGAGCGCGCGGGCCTCGACGAGGTCGAGACGGGTGTCCAGCCGGACCGTCGTCGCACCGAGGGCGCGAGCGGCCTCCTCCACCGCGGCCAGCAGCGCCCCCGCGAGGCCGGTCCCGCGCGCCTCCGGCCGGACGAACATCCGCTTCAGCTCCGCGACGTCGGACCGGTCCGGGACGAGGCGCACACCCAGGCAGCCGACGAGCCGCTCCCCCGACCGCGCGACGACGAAGTCACCCATCGGCGGTGCGAGGTCGTCGCTCGGCATCTCGGCGAGGCTCTGCTCGATCTCCTCGGGCGTCGAGTCGCGGTCCTCGTGCAGCCGGAACCACCGGTCGCTGACGTCGACGAGGTAGTCGCGCAGCAAGGCCGCCGACTCGGCCGACGTGACGTCGGCCCGCTCGACGACCCACCCGCCCCGGGACACCCGGCTCACCGCTCGGCGGGCTCCGTGACCGCGACGCCGTCGGCGATGACCTCCGTCATGAACGCGATGAGGTCACGGCGACGACGACCGGGGTCGGTGGCATACGTCGACGGGTCGTCGGGACGCTCCCGCACCCGGAGGCCCTCCTCGACGATCTCGCGGTGGTGCGGGTACGCCTCACGTGCCCACCGACCCGCCCCCGACTTCGACGTGGGCTGTCCGGTGACGAGCAGGTGGACGAGCCGCGGCGCCCCCAGGGCACCCCACTCGGCGGCCTGGGGCAAGGACGCCTCCCGCGGGTGGTGCTCCATCGCCTCGAGCTGCGAGCGCCAGAAGGTGTCGAGGTTCTCGCGGGTGGAGTCGTGCAGCGCGGTGTCGTCACTCGCGATCGCAATGTCACGGATGTGCCTGCCGCGCAGCGTGATCCCGTGGTCACGCAGCTCGCGCCACGTGATCTCCTTGAGGTCGCAGTGGATGCCGACGTCGAACCACTGGTGCAGGACGCCGGGTCCGTCGGGCACGTCGCCCGGAGCCCCGGCCAGGTCGCTCTCGAGAACGTAGAAGCCGTCGTAGTCGGGCTCGGGCCAGCGCCGGGCCAGCTCGCCGTGGACCTCCCGGAGCACGTCGACGTCCGCCTCGGTGGGGCGGCGAGTGGTGACCGCGACGAAGTCGATGTCGCTGCCGCCGTGGAACTCGCCGTCGAACCCGATCGAGCCGTGGAGGTGGAGACCGTCGAGCAGCCCCGGCAGGCGCTCGTCGAGGAGCGCGAGATGAGAGCCGCACACGTCGCGGACGACGTCCGGGAGCTCGTCGCGGGTCGGGACGCCCACCGCGGTCAGACGGGCGCGCCGAACGTCGCCCGCGACGCGAGGGCCTCACGCAGCTCGGCGTCGGCGTCGACGAGAGAGCGGTGGACCGCGGGGGTGAGGTCGTCACGCGCGATGGCCGCGGCGCTGAGCCGTGCCGTCTCGTCGTCGAAGACCCGCGGGAAGGCGACGAGGACGACGCGCGACAGGGCGTCCTCCCCGACCCAGGCCGACATCGCCGGGACGTCGGTGAAGTAGCGCGGCACGTAGTCGGCGACGAGGGCCGCGTCGGGCGCGACCCAGAAGCCGCGCGCGAGGTGGACCATCTCGTAGTTGGAGCGGCCCTCGCGGCCGGTCAGCTGCTCCCACGCCCAGGCCTTGGCCTGCGCGTCGGGCAGGCTCGCCCGGCACATCAGCGCGTTGAGCCCGCCCTGCAGGGTGTCGTCCTTGGCGCGGAACGCCTCCACCTCCGAGACCCCGATGAGCCCGCGCGCCGCGAGGTTGCGCACGACGATCCAGCGGAAGTCACCGTCGTCCTCGAGTCCGGCCGGCAGACCCTGACCGTCGGCCCACGCGCGCAGCAGGGCCTCGTCGTCGCTCGTGCCGGCGACGAGGCGGGCCGCGGCGAGCGACTCGGTCGTGCCGGCCGTGGCCCGCTCGAGCAGCCCCACCGCAGCCCGGTTGAGACGGGCCATGGCCGCCTCCTGCGACTCGCGCGGCACGAAGTACGGCACGATCCGGTGCTCGGCGTAGGCCGCGACCCGGGTCAGGATCGAGGAGTTCGTCTCGAGCGGCCACGCGGCGTCGAAGACGTCGAGGAAGGCCTCGGGCGAGACCGTCGCGCCGTGCACGCCGTCGATGAGCGCGGACCACACGACGGCGCGGGCCTGCTCGTCGGGGATCTGGCCGAGCTGGGACGGCAGCGCGGCCACGGTGGCGTCGGACAGGCGTACGCGAGCCCACGTCAGGTCGGACGCGTTGGGCACGACGACGGCGGGCTCCGGGGTCCCCTCGAGCTCGGCGAGGGTGGTCTCGGGTCCGGTGAGGGTGGCCATGACACGACCGAGCTCGCGTCCGTCGGTCCACCCCGCGACGTCGAAGGCGTGCGGGCGGTCGGCCGGCCGGTCCGCCGGCGCCTCGCGGCGCACGACGGCCGACTCGACGACGCCTGCCTGCTCCTCGACGTCGACCGAGATCGTGTCGCGGTCGGCGGTCAGCAGCCAGGCCCGCGACCAGGCCTCGAGGTCCTTGCCGCTCGCGGTCTCGATCGCGGCGAGGAAGTCGGCGAGCGTGCCGTTGCCGTAGGACTTGTCGTTCAGGTAGGCGCGGACGCCGGCGATGAACTGGTCGTCACCGACGTACGCGATGAGCTGGCGCAGCGTGGCCGCGCCCTTGGCGTACGAGATGCCGTCGAAGTTCTGCAGCGCGCTCTGCGCGTCGAGCGCCTCGACGCCGGCGACGGGGTGGGTCGACGGCGAGCGCTCGGCGCCGTAGCCCCACACCTTGCGCACGATCGAGGAGTCGACCCAGGCGTCGGTGTACTCGGTGGCGTCGACGAGGCACCGGTGCGACATGTACTCGGCGAACGACTCGTTGAGCCAGAGGTCGTCCCACCACTTCATCGTCACGATGTCGCCGAACCACATGTGCGACATCTCGTGGCTGACGGTGTTGGCCCGGGTCAGCAGCTCGTCGCGCGTCGCTGCACCGCGGTAGAGGTACTGGTCGCGGAAGGTCACGCAGCCGGGGTTCTCCATCGCGCCGGCGTTGAACTCCGGCACGAAGACCTGGTGGTACTCGCCGAACGGGTAGCGGATGCCGAAGAGCCCGTGGAAGTAGTCGAACGACCGCTTCGTCACGTCGAAGAGCTCGGCCGCGTGCCGCTCGAGTGGCTCGCGCAGCGAGGCCCGCGCGTGGAGGCCCAGGGGTATGCCGTCGTGCTCGTCGTGGACGGAGACGTACGGTCCCGCGCACACGGTCATGAAGTACGTCGCGAGCGGCTTCGTCGTGGCGAGGCTCCACGTGCCGGCGCCCACCTCGGAGGCGGCGCCGTTGCCGATGACCGTCCAGTCGAGGGGCGCGTGGACCGTGACGTCGTAGGGCGCCTTGAGGTCAGGCTGGTCGAAGCACGCGTAGACGCTCGGAGCGGCGTCGAGGAAGAGGTGGCCGTAGACGTAGTCGAGGTCGTCGGCGGGGTCGGTGGCCCGGTGCAGCCCCTGCCCGTCGTGGCTGTAGGCCATCGTCGCGGCCACGACGAGCTCGTTGTCGGCGGCCAGTCCCGCGAGTGGGAGGCGGCCGTCCACGACGTCGGCCGGGTCGAGCGACTCGCCGTTGAGTGAGATCGTCTCGACCGAGCGGGCCTTGAGGTCGATCCACGAGTCCGCGCCGGGCTCGGCGCACGTGAACCGGACGCTGGTGCGCGAGCCGAAGACCTCCGACCCCTGGTCGAGGTCGAGCTCGACGGCATACGACGTGACGGTGATCAGCGAGGATCGCTCGCGGGCTTCGGCCAGGGTGAGACTGCGCATAGGGGCGAGCCTGCCAGATCGACGGGCCCGCCGTCGCCGGGGTGGCCCCCTCGTCGTGGTCGACCCCGCCCGGTCAGCGGTGGAGCGGACCGCCGGCCATGCTCTCGAGACGCGCGATGCGCTGGTCCATCGGCGGGTGCGTCGAGAGGAACCGGGTGACGTCCTGCGCCCGGAAGGGGCTCGCGATCATCATGTGGCTCGCGTTGACGATGTCCTGGGAGGGTGCGAGCGGTGCGCGGGCGACGCCGGACTCGAGCTTGCGCAGGGCCGAGGCGAGAGCGAGCGGGTCACCGGTCAGCTTCGAGCCGTCCTCGTCGGCGTCGTACTCACGGGTGCGGCTGATCGCCATCTGGATCATCATCGCGGCCATCGGCGCGAGCAGGCTCATCGCCAGCAGCGCGAGCGGGTTGGGACGGTCCTCGTCGGAGCCACCGCCGCCGAAGATGCTCGAGAACATCAGCATCTGGCCGATCGAGGTGATGACGCCGGCGACCGCGGCGGCGACCGAGCTGGTGAGGATGTCGCGGTTGTAGACGTGCATGAGCTCGTGACCGAGCACGCCGCGCAGTTCGCGCTCGTCGAGCAGGCCGAGGATCCCCTCGGTGCAGCAGACCGCGGCGTTCGACGGGTTGCGGCCCGTCGCGAAGGCGTTCGGCGCCTGGGTGGGGCTGATGTAGAGGCGCGGCATCGGCTTGCCGGCTGCCGTCGAGAGCTCGCGCACGATGCGGTACATCGCCGGCGCCTGCGCCTCGGAGACCGGGTAGGCGTGCATGGCCCGGATCGCGAGCTTGTCGCTGTTCCAGTAGCCGTAGAACGTCATCGCGACGCCGATCAGCGCGAAGAACCAGATGAAGCGCCCGCCACCGACGAGCGCGCCGATCCCGAGCAGCAGGGCCCAGATGCCGCCGAAGAGCGCAGCCGTCTTGAGCCCGTTGAAGTGGTTGTGCATGTCGGGTGAACGAGCGGCTTGGAGCGCGTGTTCCCACTGGGAATCTCCTGAGAGGTGACTGGGATCCACCTCGACGACCTCTGTGACCCAGATCTCGGCCCGACATCGTTGAACCGACAACTCATCTACTACACACGGTAGTAGTTTGGCGGTGTTGGGGAAAGCGACATCCCATCCGATGAAAGAAGCACATGATGCGCAAGACACTCGACCGGCTGATCTCGTGGACGGGCCTCATCATGGCCGTCGTGCTGGCGGTGGCCGGCGCGCTCCTGATCTACGCGAGCAGCTTCGTCGCCAACAACGTCAAGGAGCAGCTGAGCCAGCAGAACATCACGATGCCGGCCGCCGCCGCGCTCGAGACCCAGGACCAGAAGGACGCCCTGCTGCAGTACGCCGGACAGAAGATGGAGAACGGCGCCCAGGCCAAGGCCTTCGCCGACCACTACATCCTCGTGCACATGAACACCCAGGCGAACAACAAGACGTACTCCGAGGTGTCTGCCGAGTACATGAAGGCTGTCAAGGACCCCAACGCGGACCCGGCCCAGGTCACGGCCCTCGGCGACCTGCGCCAGAGCCTCTTCATGGGCAACACGCTCCGGGGCCTGCTGCTCAACGCCTACGCCTTCGGCACCATGGGCACGATCGCCCTCTGGGCCGGCATCGCCTCCTTCGTCGGAGCGGCCCTGCTGCTCGTGCTCTCGCTGCTCGGCCTGCGCCACGCCAAGACCGTCGAGGACGAGGCGACCGGCCTCGCGAAGCCGACCGAGCCCACGGGTGACGCCCGGGCGGTGCCCCAGACCGCCTGACCGCTCCACCGCTGACGACGACCCCGAGGCCCACGGCCCCCGGGGTCGTCGTCAGCCGAGGAGGCGCAGGAGCAGGTCGGGCTGGACGCTGACGACGACGAGGATGGCCGACGCGAGGACGAGCCCGGCGACCATGACCGGTCGCCGCCGCGCGACGGCGACCCGGGCGGGGCCCGGGCCTTCGGAGTCCGCGGCACCGGCCACCACGTCGGGGGCGGTGATCACGGCGCGCAGCCAGCGCAGGTAGACGGCGACGCCGATGACGGCGTTGACCGCGGCGACGACCGTGAGCCAGACCCAGCCCTCGGCGACGACCGGCCGCAGGGCCGTGATCTTGCCGACGAGGCCGATGATGCCGGGCGGCAGTCCCGCGAGCGAGGTCAACGCCAGGGCGAGCGCGCCGGCCCGCCACGGGCTGCGCTGCCACAGACCCTCGTAGGCCGCGATGGACCGCCCCTCCCCGGGCCGGTCGCGCAGGGTGACCGCGACGACGGCGAAGGCGACGAGCGTCGCGACGACGTAGGTGAGCAGGTAGGTGGCGCTGGCGCCGACGCCGAGCGCGGAGATGCTGACGAGCGGCAGCACGACCCATCCGGCCTGCGCGACCGTCGACCACGCGAGCAGGCGCACGACGTCGTCCTGGCGCAGCGCCATGACGTTGCCGAGCGTCATGCTCAGTGAGGCGAGCAGCGCGATCGACAGCAGGGCGGGCGTCCCGAGAGCGGCGACCGCGCGAAGCACGACGAGCAGGGCCGCGAGCGCCGCGATCTTGGAGACCGTCGCGAGGAAGGTCGCGACGGGCACCGACGAGCCGGCGTATGCCGTGGGCGTCCACGCGTGGAACGGCACGAGCGAGAGCTTGAAGCCGACCCCGGCGACGACGAGGACCGTCGCCAGCGCGACGACCCCTCCCGAGACCGACGGGAAGACGACGGACGTCGGGGCGCCCGACGCGGCCGAGAACGCGCCACCGGAGGACAGCGCGGCGTCCGGGGTCAGGAACGGGCTCCCCGTCGCGGCGAACCACAGGGCGACGCCGAGCACGAGCAGGGCGAAGGACACGAGGGACGTCACGAGCAGCTGGGTGGCGCCGGCCACGGCCGACCGGCGGCCGGAGAGGGCGACGAGCGCGATGACGGGCAGGGTCGCGAGCTCGAGGGCGACGAGCCACGTGCCGACGTCGCGGCTGGCTGCCACGACGATCGTGCCGGCGAGGGCCGCGAGGAGCAGCACGGTCTCGACCGGTTCACGGGTGCTGTCGGTCGGGCGCCGACGGCGGGTGCGGGGCCAGGCCAGGGCGATGCAGACGAGGGCGGAGACGGCGGCTGCGAGCTGGAGGGTGCTGCCGAGCGCGTCGGCCTGCCACAGGCAGACCTGCGGCAGGCCGTCGACGCCGGCCGCCGTGGCGCCACCGGCGGCCTGTCCGGTCCGACCGGTCAGGCAGAACGTCTCGCGCGTCGACCCGCCGCCGAGCGCGAGCCCGGGCACCGTGGCCACGGCGGACCCGATCGCGGCTAGGGCGGCGACGGCGTAGGGCACCTGGCGCAGGCGCGGGTTGACGAGATCGAGCACGAGCACGAGCACGAGCCCGGCGACCGGCAGGATCGCCGGAAGCAGGATGCTGTAGTCGATGGCGAGGCCCTTCACGGCGAGACCCCCAGTCCGGAGAGCAGGCCGGACGTCGCGGCGTCCGAGAGGCCGAGCAGCAGGTGCGGGAGCAGGCCGAGCGTGATGATGACGACGACCAGCGTCATGACGACCGCCCAACGGGCGCCACGGGCGTCCGCCACGGGCTCGGCCGCAGCCCCCTGCGCGGCGTCGCTGCCCTCACCCGCCCAGACGATGCGGGCGACCCGGAGCGCGTAGGCCGCTGCGAGCGCGAGCCCCACGGCACCGAGCACGACGCAGACGCGCAGGAGCGCGACGGGCCGGTCGGGCGCGGGCGACCACGCGGCGTACAACGCGAGGAACTCACCCCAGAAGCTGACGAGGCCCGGGAGCCCGAGCGCGGCCGCGAGGCCGACGACGAGGGCGAGGCCGAAGCGGGGAGCCTTGTCACGCAGGGCGGCCCGGGCGACGTGGAGGTCAGAGGACCCCCACTGCTCCTTGAGGTCGCCGACGATGAAGAAGAGGAGGGCCGCGACGACGCCGTGGGCGATGTTGCCGAAGAGCGCCGCCTGCAGTCCCGTCTCGCTGCCCGACGCGATGGCGAGGGCGACGAAGCCCATGTGCGCGACCGAGCTGTAGGCGATGAGGCGCTTGAGGTCGCGCTCGACGAGGCAGGCGAGCCCTCCCCAGAGGATGCCGACGACGCCGAGGATCGCGAGGACCGGACTCAGCTGCGCGACTCCTGCGGGCACGGTGCCGACCGCGAGCCGGACGATGCCGTAGGTGCCCATCTTGAGCAGGACGGCGGCGAGGAGCACCGAGCCGGCGGTGGGGGCGATGGTGTGCGCCGAGGGCAGCCACGTGTGCAGCGGCCACAGGGGCACCTTGATGCCGAGCCCGAGGAGCAGGATCGCGGCGATCGCGACCTGGAGCGGCCGGGACAGCCCGGCGCCATGGCGCTCGGCGAGGACCGTGAGGTCGCTCGTGCCCTGGTGGTGGACGAGGAAGAGGATGCCGACGAGCATCAGCGTCGAGCCGAGCACCGTGAAGAGCACGAAGCGGCCGGCGGCGTCGGCGCGGGTCTCGTCTCGCACGTGGTCGTCGCCGAACCGGCGGACGAGCACCCACATCGGCACGAGGACGACCTCGAAGGCGATGAAGAAAAGGATCGCGTCGCGCGCCATGAACGTGGCGAGCGCCCCCGCCTCGACGAGCAGGATGCAGCCGAGGAAGGTCGACCCGGTGCCTCCCTTGGGGATCGGCCCGGACAGGGCGTGCGCGACGACGGCGACGGTGAGCAGCGCGGTCAGGAGCACGAGCGCCGCCGAGATCCCGTCGACGCCGAAGTGCCACCGGACGCCGAGCGAGCGGATCCACGGCACGTCCACCTCGTGACGGCCCCACACGACGAAGACGGCGAGCACCGCCGTGACGACGGTGGATCCGAGCGCGATGCCGCGCTCGACGGTGGACTCACCGGGGATCGCGATGAGCGCGATCGCCGCGAGGAGCGGCAGCAGGAGCATGAGGGTCAGCGCCATGCGGCCACCCCCAGGACGGCGACGACCACGACGCCGACGAGCAGGCTGAGCAGCGACAGCGAGGGCACGGCGCGATGGCTCCGCTCCCCCGCCCGGCCGGCGGCCCGGGCGACGACGGCGGTCGCTCGCGGGTAGGCGTCGACGACGTCACGGTCGAGCGCCACGACGAGACGCGCGACCGCGGTGACCGCCCGGCCGAAGCCGACGTATGCCGTGTCGACGCCGAAGCCACGCACCGCCGGCTCCCGGACGCGGCTGGGGACCCGGTCGGCGACGTCGAGCCGGCCGCGGTCGCTGAGGGACCACACGGCATACGCGGCGCCGGCGACGAGCAGGACGGACAGCAGGGCGCTGAGCAGCCCGACGTGCACGCCACCGCGGAGGCCGACGAGGAAGAGGGTGCCGACGACGGTGAGGGCGGCCAGGACGGACACGACGAGCGCGGCCGGGAGCGTGATGGGGGCGTGGCCGTGGGCGTGGACGCGCTCGACCTCGGCGTCGTCGGCGCTGTCGGTGGTGGTCACGACGGCGACGTCCTCCTCGGCGACGACTGCGGGCTCGACGTCGGGCAGCCGGCCCGTCGCGGCGACGGGGGTGTCGAGCAGCAGCCAGGCGCGGGTGCAGTAGGCCGCCGTGAGGACGACGGTGACGAAGAGGGCGACGACGACGAGCCAGGCGCGGAAACCGCCACCACCCGTCGCGCCCTCGAGCGCGGCGTCGATGACGGTGTCCTTGGTGAAGAAGCCGATGAGCGGCGGCACGCCGGCGAGGGCGGCGAGGCCGATCCCCATCGACCAGCGCAGGGCGCCGGTCGGACGCAGTCGACCGCGCAGGGCGGCGACGGCGGTCGCGCCGGCGAGCACCGAGAGCCAGCCGGCCCCGAGGAAGAGCAGCGCCTTGAAGAAGGCGTGGCCGACGAGGTGCGCGATGCCGGCACCGGGCCCGAGCTCGGCCGGTGCCGCGGCGAGCGCCGAGAGCATGATCGCGATCTGGCTCAGGGTCGAGTAGGCGAGCATCCGCTTGAGGTCGGTCTGCACGAGCGCGAGCAGTGCGGCGTAGACCATGGTCACGGCTGTCAGGACGGCGAGCAGGGTGCGCGCGCCGTCGTGACCGGCGTAGAGCGAGAAGAGGCGGGCGATGACGTACGTGCCGGCCGCGACCATCGTCGCCGCGTGGATGAGGGCCGACGCCGGGGTCGGGCCCTCCATCGCGTCGGGGAGCCAGTCGTGGAACGGCACGAGGCCCGACTTGCCGGCCACACCGATGACGATGCCGACGAGACCGATCGTGAGCAGCGTGCCGTCCCCGCCGGCCGTGAGCACCGCCATGAGGTCGGTCGACCGGGCCCGCACCGACAACGCGACGATGCCCACGACCATGGCGATGTCGGCCACGCGGGTGACGATGAAGGCCTTGTAGGCCGCTCGCCTCGCCGCCGCGCGCTCGCTGTCGTGGCCGATGAGCAGCCACGAGCACCAGCCCATGACCTCCCAGCCGACGAGCATGAGCACGAGGTCGCCCGACTGGACGAGGAGCAGCATGCCGGCCGCGAAGAGCGAGACGGTCGCGGCGAACTGGCCGTAGCGGGGGTCGTCGCGGAGGTACCACGCGGTGAAGACCTGGATGCCGAGCACGACGAGGGCGACGACGAACGCCACGAGGCCCGAGACACGGTCGGAGAGCAGGTGCAGCGGCACGGAGAGGTCGCCGAGCGGGAGGCTGCCGATCGACTCGATGTCGGCCGTACGCGATGGTGCGATCCACTGGATGAGCCCGAGCACCGCCACGTAGGCCGACACGGACACGGCGACGGCCGCCGCGAGCCCGCGCCGGCGCCGCGTCAGCAGCCCCACGAGGGCGGCCAGCGCCGGGAGCACGATGATCATCCGCACGATCCAGCTCATGCGACGCCCTCCCCCGCTCCCGCCGGCTCACGCGTCGCGTCGTGCGGGTGGTCGTCCCGGTCGTCGGCGCGCGGGTCCTCGGCGTCGTCGGTGTCGCTGGCGTCATCGGTGTCGCTGGCATCGCCGGTGTCGTCGGCGTCGGTCCCGTAGCCGTCGCCGGCGTCGTCCGGCTCGTCGTCGGTGAGTTCGGGAACCGCCGTGAGGTCGATGTGCCCCGTGCGGCGGAACATCACGAGGATGATCGCGAGCGCGACCGTGATCTCGGCGGCGGCGATCGTGATGACGAAGAGGGTGAGCACCGGACCGGCCGAGAGCGGCGCGCCAGGGCGGGAGCCGGCCGTGACGAGCAGCAGGTTCGCGGCGTTGAGGATGAGCTCGACACCGATGAGGACGAGGACGGCGTTGCGGCGTGCGAGGACGCCGTAGACGCCGATGCCGGCCAGGAGCGCGGACAGGGCGGCCGGCAGCGAGAGGTGAATCATCCGCGACCGTCCGCCCGTGCGCCCGACGGGACGGTGGCCGGCCGGCGCGCGCCGTGGCCGCCGTCGCGGTGCAGGACCAGACGCGACACGGCGAAGGCGCCGATGAGCGCGACGAGGAGGAGCACCGAGAGGAGCTCGAAGGGCCACACCCACGTGCCGAAGACCGCCTGTGCCACCTGCGGCGTGGTCGTCGTCGGGGTGTCGAGGTCGGCGGTCGTGCCCGAGAAGAGCGGGAGCAGGAGCGAGGCGAGCAGTGCGGTCGTCGCGGCGCCGAGGAGGGCGCCGGCGAGCCGCTGCCACCACGGGGTGTCGATCTCGGCGTGGGGACCGATCGGCGCACGGGTCAGCATGAGCGCGAAGAGGACGAGGACGACGATGGCGCCGACGTAGACGAGCAGCTGGACGAGGCCGACGAGCTCCTGCCCGAGGACGAGGTAGGCACCCGCGAGCGAGCCGAGCGACACGAGCAGCCACAACGCGGCGTGGACGACCTGTTTCGTCGTCACCGACAGCAGCGCCGACAGCGCCGTCACGGCGCCGACCGCGGTGAAGACGATGTCGCGGGTCGTCACTCGCTCCCCTCCTCATCGGTCGACACCGTCGGCAGGACCTGAGTCGAGTCTCCTTGTGCCGCAGCCTGGTCCGCTGCCCGCTCGGCCTCGGCGCCGTCGGCGGGCGGGAGGACCGAGGTCTGCTCGCCGGCCGGCATGCCCTCGGTGCGCCCAGCGGCGGTCTCGGCGGCGGGCTCAGCGGCGGGCAGCGCGGCCGTGCGCTCGACCGCCGGCATGACCCTGGTCTGCTCGGCCGCGGGCTGAGCCGCCGGCTCGGGCGCGGCAACCGACGGCGGGGTCGTGGTCTCCCGGCGCACCCGCGTCGGGCGGGCCGCGGCACCGGCCCCGCGCGTACC
>NZ_JBFRDT010000027.1:0-43310 GCF_052113925.1 Terrabacter sp. RAF57 | reverse complement strand
GAGCAGGACTGGTTCCCGAAGGTCCGCGAGGGCCTCGGGCGCAAGCAGCTGCAGGAGCTCGGCGAGGAGCTGCTCGCTGCCCGGAAGAAGGCACCGCGCCGTCCCGAGCAGCCCAGCGCGATGAAGAAGGCCATCGACGCGGTCGTCTCCTGAGGGTCCGGCTCTCTGCCTGACGAGGTCAGTCGATCTCGTTCGGCACCCGTCCCTCAGCCAAGAGAGCTGGCGATCTCATGCCGACCGGGTGAGGACGGTCTACGGCGGACCGGGCGACGATGAGGCATCGCCAAGCCCGGGAGGACGCATGACCAGCTCGCCCATCACCGCTCCGACCCGCCCGCACGGTTGGAGGTACGGGACCGTGCTCTTCGCGGGAACGGTGTTGCTCATCTCCGGCATCCTCGAGTTCCTGCGTGGGCTGTCGGCGCTCTTCGACAACACGCTCTACGTCAACACGCCCCGGTACATCTTCGCCTTCGACACCACGGCCTGGGGCTGGATCCACCTCGTCTGGGGCATCGTCCTCGTCGTGGTCGGAGGACTGATCCTCGCCGAGCGGCCCATCGGCCGGATCCTCGGTCTGGTCCCCGTGTCGCTCGCGATGGTCCTCAACTTCGCCTCGATACCGGTCTATCCGGTCTGGTCCATCGTGCTGCTGACGCTCAACGCCCTCGTCATCTGGGCGCTGTGCACCGCGGGGTTCGCCGACGACGTCGGCTACTGACGCCGGCCCGCGCTCATCGCCCCTCGGGTCCTGACGCTGACGGTCGTCGCGGCGGTGCCGGCCGCCCCGGACGCGTACACTCGGGGTGGTAGGCGAGTCCCTGGACCCCGGTCGCGTCCCTCCCGTGAACGTGACGTCGTGCGTCGTCCGGCACCGCCGTCCCCGCGCCGGTCACTCCTCACATGCCCGTGGAGCCCCCGCGTCGTTCTCGCGAACGCCCGTGGCCACGGGAAACACCGTGGCCCAAGGAGATCGATCGCCGTGACCAGCACCCACCATGACCAGACCACCGGGAGCTCGTTCACGGCGCTCACCCGCCAGGTGCACGACCTGGGACTGATGCGTCGGCGGTACGCCTACTACTGGACCAGACTCGTCGGCGCCGTCGTGGCGATGGCGGGGTGGGTGCTCATCGTCGTGTGGATCGGTGACAGCTGGTGGCAGCTCGCGCCCGGTGCGGTCCTCGCGGTGCTGATGACCCAGATCGCCTTCCTCGGCCACGACGCCGCGCACCGCCAGATGTTCCGTTCCGGTCGACTCAACGACTGGGTCAGCCTCGTCGTGGCCAACCTGCTCGTCGGCATCAGCTACGGCTGGTGGCAGAGCAAGCACACCCGTCACCACGGCAACCCCAACAAGGTCGGCTACGACCCCGACATCGCGTCGGGGGTGCTCGCCTTCACCCCCGGGCAGGCCCACCGCTCCCATCGACCACTGGTGCGCTGGCTCGTGGCCCACCAGGGCTGGTACTTCTTCCCGCTGCTGCTGCTCGAAGGACTGTCGCTGCACTGGGAGGGCATCCACCGGGTCGCCGGCCGTCGTCGGGTCGAGCGCCGGTGGGTCGAGCTGGCCTTCCTGACCACCCGCCTCGCGGGGCTGCCGGTGCTCCTGCTCCTCGTCATGTCGCCGGCCAAGGTCGTCGCCGTCCTCGCCGTCCAGCTCGCGCTGTTCGGCCTCTACATGGGCCTCTCCTTCGCCCCGAACCACATCGGCATGCCCCTCGTCGCGCCGGGGCTCAAGCTCGACTTCCTCAACCGCCAGGTCCTCATGAGCCGCAACATCAGTGGCGGTCGGTGGATGTCCGTGCTCCTCGGTGGGCTGAACCACCAGACCGAGCACCACCTCTTCCCGTCGATGGCGCGGCCCCACCTGCGGCGGGTGCAGCCGCTCGTGGTCGCCTACTGCGCGGCCGAGGGGGTGCGCTACACGCAGACGACGCTCTGGACGGCATACGGAAGCGTCATCAGCCACCTCAACGCCGTCGGCCTCAAGGACAACGACCCGTTCCTGTGCCCGCTCGTCGCGAGCCGACGCGCGGTGACCGTGGCGGACGCCACCTGATGGTCACCGGCTCGCCAGCGGTCCGATGTCGAGACACGCGGGCTGGCTCCGTCCCACCCGTGAAGGGCAGCCACCCGGAGGCCCACCTGAACACGGAGGTCGACCGTGCAACCGAACGAGATCACCGAGGTCCTGAACCGGCCCGGGAGCCAGCAGATGCTCACGCGTGACGTGGCCCGCCTGGCCTACGTCGCCACGGACGGCACACCGCGCGTCATCCCGATCGCCTTCACCTGGAACGGGACCCACTTGGTCATGTGCACCACGAAGAACGCGCCGAAGCTGCCTGCCCTGCGTCGCGACCCGGTGGTCGCGCTCACCATCGACACCGAGGTGCACCCGCCGACGATGCTGCTCGTCCGCGGCACGGCCGAGCTCGATGTCGTCGACGGCATCCCGGAGGAGTATCTCCAGATGAACGGCACGTACACGATGACGCCCGAGCAGCGGGTCGGGTGGGAGGCGGAGGTCCGCTCGCTCTACGACGGGATGGTCCGGATCGTCGTGACCCCGACGTGGGCGAAGCTCATCGACTTCGAGACGACGCTGCCGAGCGCCGTCGAGGAGCTGGTCCTGGAACGCGAGCGCCGGCAACGCGCCTGAGTCCGCGCCTTCCCGGTCGGGGACCGTCCGGATCCGGTGGCACGGTCGGGTCATGACCACAGCGACGAGTCCCGGGGTTCTCACCGATCCGCGGCCGATCACCGATCTCATCCCCTCCGTGGCGGCGGTGTGCCGCAGCGTCCTCGATGCCGCCGTCGACCGCGAGTGGAGCATGCCGGCCGGTGACCTCGAGTGGTCGTGCCGGCGCACCGCGGCCCACGTGGCCGACGTGCTCTTCTCGTATGCCGGCCAGGTCGTCGCGCAGCCGGACGCGGCCTACCTGCCGATGGAGCTCGTGGTCGAGGACGCCGCGACGCCCGACCGTCTCGTCGCCTCGGTCGTCACGTGCGCAGAGCTGCTGCACCTGGCCTGCCGGGCCGCGCCGGCCGGGCTGCGGGCCTGGCACCCGGCCGGCGTCGCGGACGCTGAGGGCTTCGCGGCCATGGGCGTCGTCGAGGTGCTGGTGCACACCCACGACGTCACCCGCGGTCTGGGGCTCGGGTGGGTGCCGCCGCAGGAGCTCACGGCAGGGGCGCTGGCGCGACTCTTCCCGCAGGCACCTGACGGGGACCCGACGGAGGTACTGCTGTGGTGCTGCGGTCGCGGCGTCCTCGCGGACCGGCCCCATCTCGAGACGTGGCGCTGGGACCCGACGGTGCGGAGCTGAGTCGCTCGAGTCGCTCGAGTCACTGACCGCGCCGCCGGTGGCCCCGAGAGCCGGGAGCAGCACAGAGCCCCCGCTCAGGTGGGCGAGCGGGGGCTCTGTTCGGTGCTGCCCGTCCCCGACGGGCCAGCCCGGGGTACCCCTCCACGAACACCCGAGGCTGTTGCCAGGACGCCCGGGGGCGTCCCTTCCCCCTGTAGACGATCAGCCTGCGTTTTCATGACACGGTTTTTCAGCGGATCTCCGGACCGCGCGACGTCCGGCCACGAGGTCATCGCATGTTGCCCGTGTGACCCAGCGAGAAGCGGCCCGGTTGCGGCCAGACGAGGAGGCCGTGCGGCCCCGGTCGCACCCGGATGCGGTGGGTGACACGGCCCGTCACGGTGTCGATGACGTAGACGCAGGAGTCGTAGCGACCGGAGAACCACAGCTCGCTCCCGTCGGCCGTCACCCCTCCCATGTCGGGGGATCCCCCGCCGGGGATCCGCCACGTCGCGAGCCGGCGCAGGGTGCCGCCGTCGAGGACGCTGACGGTCCCCTCGCCCCGGTTGCTCACGAAGACGCGTCGCGCGTCCCGGGCGGGATAGATGCCGTGCGCGCCCAGGCCCGTCCTGACGAAGCGCGTCACGTGGAAGGTCGTCGCGTCGATGACCCAGATGCCGTTGCGCAGCATGTCGGCGACGAGGAAGGATCGGCCGTCCGGAGAGAGACGCACGTCCTGGGGCATCGACGTCGCGCCCGACGCGAGCATGGCCGCGGGACCGCCCATCGACCGGGCATCGGCCGGGCGGGTCGCTCCCGGGGTCCGGATGCGGTTGAGGTCGACGATCCGGACGACCCGAGTGGCGGACGCGTCGAGCTCGGCGAGGTCGCCGCTGAACTCGCAGCTGACGAGCATCCTCGTCAGGTCGGCCGTGAAGTCGGCGTGGTTGAGCCCAGCGCACGGCACCGGCAGGGAACGCCGCAGGGCCATGGTGCGAGCGTCGCGGACGTCGACCCGACGGAGCCGCTCGGCCATGACGAGCGCGCTCCTGCCGTCGGGGGTGAAGTAGAGGTTGTAGGGATCGCGCACCGCCACGGGGGTGCCGACGGCACCGGTGCGCGGGTCGATGGGCGTCAGGGCGTTGCCCGCGTCGCTGTTGACCCAGAGGCGGCGCAGGTCCGCGGACGGCACGACGTGCTCGGGCGAGCGCGGCACGCGTCGGGTGGCGATGACGGCATACGTCCTCGGGTCGATGACCTGGACCGTCCCGGCGAGCTGCTCGGGCACGTAGACGAGCGGACGCGCCCGGCGGGCCTCTCCGGCGAGGCTCCCCGCGCCGGTGAACGCATAGGGCTGCGTCGTCCCGGCGTCCAGCGGCGCGGACCCGGGCGGACGCGGCGAGGGTGAGCCCGACGAGGTCGGCGCGGGGGCCGACGAGGTGGGCACGGGGGCCGTCGAGCTCGGCCCGAGGGGGGCGACGACCCGCGACGACGGACTCGGAGCACCGGCCGCGGCAGTCCGGGACGTCGAGCAGTCGGCCAGCAGGGCGCTCGTCGTGACCGTGAGGGCGAGCAGGACCACGACGCCGCGAAGCGGTCCCACGGCGGCACGAGCGCGAGGCGGTCTCACGCCAGGAGCTCGTTGACCGTGACCGCACGCAGACCACGGGCGCGCAGCCCCGCGAGGATGCCGGGCAGGGCGGCCACGGTGCCGGCGTGACCGAGGTGGAGGCTGACGATGCTCCCGGCCCGGACGTCGGCGAGCGTCCGCTCGCGCACAGCGGCCGTCCCGGGGTCGAGGTAGTCCTGGGGGTCGACGTCGTAGGAGATGCAACGCGCGTAGCCGGAGGCGCGGGCGGCCGCCCGGATCACGGCGGTGCTCGTCGGAGTCCCCGACGGCCGGAAGAGCAGCCCGGCCGAGCCGCGCACGAGAGCCACCTCGGCCGCCCCTCGGCTCACCTCGGCGTCGGCCTCGGCGGCGGCGAGCCTGCGCATGGGTCGGTGGCTCCACGTGTGGTTGCCCAGGTCGTGGCCTCCCGCGAGGACGGCGCGGCCCAGGGCCGGGTTGGCATGGAGCCACTGGCCCACGGCGAAGACGGTGACCCGGGCGCCGTGGGCGCGGGCGATGTCGAGGACGGTCGCCGTCAGGAAGGCGGGTCCGGCGCCATGGAAGGTCAGGGCGACCTCGTGACGGCCGGACGAGCCCGACCGGATGTCGGGGCCGACGGACCCGAGGACCGTGTCGGCCTCGGTCGACGTGGTGGGAGCCGCCGATGACCCGGTGGCCACCGGAGGTGCCGAGCCGGGGACGCCGGAGGTCGGCGCGGGCGCGCGGGTCCCCCGGAGCGTTCCCTGCGCCGCGGGCGGCGGGGTCTCCGGGGCCGGCGAGCACGCAGCGACACCAGCCGACCCCAGAGCGCCGGCGGCCGCGGCGAGCACGGCTCTCCGAGACGTGCCACCACGGAGGACGGGCACCGCGTCGGGCTGGTCGCGGGCCGGCTCTCGTGGCGTCATGCGTCCCTCCCTTCCGGCTCGCCGGCGCGAGGACTCAGCCGCGTCCGCAGCCACGGCATGGCGGGTGCGGCGAGGGCCGTCACCACGAGGACGGATGCGCCGGCGAAGACGACCGAGGCGACGACGTCGGTGACGTAGTGGACCCCGAGGTAGAGCCGCGAGAGGGCGACGACGGCCACAATGGGCAGGCCGACGACCCAGGCGACCCGGGTGGACCGACCGGTCAGGACCAGTGCCGCCACGACCGCGAAGACCGTCGCCGCGGCGAACGCGGTGTGTCCGCTCGGATAGCTGTCAGCGGCGGTCTCCGCGACGAGGGCGTGGACGGCGGCGGCAGGGGGCCGAGGCCGGTGGACGAGGACCTTGCCGACCTCGACCGAGAGCCAGCCGACGACCGTCAGGACCCCGATGGTCACGGCGGCGAACCGGTCTCTCGTCCAGACGAGTCCGCAGCCCACGAGCAGCAGGACCGGGGCGATGCGTGTGCCGAGGCCGACGTCGACGACCTGGGCGGCCGCGGTCAGCAGACGGTCGCGGTGTCCGGAGAGGAGCACGTCCAGCCCCAGCTCGCCGGTCCGGGAGGCGCCGACGGCCGTCACCGCGAAGCCGAGGGCGAGACCGACGCCGAGGAGCGCGATCCCCCAGACCACCCAGGCCCGCCGACGCGCCCGCCGGCGCTTCGCCGTGTCCGGCTCGGAGGTCACGACGGTGGTCATGCGAACCGTCCGCTCGCCCGGGTGGGATCGGCGTATGCCGTCACGAGCGTCGTCGGGTCCGCGGCCGGGGTCGGGCCCGCGTCGGGGCTCGTGCCGGGGCTCGTGTCGGGGCTCGTGTCGGGGCTCGTGTCGGGGGCCGTGTCGGGGGCCGTGTCGGGGGCCGTGTCGGGGGGCGTCGGCGGGCTCGGGTCCAGGAGCCGGAGCTCGTCGAGGACGAGCGCCACCGGGGTGCGCTGTGACCCCTGGCCCAGCGGGTTGTCGGCGAACATCTGCTCCATCCGGGTCCGGTCACCCGCGGCGTCGCTCCCGAGGACGTTGCAGCCGAGGTCGTTCGCGTCGATGACGACGGTGCCACCGAAGGTGTCGGCAAGGCCCTGGGGCAGTGCGGCGCGGATCGCCGCCGAGATGGTCGCAGACACGCGGTCGGGATCCTCGGGGGCGAGCTTGGCCGACAGGTTGGCCGGGTGGACGGAGTACTCGGTCGGTCCGTCGATGGCGCGCACGTCGCCCCCGACGACGGTGTAGAAGAGGCCCCGCCGTCCGACGAGCTTGCCCGCGGCTCCCGCGGCCGCGGCGAGCAGCACCCGCGGGAGGCCCGCCTCGTCGATCGCCAGCTGCATCGTGAACGGTGACCCGAGACCGATGCCTGCGGAGGTCCGCGTCACGTGACGGCTCAGCACGCGCGCGGCTCGGCTGACGGGGATGTCCCAGATGAAGAACGAGCGGTGCTGGGTGATCGCGACGACCTTCTCCGAGACGAAGACGTACCAGCGGCTGAACCCCGCTCCCGCGACGGACCGGCCGTCACCGAGCGCGTCGACGTGCGCGCGGACCCGGTCCACCACGAGGGCCACGAGGTCGTCGGTGTCGGCCACCTGCGGGGTGCGCACCGGGAGGCGACGGACCCGTGTGCCGTCGGGCAGCTCGATGTCGAGGTGCTTCCCCTCGTTGGTGACGGGGGCCGTCAGGGAGCCTGCCCCACGGGCCGCTCCGCGCGTGGGGCCGGCCGCGCCCGACCTCGCGTCGTCGGCCGGGTCGGACCCGGCGTCGGCCGGGTCGGACCTGGCGTCGGCCGTGTCGGCGGCGGGTTCGGCTCGCGCGTCGAAGAACTCGCGCAGCCAGAGCTCGACGTTGAGGATGCGCCAGAAGGCCATGGAGTCGAGCGAGCCCCGACCACTCAGCCACTGCTCGAAGGCGTTGAGGACCTCGGTCCGGTCGAAGTAGGGCCGGCTCGCGAACGACTCGGAGAGGAACACCCGGTAGATGAACTCGCGCTGTTCGTGGAACCACTCGTTCTGCGGGGTCGTGAAGCCGATCTTGTTGCGCCGTCGGGTGATCGAGGCCGGAAGCACGTGCTCCTCGGCATCGCGCAGGACGTGCTTGTTCCAGCCGTCCCGGATGATCGCGTCGTCGGGCATCGCGAAGACCGTGCGCACGAGGTCGGGGTCGAGGAAGGGCACCCGACCCTCGACGGAGAAGCGCATCGAGTTGCGGTCCTCGTAGCGCAGCAGAGCCGGCAGCGAGGCCACGAAGAGGTCGTGGACGAGGCGCTGTCGTAGGGTCGCCCCCTCCACGGCGTAGGTGTCGTCCGCGTGGGCGGCCCTGAAGTCCCGTCGGAGGAGCTGGCTCACCGATCCCCCGCCCTGCAGCCGGGTCCGGAGCCGCGAGCGGACCTGACCGACGAGGATGTCGCGAGAGGCGACGATCTCCGAGAGGCCGGCACGTCGGTCCCGGGAGACCAGGCTGCGCAGGTGCGTGACGGTCTGGGGGACGTATCCCGCCAGCATCTCGTCCGCCCCCTGTCCGTCGAGCATCACCGTGACGTGCCGGCTCGCCTCCTTCATGACGCGGTACTGCGCGTACGGTCCGGTCGAGACGACGGGCTCCTCCTGGGTGCGCACGAAGTCGGTGAGGTCGGCGAGCAGGTCGTCGGAGGTCGGCCGGATCCTGTGTGACTGGACGGGACCCGAGCACGCGTCGACGGCGTCATCCACCCAGCGCTCCTCATCGTTGCGGTAGCCGGGGAAGACCGCAGAGAAGGTCTGCTGCCGAGGCCCGACGGCCTCGGCCGACGTGTCGTGCGTGGTGAGYAGCCGGTCGATCCCGACGGCGATGGTCGAGCTGTCGAGCCCACCCGAGAGCGACGTTCCCACCGGCACGTCCGAGCGCAGCCGCAGCGCGATGGACTCGTTCAGCCCGTCGCGCAGGGCCGCGACCTCCTCCGCGCCCGCACCGGTCGCGGCGGGACGAGCGCGCTCGAGGTCGTGCTGCAGGGTGCCGTAGCGCCTACGCTCGAACCCGTCAGCGCTGATCGTCGCCATCTCACCCGGCAGCAACCGCTCGATGCCGTCGAAGAAGGTCTCGGCACCGTCATCGTGCACCCGATGGCGCAGATAGCGGAACAGGCTCCTCTCGTTGGGCGCCCGGTCGTGGCGGCCGCTGACGAGGATCGGCCTGATCTCGCTGGAGAAGAGCCACGAGCCTCCGCGGCCGCCTCGGCCTCCGTGCGCCTCCGACACCCGGCTCACGTGGAGCGGCTTGATGCCGAACTGGTCACGGGCCAGGGTCAGCGTCTGCTCGTCGCGGTCCCAGACCGCGATCGCGAACATCCCGTTGAGGCGGTCGAACGCCTCACGTCCCCACGCGGCATACGCCTGCAGGACGACCTCGGTGTCGCTGTGCGTCACGAACGTCCGTGACGCCGAAGCGAGCTCGTCCCGCAGGGCGCGGTAGTTGTAGACCTCACCGTTGTACGCGAGGACGTACCTGCCGTCCGGCGTGGCCATCGGCTGCCTCCCGCCCTCGCGGTCGATGATCGACAGTCGCTGGTGGGCCAGCCCGACGGGGCCGTCGAGGTGGGTACCCGAGTCGTCGGGCCCACGGTGACGCTGGGCCGCGCTCATCCGGTCCAGCAGCCCACGGTCCTCCTCGAGGCCGAAGTACCCGGCGATTCCACACATGCGCATCCCTCCGACGACGGTCGTCTGACCCGCCATCGTGCGACGACGCCGCTGAGAGGACCCTGAGGCCGGTTCTCAGCCGGTGTTCAGGCTCGCCGACCTAGGCTCGGGCCCATGAGCGCCATCCGCGAACCCGCAGGCCTCGGCCTCGACGCCCGGCAGGTCTGAGCGGTGCGCGTGCTCGTCGTCGAGGACGAGACGTCCCTCGCGGAGGTCGTCCGACGCGGTCTGACGCGCGAAGGGTTCGTCGTCGACGTCATGCACGACGGCCAGGACGGGCTGTGGGCGGCCACCGAGTCCGCGTACGACGTCATCGTCCTCGACATCATGCTGCCCGGGCTCGACGGCTACCAGGTGATCGCACGACTGCGCGAGGCGGGTGTGTGGACGCCCGTGCTCATGCTGACCGCCGTCGACGGTGAGCACGACCAGGCCGAGGCGTTCAACCTCGGTGCGGACGACTACCTCACGAAGCCGTTCAGCTTCGTCGTGCTCGTCGCCCGGCTCAGGGCGCTCATCCGGCGGGGCGCCCCGGAACGTCCCGTGGTCCTCACGAACGGCTCCCTGTCGCTCGACCCGGTGCGACGGCGGGTGCTGCGACACGGATCCGAGATCGCCCTGACTCCCAAGGAGTTCGCGCTCCTGACCTTCCTCATGATGCACGCGGGTGAGGTCGTCACCAAGGCCGCCATCCTCGATGCCGTGTGGGATCCGGCCTACGACGGCGACGTCAACATCGTCGAGGTCTACGTCGGCTACCTTCGCCGTAAGATCGATGCCCCGTTCGCCGAGGCGAGCATCGAGACCGTGCGGGGCGTGGGCTACCGACTGCTCGAGGCTGAGTCTGCGGAACCTGCCGAACCGGTCGAGCCGGCCTGATCCGCGGCTCCCGACCCGCCGGCCGGTGGCGCCGACGAGGGCAGCGGCAGCGTCAGCTCGAAGCAGGCGCCACCGGACGGCGACTCGCGCACCGAGAGCCTCCCGCCGTGTGCCACGGCGAGCTCCCGGGCGATGGCGAGACCGAGGCCGGCTCCCCCGGAGTGGCGTGACCTGCTCTCGTCGAGCCGCACGAAGCGCTCGAACACGCGCGCTCGGTCGGCCACGGGGATGCCGGGTCCGTCGTCCTCGACCCGCACCGCGGCGCTGGCGCCACCCCGCTCGACGGTGACGTCCACGGTGCCCACCGCATGGCGGGCGGCATTGTCGAGCAGGTTGCGCAGGACCTGCTCGAGCTGGTGCTCGTCGCCGCGGACCCGCACGGCGGCGTTGGTCAGACGGACCGCCAACGGGGTCAGCCGGCGCAGTCGCCGGACCTCACGGTCGACGAGGTCGTCGAGGTCGACGTCGCGGCGGCTCACCGTGAGGGCGTGGTCATCGGCCTGCGACAGCAGGAGCAGGTGGTCGACGAGCCGGCTCATCCGCTCGGTCTCGCCGCGCAGGATCGGGTCGAGCTGTTCCCACGACGTCTCGGGATCGTCGGGACTGACGACGTCGAGCGACGCCCGGATGGTCGCGAGCGGCGACCGCAGCTCGTGGCTGGCGTCGGAGACGAAGCGGCGCTGGGCGCGCTGCGAGGCCTCGAGCCGGCTCAGCATCGAGTTCATCGTCACGGCCAGCTGAGCGATCTCGTCGTGGGTGGGCGGCACGGGCACGCGATCCTGCAACCTGGAGGCGCTCGTGCGCTCGACGTGGGAGCGGATCGCCTCCACGGAGCTGAGGGCGCGCCCGACCCGCCACCACGTGATCATCGCGGTGAGGGCCACGAGGAACGGCAGGGCGACCGCCAGGAGGATGGCCGTGGTCCGGACGGCCTGCTCGCGCGCCTCCTGGGACGCCTGTGCCGCGAGGACGTACGTGTCACCACCCACCTCGACCCCGCGTGCGACCACGAGGGGGTCCCGCAGGTCGAGCGGCAGCGGGAGAGAGGAGCGGCCGGTGACCACGGTCTGACCGGCCGCCGGCCGCGCGTCGGTGATCGGCTCGGTCCGCGACGCCTTCGAGGTGTAGACCACGTGCGCCGCTCCGCCCTCGTACCCGATGACCTGGACGATGACGTTGTCGGGACCCTCGTCGCGCTCGCTTCGCGCGAGACCTGCGGTCCCGTCGACGGCCAGCACGGTGGCGTCCTCGTCGACGACGGAGGTCACGCTCTCCTGCAGCGTCTGGGTCAGGGCCCCCTGCAGCACGAGGACGAGCACGGCGCTGCCGAGGAGCAGGGCGACGGCCACCACGGCTGCGGCGGCGACCGTCGCCTGTCCCCGGACTCCCGTGGGCAGTCGGAAGCGGGCCGTCATCGGGCTCCTTCCGGTCTGGGGCGGCACGGTGGGTGCCACCACGATTCTGCCCGATCGGGCTGCTAGGCCTTCTTCTCCAGTGAGCCGATCGTCGACTGGAGAGCCTTGAGCGCAGCGGCGCTGTCCGCCTTGGAGGGCGGTGTCGACCGCAGCGCCGTCAGCGCACCGTCGATCGCGGAGTCCATGGTGTGCCAGTCGTCGGGCGACGCCGGCTTCATCGCGGCCTCTCCGTCGTCCCAGGCGACCTCGAGGTCCTTGATCCGCGTCGTTGCTGAGGACAGGTCGCCCGACCGGGTCTTCGCCGCGACGTCGTCGACGATGACGGCGAACGGCCGCAGGTCCCCGATGGGCGACGTCGCGTCCGTCTCCAACGGGTTGGCCCGCGTGGCGCTGCCCCGGGTACCGGACGATGCACCGGCGGTCGTGCCGGATTGAGTGGCCGAGGCGGGAGCGGCAGTCGGCGCAAGAGCCGTGGCGGTGGCGACGACGGCCACGGCGCCTGCGGCCGCCCAGGCGTAGTCGCGGCGCGGGTGCACGGCCGGGGCCTCACCCTTGGCGCGGATGCCGTGACGGTTGACGTTGACCTGCTCACGGGCGACGAGCACGACGATGACGGCGAGGAAGACGAGGCTCGTCAGGCTGGCGCCGAGACCCAGACCTCCGAAGTCGCGGCTCTGCGTGAGCAGGTCACCGAGCGAGGCACCGAGCGGTCGAGTCAGGACGTAGGCGATCCAGAACGCGAGGACCCCGTTGAGTCCGGCGCGACGAGCGACCCAGACGGCGAGGATGAGCCCACCGAAGATGAGGACACCGTTGCGGAAGCCGAGCGACAGCGCCTCGGTGGCGAGGTCACCGCCGGCCGTGCCGAGCGCGAAGGTCGTGAGGATCGCGCCCCAGTAGAACCGCTCGCGCCGCGGCGTGTCGATCGCGGTGATCGCGAGGGTGCGCTCCTGGCGCCACCACACCGTGAAGACCGCGGCCAGCACCAGGGCGAACACCGCAGTGCTGACGTAGAGGCTGACGCCCAGCGTGTCGGTGAAGAAGTCGGTGATCTGGGTGCCGACGATGCTGACGAGGATGACTGTGAGCCAGTAGAGCCACGGCACGAGGCGCCGCGTCCGCAGCTGGGCGACCAGGGCGATGACGAGGAGGGTCATCATGGCTGCGTCCGTGACGAGCGTCCCGAGGCCGACCTGCACGGCGAGGTAGTCGGCGAACGTCTCGCCGATCGTCGTCGACAGGATCTTGATGAGCCAGAAGGTGGCCGTGATGGCCGGCACCTTGTTGAGCAGCTGGGCGGACACAGGGCGAGGCGCCTGGTGAGCCGCCGTCCCAGGGACGGTGGACGTCTGGTGGTCAGACATGCGGGATCCTCCACGGAGAGAGCTGTCTCGACAGTCCTCCCGGTCCGGGGCGACCCGGCGTGGCGCCGTCGGTCGGCCCTCGTGGAGCGCGCGACACGGCCGTCGGTGGCCGCGTGTGTCAGGACGTCGAGACGCCGGGAGAGGATCTCCCGGCGTCACGACGATGTCGCAACCACACTGAGGGCACGCTGAGGAGGCGCCTGCAGCAGCGCCCTGACGCGAGGCGCCGGGACCTCAGGCGGCCGCGTGCTCCCGCGCGGGCCCGGACGTCGGCAGGTCGGTGACGGACGCGCCCTTGTTGCGGCCCAGGAAGTCGTTCGGCAGGGACAGCCGGATGACCTTCTTCCAGGCCGAGCCGACCTGGCGCGGCAGCGAGCCCGTCGTGTAGGTCAGGCCGTAGCGCCGGAAGAGGTCCTGCACCTGCGGGGCGATCTCCTGGTAGCGGTTGCTCGGCAGGTCGGGGAAGAGGTGGTGCTCGATCTGGAAGCTGAGGTTGCCCGTCATGAAGTGCATCGCCTTGCTGCCGCTGATGTTGGCCGAGCCGAGCATCTGGCGCAGGTACCACTCGCCACGGGTCTCCCCCACGATCGACCGGCGCTCGAAGGTCTCGACGCCCTCGGGGAAGTGGCCGCACATGATGACCGAGTGGGTCCACAGGTTGCGGATGAGGTTGGCCGTGGCGTTCGCGGCGAGCGTGTTGAGGAACGACGGGCCCGAGAGCAGCGGGTGGATGACGTAGTCCTTCGTCATCTGGTTGCGGATCTTCTTCAGCGTCACCTTGGCGCGCGCCCGGAAGTCGGGGTCCTGGCGGCGCTCCTTGGTGGCGAGGTTCTTGCCGAGCTCGAGGTCGTAGGCGGCGATGCCGTACTCGAAGAAGCAGGCGTTGACGAAGTTCCACAGCGGCTGTGCGGCGTAGAGCGGCACCCAGCGCTGGTCCTCATCGACGCGCATGATGCCGTAGCCGAGGTCGTTGTCCTTGCCGATGACGTTCGTGTACGTGTGGTGCAGCTCGTTGTGCGAGTGCTTCCACTGCTCCGACGGACTGGCGTTGTCCCACTCCCACGTCGTCGAGTGGATCTTCGGGTCGCGCATCCAGTCCCACTGGCCGTGCATGACGTTGTGCCCGATCTCCATGTTCTCGATGATCTTCGCGACCGCGAGGCCGGCGGTGCCGACGACCCAGGCGGGCGGGAACATCGAGACGAGCAGGACTGCGCGAGAACCGAGCTCGAGCTTGCGCTGGGTGGCGATGACCTTGCGGATGTAGGCCGCGTCGTCGGCGCCGCGGGTGTCGATGACGGACTGGCGGATCGCGTCGAGCTCGACGCCGATCTGCTCGACGTCCTCGGGCGTCAGGTGCGCGATCGGGTTGTGGGTCTTCTTCTGCAGGACGGTCATGGTGACTCCTCTGGTCAGGGGGTCGGGGGTCTGTGGAACAGGTCAGTGGTCGATGACGCAGGCGCCGGCGGCTGCGGAGATGCAGGTCTGGATCGGGACGCCCTGGCCCTCGGTCTCGCCGGGGGTGGCGGTCGTGACGGCTCCGGTGCGCAGGTCGCGCACGGCTCCCTCGCGCAGGGGCAGGACGCAGCCGAAGCAGATGCCCATGCGGCACCCGGACGGCATGAGGACGCCGGCGGCCTCGGCGGCGTCGAGGATGGGGGTGGCGCCGTCGGCGTCGACGGTCGTGCCCGAGCCGGTGAAGTCGACCGTGCCGCCCTCGCCGACGACGAGGGTCGTGGCGCGGAACTGCTCGGTGAGCAGGTCGAGCCCGCGCTCGTCGTGGTGGCGCTGGAGCGCGTCGAGCAGCCCGCCGGGACCGCACGCGAGCGTCGTCCGGTCGAGCAGGTCGGGGACGAGGGCCTCGAGGTCGGCGACGTCGAGGACACCGTGCTCGTCGTCGTAGCGGGCGACGAGACGGATGAGGCCGGCCTGGTCGAGGGCGCGGAGGTTGTCGATGAAGATCGAGTGGGGCTCGCTCGGGGCGACGTGCACGACGACGATGTCGTATGCCGCCGAGCGGGCCAGGCGCACGACGCCGTCGTCGGCCACGGGGAAGAGGTTGCGCAGCATGCCGATGACCGGGGTGACGCCGGACCCCGCGGTGACGAAGAGGAACTTCCCGCCGTCGGTGGGGAGCACGAACTCGCCCTGGGCCTGCTCGAGGTGCACGAGGGTGCCGGGTCGCGACTCGCGCACGAGATGCGTGCTGACGAGCCCGTCCGGCACGGCCTTCACGGTGATGGAGATGTTGCCGTCGGCGCGCGGGCCGTGGGTCAGGGAGTAGGCCCGCCACTGGCGGATGCCGTCGACGTCGACACCGATGCGGACGTACTGTCCCGGCACGTGGCCCGCCCAGTCGGCGCCGGGGCGGATGACGATGGTGGCCGCGTCGGCCGTCTCGGGGTGGACGTCCACAATGCGTCCGCGCAGGTCGGCGCCGGGGCGCAACGGGTCGAAGAGGTCGAGGTAGTCGGCGGGCAACAGCGGGGAGGTCGCGCGCTCGGCGAGCTGGAGGAACCGTCGTCGCAAGGACGGGCGGGCGGCTCGGGTCGAGGGTTTCGAGGGCGCGGTCAGGCTCATGCCCCCAGCATGACTGACACCCAAGGGTAAGATCCTGACCACAGGGCGTGAAGTGTTCGGGAACTCTTGTGCGGAGGAAACAGTCGATGGCCTCAGAGACAACGAGCGCCACGGTCCGTGGCGCTGCTGACCTGCAGCTGGACCACGCGGTGCTCCGTGTGCTGCGTGAGCGGCTGCCGTCCATCGCGTCCACGACGGTCACCGCCGTCGTCGACGAGGTCCCCGACTACCGCGGCGCCCTCGGCGGGGTCGCCGGCGACACGATCGAGCGCGCCGTGCAGATGGCCATCGCCGGCTTCCTCAAGCTCGCGGGCGGCGGGAGCGACGTCGACGCGAGCACCCCGCTCGGCCCGACCCGCGAAGGGGCCTACGCGCTCGGACGCGGCGAGGCGCGCGGGGGACGGTCGATGGACAGCCTCCTCGCGGCATACCGGGTCGGTGCCCGCGTGTCGTGGCGCGAGCTCGCCCGGGCCGCGGGAGACGCCGGGCTGCCGGCGGCGACGATGGCGAAGTTCGCCGAGCTGCTCTTCGCCTACATCGACGAGCTGTCGGCCGCGAGCGTCGCGGGTCACACCGACGAGCTGACGACGAGTGGACGGGTGCGGGACCGCTACCGCGAACGGCTCGGTCAGCACCTGCTGGCCCGGGCCGGCATCGACACGCTGACCGCGGCGGCGGCCCGCGCCGAGTGGGCTCCCCCGGCCACGCTGACCGCCGTCCTGCTGCCGGCGGCCCAGGGACGCCGCGCCCTCGCCTCGCTCGGGGCCGACACCCTCCAGGTCGGCGAGGACCTGCCGGGCATCGACGACGTCGACCCGGACCACCCGCTGACGCTGCTGCTCGTGCCGGACGCCGACGGGCCGGGCCGCGTCCACGTGCTGCGGGTGCTGGCCGGCCGCCATGCCGTCGTCGGCCCGCCGCGCCCGTGGGACGACGCCCGTGCGTCCTACGACCGCGCCGCGCGCACGGCGCGACTCGTCCGGCCGTCACGCAGCGGGGCCCCCGTCGACACGGAGCGGCACCTGACCGACCTCGTCCTCACAGCCGACCCGGACGCGCTCGCCGACCTGCGCGACCTCGCTCTCGCGCCCCTCGCCGACCTGCCTCCCGGCACCCGTGACCGGCTCGCGGAGACGCTCCTGTCGTGGCTGCTGCACCAGGGACGTCGGGACGCGGTCGCTGCCGAGCTGCACGTGCACGCGCAGACCGTCCGCTACCGGATGGGCCAGGTGCGCGAGCTCTACGGCGACCGGCTCCTCGACCCGTCCGCGGTGCGCGAGCTCGTGGTGGCGCTCTCGGCTCCCACCGCGGACGGGTCCTGAGCGCCCGTCAGCACGTGCTCCCGTCGACGCGGAGGATCGGACACGTCGGGGACGCGTAGGGCAGCACCCGTTGCAGGCCCCAGAGCCCGACCGCGGTGAACGGCCTCCTGAGGTCGCCGTAGAAGTAGTCGCCGGGTGCCGCTCTCGTGCCGCCCGCACCACCGACGACGTCGAGGTCGAAGGACTCCCACGGCCCCATGCCCTGCGTGGTCGTCGAGTCCGCGTCACCGATCCGGGGGTCCTGCGGCCAGTGCAGCCCACCGAGGCTGAAGGAGTGGGCGCTCTCGCTCCCGGGCGTCACGACCACGTGCATGACCTCCGGATCACCGGCGTATGCCGTCAGCAAGGGCACCTGCCCCGGGTCACGGAAGGCGCCGGGACCGTCACCGGCCGGAGCCGCCGCGTAGTTGAGCAGCGACCGTCCCGCCCGGGCGTTCGTCGGGTAGGGCATGAAGTCCTGCCCGATCTGCGTGTCGTCGTCGGCGAGGAGCACCGTGAAGTCGCGGTAGTCGGTGACGTCGCCGCCCGGTACGTGCACGATCACCTGGGCGCCGATGTCCTTCGCGAGTCCCGTGACGGGGTCGCTGAACTCGGTGCGCAGACCGTCGACCCTGGACGCGGGGGCGACGACCATCGCGCCGTAGAGACCGTTCTTGGCCGAGCCCGGCGAGGCCAGGTCCGAGATGACGGCGGTGCCGAGGCGGTCGGTGGCGGCGTAGTACGTGTAGGTGCGTACGGCCCCCGGAGCCACGTTCTGCTCCGGCGCGAAGCCGACGTCGACACCGCCCGAGTCGGAGGCGCGGTCGAGCTTGCCCACCGAGAACCCCGCTGGGGTGGTCAGGGTGTTCGTGAGGCGGACGGAGACGCACTCGCCGGCGACGACGTGCAGCACGAGCGGTACCGGGCTCTTCAGGCCCTTCTTGATGCTGAGGACGTCACCGTCGGGGACGAAGGCCGTCCGGGCACCGTTGAGGCTCTGCGACTTGTCGACGGCACTGAGGTTGAAGCTGCGCGTCGGCGCCGTCGGCGGGCACGGGCTGTCCTGGGGCTCGGCTGCCGGAGGCGGTCCACCGGTGGTGACCGGTGGCACGTAGGCGGTGCTCGGCGGCGCCACCCCCGGGAGGGGCTGGAGGTCGTCGACGGTTCCGGGCAGCACCCGCACGACGCCCCAGGCGCCCTGCTGGGTGTGCTTCTCGACGCCGTTGGCGTAGAGGTAGTCACCCGGCCTCATCCGCATGTCGGGTGCCGAGCCGTTGAAGACCAGGGTGAACTTCTCGCTGACGCCGTAGTGGATCGTGTCGATGATCGATCCGGCCGGGCTCGGGCCCGACCCGTCGTCGTGGGTGTAGCGCGGCTCGAGCAGGGTGCGGCCCCCCTGCAGGTGCAGGGTGTCGACGGTCGGTGACACGTTGATGGTGCGCACGACCAGCGGGTCGTCGGGATAGAGCCGGGGCAGGGGTGTCACCGGGTCGCCGTAGGTCCAGGAGCTGAACTGGTGCGCCGTGTCCGGGCGGTCTGCGAGCGGGTTCGCCTTGAGGTTGAGCGTGGAGTACGCCCCCGCGTCGTTGTCGTTGATCGTCCAGAGCGCCAGCTCACGGAAGCTGCCGTTGACGAGTCCCGGGGACAGGGCGCTCGTCGTGTGGATGTCGACGAGGGTGCCCGAGTCCACCTCGGCCCCGGTCACGGGGTCGTGGTAGGTCGAGCCGGGAGGCTCGACGACGAGCTGGCCGACGAGGCCGTGGCCCCAGCCGTGGATCCCGTCGACGTGGTCGTGCCAGAAGACGTTGTCGAGCAGGGCATCGGGGTACCAGCGGTACTGGATGAACTCGCTCCCGGCATACTCCCCGGACGCGTGGGCGGCGACCAACGCCGAGTCGAGGGTCACGGTGCGGGTCGTCTGGTTGACGGCGACGACCTGGTGGGTCTCGATGGACTCGAGGCCCTCACCGACGGCGATCCACGGTCTCGTGGCCTTGCCGCCGGCGTCGACGCCGACGAGCGAGGCCACGCTGCTGAGGACGAGCGTCCGGGCCCCCTTGGCGGCCGCCGCGCTGAGGCGCGGGTCGACCACACGGTAGGGCCGGACGGAGTGCTCGTAGGCGTAGCCCGCACTCACCCCGTCGGACCCCTGCACGTCGAACTGGACGTGGTGGATGTGCATGGAGCTCTTGGAGAAGTTGTCGAAGGCGGACGCGTCCGGGATCTCGTTCGTCAGCGTGATCGCGACGCAGTCGCCCTGGTTGGCACGGATCGCGAGCGGGTCGGAGCGGCGCGGATCACTCGCCACAGCCTGCTTGTCCTTGGCCAGGACGAACAGCTTGCCGTCTGGGTCGACCTGCGTCGGCGTGCGCTGGATCGACTTGCCGATGGTGACGACGTTGAAGGTGCGTACCCGTCTCCCCTTGGGGCACAGGGCATCCGAGCGGTTGGTCCACGGACTGGTGCTCGCGGAGGTCTGGCCTGTCATCGCCCCGAGCCACGGTGTCCCGGTGTGACCGGCCGGCGTGAAGGGTGGTCGTTTGCCGATGTTCGTGCGGAAGAGCGGGTAGGCCGGCCGTCCGTTGCGCGGGTTGAACAGGATCGTCGGTCGTCCCGTCACGATGCGCCCCACGTCGACGGCGAGGAGGTTCGGCTGGCCGGACACGACCTTCGGGGAGTCGGCGAAGACCGTGGGGTCGGCCGGGGCTCCGAGGTAGAGCTGCTGCGACCCCGTGCCCGTCACCTTCCAGTTCCAGACGGTCGCGTCCTGTCCGTTGCGCGGCACCCCCGCGGGCGGCAGCTGCGGGCGGATCCAGGAGTCGAGGTTGGTGGCCGTGATCAGGGTGCCGTTGATGGTGCGCCCGATGAGGCCGCGCGAGTCGACGGCGGTCGGCGGGAGGGCTCGGTCGGCGATCGGCACGAGGTCGGGCTGACGGGTGTCGTAGACGCGCCACAGGCCCCACATGCCGGAGTTGTAGTGCTTGGCGATGTGGCAGTGGAAGAGGAAGTCGCCGGCAGACTGCTGGACCCCGCCCGCGCCGCCCTCGATCTCGAGGTCGTAGGACTCACCGGGGCCGATCGACTGGGAGTCGAGCCGCTGCGACGGCGACAGCACGGTGGGCGGGTCCTTGCGCAATCCCGTGTCGGCGTAGTTGAACGACGTGTCGGCGACCGGGTTGAAGCGCCACCGGTCACCCCCGCCGTGGAGGTGGAAGACGTGGAACTTCTCGCTGCCCACGTGCATGAGCCGGATCTTCGTCGGGTCGGCGAGGTAGCCGCGCATCATCGGCGTCGCCGGCTCGCCGAAGGTGTACGAGCTGTACGCGTGAGACTTCTCCTTGGGGAAGGCGAGGAGCCGGTTGCGGAACGGCTCCGAGCGGTAGTTGAGCGCGAAGGCGCCCGGCCGGTAGGAGCCGGTCGTCGAGTCGACGAGCGGGATGTCGGCGCCGGCGGCGTTCTTGATCAGCTCGTTGTCGTTGCCGATCTCGTGGTGCAGCAGGGCACCCTCGCGGAAGCCGCACGTCGGCATCGCGCTCGATGGGACGCAGGCGGCGCTCGGTGAGGCCGGCTTGATGATGGCCTCCCAGCCGGAGTCCAGCTGGCGACCGGCGACCGAGGCGTTCCAGTAGGTCGACCCCGGCGGCTCGACGACGAGCGCGCCGAAGAGCCCGTGCGCGACCGCGGCGCGGTAGCCGGGCCCGGGGTGGATGTAGTGGCCGCCCTCGAGGCGACGGTCGAGCGGGATGGCGAAACGGTAGGTGCGGCTCTGTCCCGCCGCGACGTCGGACGGGTCGTTCTGGCCCACCTCGTCGCCCGACGAGCTGATGTCGAACTCGAGCCCGTCGATGTGCAGGCCGTAGGGACCGCCCGATGCCGCGTTGGTCAGACGGATCGAGACGCAGTCACCCTCGTTGGCCCGGATGACGAGGGGCTGGATCGCGTCGTCGCGCAGGCCCACGGACACCTTCTGCGAGGTCTCCTGGGCCCGGACCGCGGCGAGCCGAGAGGTGAGGACGTACATCTTGCCCTTGGGATCGTGGTCGCCGAACCGGTTGAGCGGGATGTTGACGTCGATGGCCGTGACGTCGTACGAGCGGTTCACGGTCCCCCCGTCCAGGCAGCCCGGCGTCCCGGCGAGGGCCACGGTGGGCGACGACGCCTCGGCGACGGGTGCGAGGGCCAGCACGGCGACGACGCCGATGACCCCGGTACCCACCGCGAGCAGACGTGCCCCGTGGGCACGACGGTGGGACCGCGAGAGGCTCCGGTGGCGTCGGGTCCCGGCGAGGGACCGGAGCGACGAGGCCACCACGACCACCGGCACGACGACGATCAGGACCGTCGTCGCGTCCCCGAAGAGGCCGATCACCGGCAGGCCGTCCCGGGGCTCGTCCAGGGCCACGAGCCGCAGCTGGTTGCCCACCGCGACCGAGGCCGCCACCGCGAGGATGCACCGCGCCAGGACCGCCGACTCGCGCAGTCCTCGGCGCAGCGACGCCGCCAGGACCGGGTGGACGACGAGCACGAGGGGCACGGTGAACGCCACCACGGTGGTCGAGTGACCCACGGGTCCCTGGACGACACCCGCGCCGACGTCGTGCAGGTCGAGCCAGGACAGCCAGAGCCCGCCCACCACCCCCATCGCCAGCGCCGTGACGAGGTCGGCCACGGTGACGTGCCGCTTCGCGCTCGCTCGGGTGGTAGGCGACGGGATGGCCATGGTCACTCCTTCTGGGAAGGCTTCGGTGCGACGTGCGAGTCGTGCGTGTCGCCCGGCGAGCCGCCGGCAGTCGACATGTAGAGCAGGGGCACCCGTGGCGTGCCCGGGCCAGCGCCGAGCACGACGTGCGAGCCGTCACGGGGCAGGACGTAGGACAACGACCCCTCGAGGTGGGCGTGGGCCGCGAGACGGCCCCGGAGCGGCAGCGACCCGGCCAGCGGGGCCGCGCCGGACGGCTGTCCCGAGGCGATCGCCCTGAGGGCGGTCGCGTCGTACGTCGTGTCGACGTCGCCCGCCGTCACGGTCAGCACGACCCGGACCAGGGCCTTGTCGCTGGTGACGAGCCCGTTCACCCCGTGGGACATCCCACCGAGGTCGGCGTCGGAGAGGCCGGTCACCTCCTCGGCGCCCGTCACCCTGAACGACACCCCACCCACGGTGAGGACCGTCGGGTCGGGCGGCCCGGCGAGGACGGCACGGGTGTGCCACCCCCCGAGGACCAGCCCGACGGCGACCAGCAGCGCGAGGACGATGGTGCGTCCCCGACGCGGTTCCGGGCGCAGGCTTCTCATCCGACCAGCGTCGCAGGGCGACCTTCGACCTACCTTGGGGTCCGCCACTGCACAGCACGACCACGCCTTTCGCGGGCGACCGGCTCCAATCTCCCCCGGGCGCAACAGCTCCCGTCCTACTCTCGGACCATGACGCTGGGCAGGCCCCGCTCGCGCGGAGGCCTCGGAGGGAGCCCGGGACGACGTCGGCGCGGAGCGCTCGTCGCCCTCCTGACCCTTGCCGTCGTCCTCGTCACGTCCGGCCCGGCCGGCGCCCACACGCGCCTCCGGTCCTCGGACCCGGCGGCCGGCTCGGTCGTCGCCACGGCGCCCACGGCGGTGACGCTGCGTTTCGCCGAGCCCGTGGCGGCCGCGGACGGGGCAGCGCACGTCTACGACGACCACTACGAACGCGTCGACCAGGGACAGGTTCTCGCCGTCGAGGGCACGTCCGACTCGCTCCGGGTCCCGCTGCGACCCGGACTGGCGAAGGGCACGTATGTCGTGGTGTGGCAGGCGAGCTCGGCCGACACCCATCCCGTGACCGGGTCGTTCCGCTTCTCGGTCGGCGCCCCGACCCCGGTCCAGGGCACTCCACCGGACGACAGCCACAACGACCTCGCGGGAGCGGTGCTGGGCCCCCTCCGCTGGCTCGGGTACGTCGGGATGGTCCTCGCCCCCGGCCTGCTGCTCATGGTCCTCTGGCTGTGGCCCGAGGGGCTCTCGTCACCCCGGACCCGTCGCCTCCTCGGCATCGGTGCGGGCCTGCTCGCTGCGGCCACCGTGGGGAGCATGGTCGTGCAGGGCGTCTATGCCAGTGGCGAGCCGTTCAGTGCGCTCTGGGCCGACCCCGGCTCCCTCGACACCCACTCCCGGACCTTCGACACGGTCCACTCGGTGCGGGCCTTCCTCCTCGTCGCCCTCGTCGCGCTGCTCGTGGCCGCCCTGAGCTTCGGGCCGCGAGCGACGGGGCGCCTCCTGCTCGGCCTGCGGTCCGCCGCCGTCGCCGTGACCCTCGCTCTCGCCGTGACGTGGCCGCTGGCCGGGCACTCCGCGGCCACGACGCACCCCGCGCTCACCGTCGCCCTCAACGTCGTGCACCTGCTCGCCATGGTCGTCTGGCTCGGTGGCCTCGTCGGCCTGCTCGTCGGGTCCGGGGAGCCCGAGCAGCAGGCGGCCCTCGGCCGGGCGCTCCCCCGTTTCTCCTGGGTGGCCCTCGCGTCCGTCGCGACGCTCGTGGTCACCGGAGTCCTGCTGGCCTGGTCCGAGGTGGGTACCGTCTCGGCCCTGACGCCGACCGCCTACGGACGCGTGCTGCTCGCGAAGGTCGGCGGCGTGCTCGTCCTCGTCGCCCTCGGCAACAGCGCGCGCGTGTGGGTCGAGCGACACCGCATACCAACGCCTTCTCGATCAGAGGCCGGGGCTCCGGCGTCCACGGTCCCGGCGGCAGCCGTCGGGGCCACGGGCCTGCGGGCGGGGCTCGCCGGAGAGACGCTCACGGCCGGCATCGTGCTCGGCCTGACCACGGCCCTCGTCGTCATCGTCCCGGCCCGCTCGGACTACGTCGAGCCGTGGAGCAGGGTGATCACGGCTGACGGCGCGACGGTCTCGGTGCAGCTGCCCCGACCCCGCGTCGGCGACACGGTCGCGCTCGTGACGGTCGCGGCCCGGGGTGGCCGCCGCTCCATCTCGTCGGTGACGGGGTCGGTCAGCCGTCCCGGGGTGACCGCGGCCGCCGTCCGGCTCCCGGTCAGCCCTGAGGGGTCCGGCGCCGACGGCGCCACCGAGGTCGGTCTCACCTTCGACGACGTCGGCCCGTGGTCGGTCCGTCTGGTGCTCACCCCGACCTCGGGCACACCGACGACGGTCGTCTTCACCGTGCCCATCGCTGCCGACGCCTGAGGCCCGGCGCCGACCGGCGCCGACCGGCGCCGACCCGCACCGACCCGCCCCCCCGGCACCGGTTCGGGCACCGGCACCGGGGAGCCCGGCGGACGGCATACGCCCTCGGTGGGCAGTCGCGGCGACGGCCGGGCCGGCGGCACGACATCGCGGGGACCACTCACGCCCCCACACGACGGAGGGTGGTGACCCCTGCGGGGCCACCACCCTCCTGCTTGCTTACCGGACTACCGGCCGGCCACGAGGTTCGACCGGGCCGACTGGGCCCCGCCTCCCACCGCGTTGACGGCCTGGACGGTGAACCGGTAGTTACCGGCGACCGGCAGTGTCATCACGAGCGACCGGGCCGTGCTCGGCTGCACCGCTGAGACGGTGGTCGCGAGGACCGCTCCCGCTGCACTCATGCGCAGCGCCGAGACCCGGTAGCCGGTGATGACCGAGCCACCAGTCGCTGCCGGAGGCGTCCACCGCGCTGTCGCGTTGATCGCACCACCGGCGACTCCGGCCGTGGCGGTCCCGATGACGGGAGCGCCGGGAACGGTTGCCGGCGTCACCGCGATCGACAGAGCCGAGAAGGCGCTCGTGCCGACGGCGTTCACCGCAGCGACCTGGAAACGGTACGCCGTCCCGTTGGTCAGCCCCGTGACGACCAGGCTGGTCGCCGCCGCACCCGCTGGGCGAAGGGCACCCACCTGGGTTCCAGCAGCGTTGACCACCCGCACGGAGAACCCGGTGATGGGCGAGCCTCCGTTGGTTCCCGCAGTCCACCGGACGGTGGCCGAGGCGTTGCCCCGGGTGGGCGTGCCGATCGTCGGGGCAGCCGGTGCGGTCGCCGGCGTGACCGAGTTCGACAGGGCCGAGAGGGCGCTCGTGCCGGCGGCGTTCACCGCAGCGACCTGGAAGCGGTATGCCGTCCCGTTGGTCAGCCCCGTGACGACCAGGCTGGTCGCCGCCGCACCCGCTGGGCGAAGGGCACCCACCTGGGTGTTGGTAGCGACGTTGACCACCCGCACGGAGAACCCGGTGATGGGCGAGCCTCCGTTGGCTCCCGCGGTCCACCGGACGGTGGCCGAGGCGTTGCCCGGTGTGGCCGTGCCGATCGTCGGTGCTGCCGGTGCGGTCGGGGCGACGGGTGTCGCCGTCCCCGATGCCGCCGGTCCGGTGCCGAACTGGTTCACCGCGGCCACCTGGAAGGTGTAGAGCGTGCCGTTGGTGAGACCGGTGACGAGGCGGGAGGTCGCGGTGCGCGAGATCCCGGTGATGGTCTGGACCGGAGCGACGGTCGTGTCGGTCCCGGAGAAGACCCGGATCGCGAAGCTCGTCGCGGTGGCAGGCCCGGTGAAGTTGACCGTCACCGAGGCGTTGCCTGCGACCAGGCTCGTGATGCTGGGCGCGGCGGGCACTGCCACAGGCAGGGTCGCGTCGCTGAACTGCAGGCGCTCGACGTTCCACACGGTGTCGATGCCGTCGGCTCCGCCGTTGCTGTCGACGGTGATGCTGCCGTTGGCGTTCGGCGTGATCGTGTAGGACGCCAAGGTCCCGGTGAAGACCGCGACGTCGCAGTTGACCGCGGCAGCTCCGAGGGCGCAGTCACCTGCGGCGCCGGTGGCTGCTGTGGTGCCCATGCCCGTGATCTCACGGACCGCGACCAGGTTGCCCGGGTCGGCCAGTCCGGCGAAGACCGCCTGCTGGAGCGTCATGCCGGTGGTGCCGGTTCCCCACGGGTTCGTGGTGGTCGCGGGCACCGCCTTGTTCTCCATCAGGTCCGTCGTGCCGGTCTGGGTGGTGGGGTCGGCCGGGTTGGTGCGGTAGCTGATCCGCACGGACAGGGCGTGGTCGCCGTCGATGATGTCATCGGCGCCCCGGCCGGTGATGGTGTCACTGCCACCGCCACCGAGCAGGATGTCGCCCTCGGCCCAGACCGTCCCGGTTCCGGCAACCGTGCCGGCCTGTCCGGTGAGTGGGCAGTAGCCGGCGGCGGAGGCCGCGACGATGGGTGCCAGCTGGCTCGGGAAGGTCGAGACCAGGCGGTTGAGTCCGCCGATGCGTGCGACACCGGTCGGGTCGAGTGCGTTGCACCCGGTGAACCCGGCACCGCCCAAGGTCGACGGAGCGACCTCGTGACCCTTGATGACGTCGTTGAAGTTCGAGCCCGAGTCGGCCTCGGTCTCCTGCCAACGGTCGCGGTTCACGACGAGCTGGATCGGGACGCCGACGAGGTTGTTGTTGATCTCCATGTCGTCGTCACCGCCCACGGTGTCGTACTGGTGGAAGGCCCAGTCGAAGCCGCCGGCGCCAGCGTTGCGGTCGACGGCCGCGTTCTGCGACATGAGGTCGTCTCCGCCCTCGGCGTCGTAGTCGTTCTCGCCGACCTGGCCGACGAAGATGTCGTTGCCGGGTGCCGTCTGGGCCGGGTCGTCGAAGAACGGCGCACCGTGGTCGCCCTGGAGCAGGTCCTGCCCCGAGCCGCCCTCGATCCAGTCGTCGCCACCGTCTCCGAAGACGGCGTCGGCACCCTGGCCGGCGATGACGAAGTCATTGCCGGGGCCTGCGAAGGTCTCGTTGTCGTTGGCTCCACCGTTGATGAAGTCCTGACCCTCGTTACCCATCGGGATGTCGTCCCCGATGCCGGCATCGATCGCGTCGTCGCCGGGGCCGCCCTTGGGCACGTCCGCACCACCGAGGTCGGTGATGATGTCGTCGCCCTCGCCACCGAGCGCGATGTCGTCTCCGCCGTTGCCCTCGATGACGTCGTTGCCGAGGCCACCCCAGAAGGTGTCGTTGTCGTTGCCACCGATGATCCGGTCCACGGCGGCGGTGCCGTTGTAGACCGACTGCCCGTTGATGCCCGCCGGGTCGACGGTGTTGATCGCGCGGTAGGCGATCGCGCCGTCAGCCTTCTTGAGCAGCAACAGGTTCTCGTCGCAGTCGGCCGTGGCCGGGTCGTCCTTGAGCGTTCCGGCGCCCGTCAGGCTTGCCGGCACGTCGGGAGTCGCTGCGCGGACCAGCGTGTTCGGGGAGTTCAGCGGGTCGTTCAGGAACGACATCTGGAACTTGCAGTCAGCCGTGGCGAAGGCGTCGGCCTTGAGCGAGTTCGTCCCCTCGGTGTTGCGCTGGATCATCTCGGAGAAGGAGTTGCCCTCGAGCTGGGTGCGGAGGTTCATCCCGGGAGTCCGGAGCAGGTAGTAGAAGCGGTCGCCGTCCTGCAGGCTCTCCATCTGCGTCTGGAAGACGTAGTTGAAGGTCGAGCCCAGCAGGCCGCCGAAGAGGTTCGTCACCTCGGCGAGGCCGCCGACCCACAGGTCGACGTCGTCGACACCGGTGGTGGTGCGACCGCCTGCGTTGGCCCAGGCACCCGTACCGAACATGAAGTCGGCCGCGTCGGCCGGCGGGACGTCGGTGGCGAGCGGGTTGACGATCGCCCGGGCAGCATTGCGCTTGGCGGCTGCCGTCGTGGCACCGACGATCGACGGGTGCTGTCCGTAGGCCGCGACGAAGTTGACCAGCGACTCGGGGTGCTTGAGGTGCTGCCCGAAGTCGGTCCAGTCGGTGTACGGCGCGAGCTGGCCGTCGTTGGTCTGCGCGAAGATCTGCCGGCGCAGGTCGTTGAGCCGCGGGATGCCCGCGTCCCTGGCACGGGCCATGTTGAGCGTCGGGAGGTCGAGCGGCAGACCCAGCAGGTTGTTGCGGAGGGTCTCGGTCACGAACTCGTCGATCTCGTTGCCGGCCTGGTCGGAGGAGCCCATGAAGATCGCTCCCGCTCCCTCGCGCGCGGTGTAGGAGGTCGGACTCGCCCCGTGGGTTCTCGCGAAGAGCTCAGGCGGGTTGAGGAACGCCGTGAGCAGCGGGAGCGAGTTGTCCGTCTTGGCACCGTTGGCCTCGGTCGTCGTGCGCGCCACGTCGTCGTCGAGCATCGAGTGCCCGAACCGGTAGACGGCATGGGCGAACTCGGCCTGGACGGCCGGGTTGATGTCAGGCGAGTAGACGTGGAACGGCCGGATCGCCGGCTGCACCTTGCGACCGAACTCCTCGAAGACGAGGTGCTGGTACTCCATCTCCGTCACGAAGCGGGCTGCCTGGAAGAGGCGTCCGCCGTAGCCGTAGCTGACGTCCGCGCCCGCGGCCGTGAGGCGGTGCGGGGCCTGGAAGTCGGCGAGGAGCGACGGGTTGTTGTTCAGCGTGTTGGCGATGTCGTCGACCAGGCGGTTGTGCTCCGAGTGGAACACCTGGTGGATCGAGGACAGGGCGATGTTCTCGTTGCACCGTCCGTCACCGCAGATGAAGTGTGCGTTGAGCAGCTCGTCGTCGTAGGTGCCGGCCGGCTGGTGCGCGAAGTCGGTCGACGGCGTGGTGTCCGTGTCCGGCGTGAGCCCACCGGACGGGTCGGCGTTGTGCGCGATGTCGGTGAGGAACGGCGTGTCGAAGTGCTGGACGTTGGCCGGTGCCGGCACCGGGCCGGCGCAGCCGACGTCGGTCGTGCGGCAGCCCTCGACGAGAGTGTTGGCCGTCGTCACGTACTGCGGGAGACCGCGAGCCGGGCCGGGCAGGAAGTTGCCGTAGGGGTCGGCGGCGATCATCGGGATGTTCGTGACGTCCGCATCGACGAGACGCAGGCCGAGCAGGTCTGCCGCCTGCTTCTTGATGCCGGCCCACGTGGCCAGCCCGCCGCTGCCGTCGGGCGAGCCCGGGTAGGCCTCTCCGACCGGTCCACCGTCGAGGAAGCGACCGTCGGAGACGGGCCGTCCACCGACGTTCGTGTACTCGCGGAGGAAGACCTGGTGCGAGCTGTGCGAGGTGTACGTCTGCGACTGGTCGACCCAGGGGCTGTCCGTGTTGTTCGCGTTCTGGATGTCGTCGGCGGACTCGTCCACGGTCGTGGCCGGGTTGTCACCGAGGATCCCGTCCGGACCGGGCTGGTTCTGGGCGCGGGTCAGGACCATGAAAGCCTGGTTGGCCGGCACCTCGTCACCGTTGCCCTGTATGCCGTCCGGACCCGCCGTGATCAGCGGGTCGTCGGCGCGCAGCGGGACGAAGACCGTGCCGCCGCTCTTGACCGTCTGGTCGACGCCGTGGTCGAAGAACTGGCCGAAGAAGGTGAAGACCGAGTTGAACGGCGGGGAGAGCCCGACGTCCGTCGTGACGTTCTCGATGAAGAGCGTCTTGTGCGAAGGCACACAGTTCGCCGGCACACCGAGCGGGACCGCCGGGGTCGGGTCGGTCGTGCAGGCGATGACCTTGTTGCCGCCCTGGGCCCGGACCGGGAACTCAGCCGCGGCGATGGCCGCCGGGTTCGTCGAGGTCTGGTCGACGATGAGGTTGCTCACCAGCCGGGGCTGGCTGTCGAAGACGTTGCCCTTCTTCTGGGCGTACGACGTGGCGACAGGCGGCCCGAACAGTGGCGGGTTCGTCTCTGCCGCACGGAAGTCCGGTGTCGTCAGTCGTGGGAACGGGACATCGGCGGCCGCGAACTTCTCACGGCCGGCGAAGAGGTTGTTGCACGAGCCGTCGACGGTGCGGAGTCCGTAGGACGTCAGCCGGTCGGGGACCTGGTCGGGGCCGGGGCCCACCAGCGTGCCACAGCGGTTCGACGCCGTCTCCGTCGCCGAGTGGCGCTCGGCGATCTTGATCTGCTTGAGGATGTAGGCGATGTCGGATGCCGTCACCACGAAGCCGTTGCCCGCGGGTGCGGGAGCGGCCTGCGCGGACGTGACGGCGAGCGGCACGACCATGGCGAACGGCACGACGAACGCGACGCTCGCTGCCACCCACCGGAACCGGACCGCTAGTGGCTGCGGCCCCGCCCGGTGCGCGGACCGACGAGCGTCCACGCCGAGGATCCGGGCGTGAGTCCGCCCGGGAGACTTGCCGGTTGAGCGTTTCATTGCACACCTGCCTTGTGAGTTGTTGTTGGTGTCCCCGACGTGGTCCTGTGCAGACCCGATGAGTGCGTGTGGAACGGATTGGAAGTGCGCCGTGCCGGCACCGCTTGCCGGCTCGGCGTGACTCCCGGAGAGCGCTGCCGCCCGGGGCTCCCGGGCGTCATGCGCTGGCCGAACGGATCGGTCGTGATGGCGCCGAGGACGCGCACCGCACGAGTGCGGCGAGCGCGTGTCGGGCCTCGTCGGCAGCCGGGCCCCGCCTGCCGGTCCCGGAGTCGGGGCCGGAGTCGGGGACGTCCCCGGCGGCGAACCCGCCGCGAGAGACCCGGTGAAGGCGGACGACGGCATCGATGAGGCCCTCGAGCTCGGAGTCGCCCGCGTCGGGACCTCCGAGCAAGCGCCCATACATCTCCTGCAGCCGCGGCCCGGGCGCACACCCGAGCTCGTCGGCGAACACCCTGCGGCACCGGGCATACGCCCTCAGGCCCTCTGCATGGTGCCCGGACACGTCCTTGCTGTGCAGGTAGGCGTACCAGGCACCCTCGTCGAGCGAGTCGGCCTCGATGGCCTGACGGGCCCAGCGGGTCGCATCGCCGGGCGCGAGGTCCACGACCTTCTCGGCCGCGGCGACGAGCCACTCGCTCGTCATCCGCTCGTGCTCCGCGCGCGCCGCGTCCAGCCAGAGGGCGCTCGCCTCGTCCGGCAGCAGCGGGGTCCTGGCGACGGCAAGAGTCCGGCGCAGCAGGGGCAGTGCCACCTCGGGTCGGACGCTCGGGTGCAGGACCCGTCCGACGTCACGGGCGAGCGTCGCGACGTCGAGGTCGACCTGGTCCAGGTCCAGCGAGTAGCACCCGGCGCGGGTCATGATCGTCCCCTGCCGGGGTGCGCCCGGGACCTGGAGGTGCTTGCGCAGCACACACACGTAGGACTCGAGGGTCGCCGTCGCCGCCGCGGGCCGGTCGTCGCCCCACAGGATCGAGACCAGCGCCTCCTTCGACACCGGGACGCCGCGGGCCACCGCGAGCGCGATGAGCAGGTGGCGGGGCTTGACGCCGCCGAGCTGACGTGGTCCGAGGACAGCGGTCCCGACGCGCACGTGCAGGCCGCCGAGCAGGTTCACCTGCACCGCGGCCGTGCCCGGACGTCGGCCGGTCGGCGCCACCGTGACGGTGCGCGCCACGTGGATGCTCATGTCCGCGCCTCGTCGACGGTGACAGCGGCACGGTCAGGCCGACGGCCACACCGCCGACCTGACCGGCCGCCGCGGGACTCCCACGAGGGGGTTGCATCGGCGCAGTGCGTGACGTGACCGGCACGCCCGGGACGGACGGGGGAGATCGAGCCGCCTGTCGTCGCAACGCCGTCTGCCGTGAGAGTCACGACTCTGACCGCGGGCGCGCCCGCGGTCACGAACAGGAGAACGGCGGCCGCCGACGACGGCACCGACTCCCCGGTGATGGTTGGGCACTCCGTCGCGCGATCGGGCCGGCACGCGCGCCGCCGGGTCGGCGACGTGTCGTCCGCGACACGTCGACGTCGTCCACTCCCCTGTCGGCGCCCCCACCCGAACTGCTCTTTCCCCATGCATCCATGGTGCTGAGCACCCTTGTGCCACAACAGTGCCGAAGAGGGGGCCGCATGCGACCCTCCTTGGGGGTGCCGTCAACCCCCTATTTGGGGGGGTGCGCCTTGACCGGCAGCCCGCGACCCGGAGGCGTACGCCCTCAGGGTGCCCAGGACCAGGCGAACCTCTGGGGGAAGCGGGCTCGCAGACGCGATCCGCCACCGGGCAGGGCGCCCAGGCTGACCTCGCCGCCGATGTCGGCGACGTCGTCCTGCAGCAGGCGCAGTCCGAGGTGGCCCTTCGCCGGCGCCGGGAAGGGGCCACCCACCCCGTCGTCGTCGACCGTCACCACGACGTCGCTGCCGTCGACGGTCGCGACGACGGACACGGTCCGGGCGTGGGCGTGCTTCACGACGTTGCGCAGGCCTTCCCGCACGACGTGGTAGGCGAACTGGGTGGACTCGGCCGAGATCTCCTTGAGGCGTCGGTCGACGTCGATCGTGACGTCGACCCCCTCGGCACGGACGGGTTGCGCGAGCTGCTCGACGGCGGCCTCGAGCCCCTCGCGGGCGAGACCGACCGGGTAGAGGTCGGTGAGCAGCCCTCGCAGCGAGGCGATGTCACCCTGGAGCCGACGGCCCACCGACTCGAGCACCCCGCGAGCCGAGGTCGACTGGGCCGGGAGCTCCGCCGCGACAGCGGGAAGCGAGTAGCCGAGGCTCGTCAGGTCCTGGATGAGCCCGTCGTGCAGCTCGCGCGAGATCTTGCGGCGCTCCACGTCAGAGGCGGCCAGCGCATGGCGCAGGAGTGACGACCGTTCTGCCTGAGCCTGGTCGACGCGCCGGGCGAGCGAGAGGGCCAACGGGATCACCGTCAGGATGAACAGGACGAGGGCGCCGATCGCCAGCGGCAGGATGCGGGTCGAGATGACGATCTCGTCGCGGACGATCCGGTCGCTGTTCCAGTACGACTCGACGAGGATCGGCTTGCCCTCGGAGTCGACGGCCCCGGCATACACCTCGAGGAGCTCGTCGTACCCCTGCTCGTGCTGGTTCTCCTCCTTCGAGAGGTCCGAGAGGGTCGCCACCGACGAGGTGGTCCCGAAGAGGGCGGCCTCCTCGGGCTCGAGGGTGAAGGTCTCGCCGTGCAGCTCGTGCACATCGGACCAGATGACCTGGCCGCCCACGCCCCAGACCTTGATCCGCACCAGGGAGTCGTCACGCAGCGGGCTGCCCACGACGGCGTCGAGGATGCGGTCGGAGCCGGGGTCACCTCGGCGGACGGCTGCACTGATGAGCGGCGCGACGACGTCGCGCGCGAAGGAGATCCCGTGCGTGCTGGCGTCACGGACCGCGATGTCACGGGCTGCCGCCTTGACGGCCAGGCTCACGCCGCCGGCGCACGCCGTCAACGCGATGAGGCTCCACAGCAGGAAGCGTCGAACGGCTCGGCCGCGGACGGTGTGAGAGTCCCCCATCGACCACCTTCGGGGTCGCAGGCGCACGGTCAGGAGCCGATCAGTCCGAACCGTCGAGCCGTCACGACCGCCTCGAGCTGCGAGTGCGCGTTGAGCTTGACCATGATGTTCTTCACGTAGCCACGGCACGTGAGGCGCGTGATCCCCAGACGTCCGGAGATCGTCRCGACGTTGTGTCCCTCCGAGAGGTGCATCAGCACCTCGGTCTCCCGGACCGTCAGCGGCGTGTGGTTCGAGACAGGGGGGCAGCGCAGGAGGTCACGCAGGACCCGCGGATGCACGACGAACCCGTCTCCCTTGCAGCCGCGCAACGCCTCGAAGAGCTCGGTGAGCGTGCCGTCCTTGAGCAGCAGGGCACTCGCGCCCGCATCGGCGGCGCGGCGCAGCAGGGTCTGGTCGACGTCGGCCGTGAGCACGACGACACGCAGTCGCGGGTCCTCACGGATGAGCTCGGCAGCGAGCTCGATGCCGTCCCCGTCACCGAGGTTGACGTCCATGACGATGACGTCGGGACGCAGAGCGGCGACGGACGCGCGCGCCTCTGAAGCGCAGTTCGCCGACCCGATGCACTCCAGCCCGGCCTGCAGGCCGATCGCCAGCGCCATCGCCGACGCCACGGCCTGGTGGTCGTCCACCACGAGCACGCGGACGTAGTCCTCGAGTACCCCCACCCCGGGCCCCACTCCCAGTGTCACGCTCATTGTCCCCACCCCCACGTTCCGGGCTCCCCCGAGCCCCTCACTGAGAAATTATGCGGACGGCGGGGGCCCGCGTCTCACGAATCCGCAGGTCAGAGGCCCAGACCGGGACGATTCGGGCACTTGGGACGGTAGTTCGTTCTGTCTCTGCGGATGCCGGAGTCACCGAGCTCTGTGGCCCCGGCGCGGAGCCGTCCGTCAGGTCGCCCAGGTCCGGAGCCAGACGGTCTCCTCGAGCTGCCGCAGCTGCTCCAGGGTCTCGTCCGACAGGGCCACGTCGGTGTCGGTGATGACGTAGCCGAGCTCACCGCGGGTCGAGAGCGACTGCCCGGTGATGTTGGCACCTGCCTCGGAGAGCGTCTGGTTGATCGACGCGAGCACCCCGCGCACGTTGTGGTGGAGGTAGCCGGCCCGGAAGCCGCCGCCGTCGGCCGGCGGCGCCGACACCTCGGGCAGGTTCACCGACAGGGAGGTGACACCGGACTGCACGAACCCGAGCAGCTTGGCCGCGACGAAGGACCCGATCTCCTCCTGCGCCTCCTGGGTCGAGCCACCCACGTGCGGGGTGAGGATGACGTTGTCGAGGCCTCGCAGCGGCGACTCGAACGGGTCGCCCTGGGCCTTGGGTTCGGACGGGAACACGTCGATGGCCGCACCGGAGAGGTGACCGGAGAGGATGTGCGCGCGCAGCGCCTGGTCGTCGACCACCATGCCGCGAGAGGCGTTGATGAACACCGAGCCGGGCTTCATGAGCGAGAACTGCTCGTCGCCGAAGAGGCCTGCGTTGCCGGGTCGACCGTCGACGTGCAGGCTGACGATGTCGGACTCGGCGAGCAGCTGCTCCAGCGAGCCCAGGCGCCGGGCGTTCCCGTGCGCCAGCCGGTCCGCGGTGTCGTAGAAGACGACGTGGAGGCCGATGGCCTCGGCGACGTTGGACAGCTGGGTGCCGATGTTGCCGTAGCCGACGATCCCGAGGGTCTGACCACGCGTCTCGTGGCTCCCCCGCGCGGACTTGTCCCAGATCCCGTCGTGCATGCGCTGGGTCTTCTCGGGCAGACGACGGGCCAGGGCGAGCATCTCGCCGATGACCAGCTCGACGACGCTCCTCGTGTTCGAGAAGGGTGCGTTGAAGACCGGGACCCCGTGCGCGGCTGCCGCGGTGAGGTCGACCTGGTTGGTCCCGATGCAGAAGCACCCGACGGCGCGGAGGTCGTCGGCCGCTGCGAGCACCCGCTGGGTGACCTTCGTGTTGGACCGGATCCCCAGGAGCGAGACTCCGACCAGAGCGTCGATGAGCTCGCCCTCGGTGAGGGATCCGGACCGGACCTCGACGTCGTGGCCGTTGCTTCGAAAGGCTTCGACGGCGACGGGGTGAACGTTCTCCAGCAGCAGGACCTTCACGGGCGCCTCCTTGTCCGGGGCAGGACGGTTTGTGGTGCTAGCGGGTCGGTGGGCTGCGGCTCGAGCGCGCCTGCCACACCGGGGTCGACCGACCCGATGGTGTCACGCATGCTCCGGTCGGGCTCACGTGGCCACCAGTTGGAAACCTCGAGGCCGTGCGCATGGTGGAGGAGGAGTCGCCAGTCCCGAGGACTCGGGCGCAAGTCCGGAACGGGCTACTGCGACTGGGGCGGAGCGACGCGGTGACGGGCCGTCACCGCGGAGCCAGCGCCACGCATACGCCATGACCGCGTGGGCGCCCGGCGCACTTGCTAGGTTCGCGGCGTGGAGATCACGCGCATCGGAGCAGACGACTGGGAGCGGTTCCGATCGGCGCGGCTCGCGTCGTTGTCCGAGTCACCGGAAGCCTTCGGCTCGCGGTACGCCGACTGGGTCGATGCCCCTGCCGAGCGCTGGCGGTCCCGCCTGACCCAGGTTCCGCTGACCCTCCTGGCGCACGACGGGACGAGGGACGTCGGTGTCGTCAGCGGACAACCCGCGGGAGCGGAGTGGGTCGAGCTGATCTCGATGTGGGTGGCCCCGGATGCGCGAGGCACCGGACTGGCGGGTCACCTCATCCGCGCGGTGACGGACTGGGCTGCTGCCCAGGGGATGTCGACCTATCTCATGGTCCGCCACGACAACGTCCGGGCGCGGACGGCGTACGAACGGGCCGGCTTCGTCGACACCGGAGTCCCGGAGAGGTGGCCGATCGATGAGCCGCCGGAGCGCCGGATGGAGCTGCGCACCTGACGTCGCGATGGCCCGGCACCTGCGATTTTCCCGTCGGCGTGGCGTGCAGGATTCGCTCAGCCTGCTGTGGCACTCTCACTCTCGCGCGCCCGTCGATGCTCCCCTGTCTCGGCGGGCGCGCCCACGCCCCAGCAGCAACCCCCCTGCTGCTGGTGCACCCGGCGCGGCCCGCTCACCCCACCCGAGCGGGCTGCGCCTTCCTACCTCGTCAGGACGACGGTCGTCCGGAGGACGAGGCGTAGGGTGGAGCCATCTCAGGCCGGTCGACCCCGGACCTCGGCGGCGGGCTGGTGGTTCATGCCCCAGAACCGAGGTTGCCCGTGACGACGTCCCGGCCGGACCCAGCAGTGGCTCGGATCCTGCTGCAGCTCGCCGACGAGCCTCTCCCGGCGGGAGCCGACGGACTCGTGAGCACCTTGACCCGCCTGTGCGCCGCCCTGGTGCGTCACCTCCCGGCGTCGGGATCAGGCATCAGCCTGGTCGGTGAGGGACACGGGTCGGCCGGGATCGCCGCCTGGGCGGGTCCTCGTAGCCGCAGTCTCGAGGAGCTGCAGTTCACGTTGGGCGAGGGTCCCTGTCTGGACGCCCATGCCTCGCGCCGGCCGATGCTCGAGCCCGACCTCGTGGGAGCCGGGTCGCACCGATGGCCGATCTACGGCCCGCGCGCGGCCGAGCTCGGGGTCGGCGCGGTGTTCGCCTTCCCCCTGCAGATCGGCTCGGCGCGGGTGGGGGTGCTCGACATCTACCGCAGTCAGGCCGGTCCGCTCTCCGCCGAAGCCCTGGCGTCGGGCTACGGCTTCGCCGAGGTCGCCCTCCGGCTGCTGCTCCAGGAGCAGGCTGGGGCCTCCGAGGGCCGGGCTCCGGAGGGGCTCGACGACGTCCTGGCCCACCGGATGGAGGTCTACCAGGCGCAGGGGATGGTCATGGTCGACCTGGGGGTGAAGCCCGCCGAGGCGATGGCACGCCTGCGCGGACACGCCTTCGCAGCCGGCCAGGACATCGCTGCCGTGGCCCGGGACGTCATCGACGGCATACTCCATCTGCAGCGGGACCATCCCCCTCACGATCCCGGGGAGTACCGATGACGCCTCGACACCGTCCGCGGACCACGCGCCCACGCGCGCGCCTGCCGAAAGGAGCTGACCGCTCGTGATCGCCCTCGACAAGCTCACCGACGTCTTCGTCGCCGTCGCCGACACCCTCGTCGCCGACTTCGACATCATCGAGTTCCTCGAGCTCGTCGCCGAGAAGGCAGCGACGATCAGCGCGGCCAGCGCGGCCGGGATCGTCCTGGGCGATCCGACCGGGCGACTCCAGTTCGTGGCGGCCTCCGAGCAGTCGGTCCGGCTGCTCGAGGCACTTGCCGTGCAGAGCGAGAGCGGTCCGTGCCAGGACTGCTTCCACACCGGTGGGCCGGTGGTCAACACCGACCTGCGTGACGGCGAGGCCCACCGCCGGTGGCCGGCGTTCGCGGCACTCGCCACCTCCATGGGCTACCAGTCGGTGCACGCGCTACCGCTGCGGCACCAGGGCACGGCGATCGGTGCACTCACGCTGCTCAGCGTCCACGCGCATCCCCTCGAGGACGCGGACGTACGCGTCGTCCAGGCCGTCGCCGACATCGCCACGATCGGCATCCTGCAGGAGCGCTCCATCCGGGCCAGCGGCGTCCTCACCGAGCAGCTGCAGTACGCGCTGGTCAGCCGGATCAGCATCGAGCAGGCCAAGGGCATCCTCTCGCGCATCCACGGCATCAGCGTCGACGACGCCTTCACGCTCCTGCGCTCGTACGCACGAGGCGCGGGCCTCGGTCTGAGCGCCGTCGCGACCGAGGTCGTCAACGAGCCCGACCGGCACCCCACGCTCACCAGACCCCGGAGGTGAACGGTGGGTCGACCCCGTGCCCCTGTCGGCCCTCCCCCGTCCTCGTCCATGGAGGCATCGTTACAATCTGCGTATGGATGCAGATAGGCAGACTGATGGGCTACCCGACGACCAGGTCGAGCTGGCCGTCGAGGTCTTCCGGATGCTCGCCGACGGCACGCGGATCCGGCTGCTCTGGGCGCTGCGCGACGTCGAGCGTCCGGTGAACGAGCTCGCCGAGGCCCTCGGCAAGGCAGCGCCCTCCGTCTCCCAGCATCTCGCCAAGCTGAGGATGGCCCGCATGGTGCGCACCCGGCGCGAGGGGAACCAGGTCTTCTACCGGGTCGAGAACGACCACGTGGCCAGCCTCGTCCGTGACGCGATCCACCATGCCGAGCACGCGTCGGACGGCGTCCCCGCTCACCACCGGTCGGCCGGACCGAGCATCTCCCCGATCGGCAGGAACGAGCAGTCCCGATGAACACCGCCGACCACGACCACGACCACCCACACGACCGGCACGGCGCCCGACAGCACCCCGGGCACTCCCATGGGCACGCGAGCCGGTGGGCTCGGCTCCGCCACGCGGTCACCCCGCACTCGCACGACGCCGCGGACTCCGTCGACTCGGCCCTGGAGTCGAGCGCCCGCGGTATCCGTGCGGTGAAGATCAGCCTCGTCGTCCTCGGCGTCACCGCGTTCGCGCAGCTGGGCGTCGTCTACGTGTCCGGCTCGGTGGCGCTGCTGGCCGACACGATCCACAACTTCAGCGACGCGCTCACCGCGGTACCGCTCTGGATCGCCTTCGTGCTCGGCCGGCGCGCCGCCACCCGCCGTTACACGTACGGCTACGGCCGCGCCGAGGACCTCGCCGGACTCTTCGTCATCGCCATGATCGCCCTCTCGGCCGTGCTCGCCGGATGGGAGGCCGTCGACCGCCTCCTGCACCCGGCGCCGGTCGACAACGTGGGATGGGTCGCCGTGGCGGGACTCGTCGGCTTCATCGGCAACGAGACCGTCGCGATCTTCCGCATCCGCGAGGGCCGGGCCATCGGCTCGGCGGCCCTCGTGGCCGACGGCCACCACGCGCGGACCGATGGCTTCACCTCCCTCGCGGTGCTCGTGGGAGCAGGTGGGGTCGCAGTCGGCTGGACCTGGGCCGACCCCGTCATCGGCCTCGCCATCACCGTCGCGATCGTCCTGGTGCTGCGCACCGCGGCCCGCGACGTCCTCCGTCGGCTCATGGACGGGATCGACCCCTCGCTCGTCGAGTCGGCCGAGCGCACCCTCTCCCGGGTACCGGGCGTGACCGCAGTCCGCAGCGTGCGAATGCGCTGGATCGGCCACGAGATCCACGCGGAGGCCGAGCTCGACGTCGACGCGACGACGAGCCTGGTCGCTGCCCACACCCTCGCCCACCGTGCCGAGGCCGAGCTCGTGCGCACCACGGCCAGGCTCACGACAGCTGTGGTTCACGCCTACCCGGCCCACCAGGACGGCGCGCCACGAGAACGCGTGTCCCAAAAGGGGGTGTTCCGGGTAGGTGGCAGACCAGTGTGATGCGTCGGCGGGGCGGCGCGTCGGCACGACCTTCCTATGCGAGGAGCTCGCCGTGATTGCCCTGGCCCTGACTGCGCCCGTCCTGGGTTTCGGTCTTCTGCTGACCCTGCAATGGTTCGAGGAGCGTGTCATGTCCGCCGATGCCGGTCCGGTGTCGGTGCAGCCACGTTCGTAGTGCCGGCCGACGGACCTCACGCAGGGCTGGGGTCTTTGCCGACCAGCGAAAGTGCGTCCGCGACGCATCAGGCGACAGGTGCGATGACCAGCCAATAGGGTCCCGGAGCCTGCACAGAGATCGTCGTGCCGATGCTCCCGAGCGGCAGTCTGATGTCTGCCGCGGCTGCTCCTGCGCACACGCTGCTGATGAGGACCTCGTCGTCACCAGTGACGGTGTAGCGACCCGGACCCGGGCAGCTCACTGAGACGAAGGCCTCGGAGCCCGAGGTCGCCGTCAACGAGTACGTCGCCGCCGTCGTCCCGCGCTCGGACAACAGGGGGCTGGGGCCCACCGCGGGACCGTGCTTGGCCCTCAGATCATTCATCGGGTCAGTAGGCGCCGCGGCGACGGTCGGCGGGCCGGGGGTCGACGCGCCGCTCGAGACCGGGGCAACGCTCGTTGCCCCGACGGAAGCCCGAGCCGATCCGTGGTCTGTGGCTGCCGTGGGGCCGGTCGAGCAGGCCGAGGTCGAGGCGACGAGGACAGCCACGAGAACCGAGAGGCATCCCCCGCGCCGTGTCCGTCCTCGCTGGGGTCGTGACGAAGGCACTGCAGCCCCAGCCGGTCCGGCCGGGGCTGCAGTGGTGATGTGTGCCTGGACCACCGAGACGACTCAGGAGTGGGTGAACTCGATGGCGCTGGTGTTGCCCACGATCGTGCCGGTCTTGTCGGTGCGGAGGTTGCACGGAGCGACGAGGGTCTTCTTCGTGTAGCTGACCTTGTAGGCGTGGTGCCCCGCCTCGATCCAGCCGGTCGACTGCGTCGAGGGGACCTTCCAGGAGTACGAACGGGTCACCGAACTCGTCCAGTCCTTCTTGATGGTGACGCCAACCGACACGCTTGCCTTCGCGAAGATGACGCCGGCCTCTGCCGACGTGGTTCCGGTGATGGATCCCCCGGTGGTCACCGACTCGCCGAGAGCGATGGTCAGGGTGCCGCCACTCCGCCCGTACGTCCGGGTGTCCGAGTCGCCGCGGTAGGTCGGCGACTGAGTCGTCGTGTAATAGACATTGCCCACCTCCGCGCAGGCGGCGTAGCTGGACGGAGCCGTCACCACGGCTGCCGCGGGAACCGCGAGCAGCAGGGTGAGCCCCTTGGCCATCAGGCCCTTGCGTGAACCACTGATAACGTCCACAGCTTCTCCCCGTCTTGTTGTCCCGACGCCCTGACCGGGCGCGGCGACGAGGTCATCCTTTCGACGGCACAGTCGGCTGTCAATGACTCGGGAAGCTCTGTTTTTCGGCCATCCCGGGCACGTAGGCGCCCAGGCGGTCAGAGGCGCCCGCACGGGACGCGCGCCCGTGAATTCCCTTACGGGCCAAGGGTTCTAGAGGTCGACGCCGCATGGCCGCTGGTCAGGTCCCGAGGACGGTCAGTCGCGTTCCGCGGAGGGATGAAAGTCGTGGCCGGACCGAGGAAGTACCCGCGCCCAGGTGGTCTGTGGAACCGTCGGAGACAGCCGGCCGCTCTCAGCGGGCAGGTGGCCCTCGGAGCCATCTCACAGCCTGGGTGGGTACGGTCACCACGCCGTGAGACCGGCTCTTCGAACTCCACGAGGGGTGACGCCGAATGACATCCGCCGACGAGGTGCTGGCCGGGCTGCACCACACATGTGCCTGGCAAGAGGATTTCTACCGCGACCTGCATGCCCATCCGGAGCTGAGCGGACGCGAGTCCGAGACAGCCGCGGCCGTCGCCCAGCGGCTCACCGGGTGGGGGTTCGAGATCCACGAGCTGGGTGGTGGCGTGGTCGGCGTACTCCCGAACGGGTCCGGACAGACGGTGCTGTGCCGGGCCGACATGGACGCGCTGCCGGTCACCGAGCTGACCGGCCTTCCGTATGCGTCCACGGCCAAAGCCACGGACGAGACCGGAGCGACGGTCGGGGTCTCACACGCCTGCGGACACGACGTCCACGTCACGTGCCTCCTCGGTGCCGCCCAGCTGCTCGCGAGTCGACGCGACCTGTGGCACGGCACCTTCGTCGCCCTGTTCCAGCCGGCCGAGGAGACGGCCTCGGGCGCGCAAGGAATGCTCGATGCCGGCTTGACCGGACGTATCCCACGACCCGACGTCGCTTTCGCCCAGCACGTCCTGGGCCTCCCGGCCGGGACCGTCGCAACGACCATCGGTCCCGTGATGTCAGCAGGCGACAGCATCCGGATCACCGTCTCCGGGATCGGCTCACACGGCTCGATGCCACACCTGAGCGTCGACCCCGTCGTGCTCGCAGCATCCATCGTGGTCAGGCTGCAGACCATCGTGGCCCGTGAGACCAAACCCGGAGAGTTCGCCGTCGTGACCGTCGGAAGCAGCGTCGCCGGCACGAAGAGCAACGTCATCGCCGACCGAGCCGTGCTGCTGCTCAACGTCCGCACGTACGACGACGACGTCCGCGCCCAGGTGCTTGCGGCGATCGAACGCATCGTGCGGGCGGAGTGCGACGCTGCCGGATCACCGCAGGCACCGACGTTCGACTACTACGACCAGTACCCCCTCACGACCAACGACCGCGAGGTCGGTGCGACGGTGCGCAGCGCCTTCGAGCAGCACTTCGCCGACCGGGTGGTCGACCTCGGCCGGGTGACGGCCAGTGAGGACTTCAGCCGGATCCCGGACGCCTTCGGGACGCCGTATGCCTACTGGGGCGTCGGTGGGTTCGCCGACGCCTCCGCAGCACCACCGAACCACTCCCCCTACTTCGCACCCTTGATCCAGCCCACGCTCGACACGGGCACGTCGGCGCTCGTCGTCGCGACCCTGACCTACCTCGCCAAGGAGCCCGGCTGAACCAAGGCTTCCACGACCCAGAGGGAGCAGCCGCACACCGAGCGAGCCGACAGACGCTGGCGGCCCTGGGTGACCGGCTGGCCACCCTGACAGATCACGCCTTCACAGCCACTTCGGAGTGAGCCACGGCGGCGCGCCCACCCTCCAGGCCGAGGCGCGGCTTGCAAACCCCTGGCCCAACCGCAGAGCCGCTCCCTCAGTGTCAGCCGTCCACGACGTCGTGCCCGTGTTTCGCCAGCTCGGTCTCGAACGCTGGGTGCAGTTGCTCGGGCACCCAGATGCCCCATTCGCCGTGCGCCGAGCCCGGGAACGTGCTCGGGGAGATGGCGCAGAGACCGCTGGGATCTGATCCGATGACGAGGTCCAGCGCGTTGGCGGCGGCCCCGGCGTCGACCTCCAATGCGGGTCGGTAGGCCGGGGCCCAGATGGCGTAGCCGGTGATCTCGCTGATGCGGTCGCTGTACCTGTAGAAGGTGGCCATACGCCAACGTACCGACCGCAGCCCGGGGACGGATGTCGTTTGCCCTGTCGGGAGGCGACAGTCACGGGCGCAGTCCTCTGCTATCTGCGGAGACGTATCGCAGGTCAGAGGCCTGAAAGTGGATGAGTCGGCCGATACGCCAGGGATGGAACCGGCTCCGTCGCTTCGTGCTGACCGTGGTGCCCCAAACCTCTGACCTGAGCAAACGTGCTACTGGCACGGGACTGCTGACGCTCTGGTTGACAGGCGTGGTGTGGGGTTTCAGGCCGCGTGTGCGGCTGCGTAGATGGTCTCAAACTCGATGGGCGTTAGTTTGCCGAGGGGTCGTTGTCGGCGTCGGCGGTGGTAGGTCCTTTCGATCCAGGTGACGGTGAC
>NZ_JBFRDT010000026.1:0-43938 GCF_052113925.1 Terrabacter sp. RAF57 | reverse complement strand
AGCGGTCACCGCCTCCTCACGACTGGCGGGCGCACGGTCTGCCGCAAGACCTCGCAGGATCAGATTCGGAGAGTGCTGACCCGCCAGCCGCTACCGGAACCGAGCCTCCCAGCACAGCCAGGCACTCGGCTAGAACCCATGAGATCCGGATGTTGGCTGACGGTCCTCGGTACATCGGGGCCGCAGTGTGTGTTCCGGGGCTCGGCGGGACGGCACGAACGCACCTGCGCAGCCGGTCAACGCCGGTCAAGTGAACGCTCTAGTGCCAGACACCCCTTCTGGCTCAGGTGGAGCGTCAAGAGTTCAGCACTGAGAACGGCCTACCGATCAAGCCATTGACGGCTTCGTCGTAGTCGAAGGCGACCATTGCGGCTGGGCAAGGTCACGCGTTCGTGGGCAGCGGGCCCGGAGCGGCACGAGGTTGGCGAGCCCGTCGGCGGCTTCGTCGTTGCCCTTCGGGCCGCGCTGAAGGTGAGCCTCCGGAACCTTCTGGCCCCTGGTTTGCACAAAGCGTTGCTTGCCACCGTCATCTGCTTGTCAGCGACCGGGGGAAGACCCGGGGCTAACGGTCCTTGGCTAGATCGTTAGGACTGCGCACCGCGAGGTCGAGCGAGGCGACGATAGAAGTGAGCGTCCAAACGCCCGCCATAGCCAAGCCCCAAACCACGGGAACCGTCGCGTCCAGGTGCCCCTTTGCCAGGACAGCGGACGCCGTCGCGGCCGAGGCTGCGGCGGTTCCTGCGATCAGTAGTGCTTCCACGGTCAGCAGGGACACGACCGAGGTGGCGGATGTGCCGGACATGCGGTAAACGGCAATTTCGCTTGCACGGAGGCGAGTGCTGATTGCTGTGGCCAAGGCGCCCAGCGCTCCAAGAAGTAGGGGAAGCCAGCGGCTCGGGCGCTTGAGGTACGTGTCCACCGGGTCATTGGTCGGCACTAGCAATTCGGTGGACGTCACCGCGTTCCCGCTCGTGTGTAGTTGTGCGGCGAGGGCGTCCCTTGTCGTTTGCGCGTCTGCGAAGGGATCGAGGATGACTACGCAATGTTCGCTTGTGCTCGCACTGGCCCGGGGCGGGAGGGTGATGCCGAAGCCAGTGCCTAGACCTTCTGCGTGTGGCTCCGCAACCACGGCTTTTGCTGGTTCGTCACCGATGCGGACGACGAAGCCTCCGGACGCATGATCGGATAGCTTGGGTCCGACGAGCAGGTCGGCGTCCTTCAATTCGGGGAATAGGGTGATGCTGGCCCGCTGGGCAGGGAGGCGGTTGCCCACTGGAAGCACGTTGAGCTCCCGCTCTGGTTCGAGAACCCCGGCAGCCCGGACCCCGGACTGTGTCGCAAGCGCCTCACATGAGGCTCGAGAGATGAGGGTTGGTTCTTCGGGCTTCAACGCAGAGAAGGTGAGGACGTTGTGTCCGTCGTCCGCGAGGGCCTGAACTTCCTTCCGCAGTGATTCGGTTTCGACGAGTATGAAGGCACTTGAACCGGAGCCGGCGAGTACGGCGAGCGCAAGGACAGGAAACATGCGCGACCCAGCTCCGAAGACATTCTTGAATGCCTCGCGGATGAGCAGGTGCGGGCGCCAGCGGTCAGTTGCCATGGTTTTCCAGGGTCCGAAGATGGACGGCGGCTGAGGCCGAACTGACGAGGATGGGGTCGTGCGTTGCCACTACGATTGTGGCGCGAGCTCTGAGCTCATGGAGGATTTGCGCGATCAACTCAGTGTTGGTCGCGTCAAGGTTGGCGGACGGTTCGTCGGCAAGGATCAGCTCCTTGCCCGAGGCCAAGGCGCGAGCGAGCGCAAGCCGCTGCAACTCGCCTCCTGAAAGCCGGCGCGCCTGCTGTTGAAGCCGGTCACCGAGATGAACGAGCTCCAGGGCCTCGACTGCTCGCTCCCGCGCGTCGCTGAGTCGTGCGCCGGAGCTTAAGGGGGCGATGGCCACGTTCTCCAGGGCGCTTCGACGAGCTAGGGCGTTAGAACCTTGGGGCACCCAGGCAACACGGCTCGGGTCCGGAGGTAAGGGTGCGGGGCCTGAACCGTGAAACTCGATGCATCCGGCGCTGAGCGACTGGTAGCCGGAAAGGGCGGCGAGCAGTGTCGATTTGCCGCTCCCGGAGGGACCGACGAGGGCGGTCACTTGGCCTGAAGCAAAATGCGTAGTCAACCCAGAGAACACGATGCGGTTGCCAAAGTGCACCGCTGCATCGAGAACCTCGATCTGCATAGGTGAGCTCACGTGCACCCGGCGAGGACGTTTGCGGGGAGGCTGAGAGGATCCCGAGCAACCTGGTCGTCCACCAAAGCCGAGTCCACGACCACGACGCCCAGCTCGCCCGCGGCGCCCCGCAACGTCCCCAAGGGCAAGGGATTCCAAGTCCCCCTCTCCAGGCGGAAGAGGCACTGGGCGCCAGACATCGTCATGTAGACGGCAGTGCTTGGCACGACGGCACGTTCCTGGGCGCGTGAGAGCCTGATCAGGCCGCCGACGTATTGTTCCGGCGCGCCTCCGCCGCCACCTCCGGTCATCTGCGCAGCGCCGGTAGTAACGGCCTCGCGCAGGCTGGTGTAGACGGCGGTCAACTCTCCAGCGGTCGGCTTCAGACCAGACATGGCTATCTCTCGGTCGCCGAAAGTCAGGGTGAGCGCCCCCTTCTGCAGCGGCGCTAGAGACGAGCCTTGGCTCGCGGGTGTGATCGAGATGTCCGTTGGCGTCGGTGCTAGGCCAAGGACTGGGTCACCGACGGCAACCGGACTGGCGAGGGTCACAGAGGCTTCGCCAATGGCTGTCGCGGAATTCGGCACGAAAGCGACGTAGCTTGGCCGGAACACGCCGTCCTGAGGCACGCGCAGCCGCTTCTGCAAGCCCGTGACAGCGGCCTTCACCGTCGGCCCGAAGGTGCCGCTCACCTTCCGCCGGTCGAGTAAGCGGGCATCCGACAAGAATTGGCTCAGCAGGGCCACTTCAGGCCCCGTCTCGCCAGATCGAAGCTCTCGGTACAGAGGCGTTCGGCCGCGATGCGCCAGGACCGGCACGCCGTCAACGGCAAAAAGTTCCTCACCCGATTGAATCGGGCCAGCATCTTGGGCGATGCTGGTGACAATTCCGGCCACGGGCGATCGCACCTCGCCGAGCTGCTTCAGCTCGATATTTACGAGTACGGAGGTGCGGTAGTCCGTGCTACGGCTCCCCACTTTGACCAGGGACGGCTCGTCCGGTGCAACGCTGGCAACCTCGCGCTTGCTCGCCAACGGGACAGCTATAGCGATAGCCGCCACCGGCACGGCCCACAAGGTCACGAGAACCACAACCGGCACCCAAGAGCCCGCCCAAGACCTGAATCTTGGGCGGGCTCGACGACGGGCGCTCATCCGCGGATCCTAGCAACCGGGGCAGGCCCGCTAGCGAAAGCAATCACGAAGAGTGACCCCTTCTTCGCGCATCTGCATGTCCACCTTCGCCCGCGTGTCACCGGGCTCGACGCCGCGTTTCCGCAGACAGTCACGCAGGTGTTGTGTTTCCTGCGAACCGTTCTGCACTCCATCCGACGTCTGCCACAGGATGTCAACGAAGTTGAACTCGGCGTGGTAACACTTCTTTTCGGCGCCGCTCTGAACGGCAGCGTCCGGCATCGCGAACTCGTACATCGCGTGCTTTAGTTCGACCTGACCCAGTTCGTAACCAGCCGCGCTCAGGCACTCGCGGAAACGCTGGAAAGCGGCTCTGTACTCGCTGGCGTCGACCTTGTTGTCCCTGATCTCGGCGGCTTGCGCCTCGGACGCCAGGGACAGGTCCATGCCGTGGAGAGCGTTACCAGCACTCGCTGTTGGCTCCTCCACGGAGGGGGAGGAGCATCCCGACAGCATGGCGATCAAAAGCACGAGTCCGGAGCGCCATATTACTGGTTTCATTGCATCTACAGAGTGGAGTAAAAGGAGAGGGGGCCAACGGAGGTCGAGTGCTGGGCCCTAAAGGGGTTCGTTCCGGAGAGGATTTGGCTGACACCGCCCTGTCCATACGCGCAGTACTTCCACGCGGTCCAGCTCGACCCACCGATGTGGGCGTAGTTGACTCGAACTCCGAGCACCCCGCAGGTATTCGGGGCATCGTCGTAGGTGCCCCCGCCGTTGTTCTCAGTGAACCCGACAACGACGGCGGAATTGCCACAGGTTCTTGAAGTAGAACCAGCATGTGCGGGTGCGGCAAGCGCGACCGCAAGCGCGACCGCAAGCGCGGCTCCGCATGCCAGCGCCAAACCTGAATGTGCAATACGAGGCATCGTTGCTCCGTCCAGCCTTGTGCCGATTTCTTTGGGCGGCCCCTGTGCTTGGAGCAGGCTAGCAGTGGCACCCAGTTGCGTCCAGCAACCTCTCAGGTAGTTCTCAGGGTCCCCGTTCCAAAGTGCGTTGCCGCCGGATGTGGCGCTGTTGTGGTGTGGTTTCGGTAAGACGAGGTGGTGCGGCCCAGGGGGAGGGCCTGCCGTCGAGGCTTTGCTCGGGCGGCTCATGCCTCCAAGACAGTGAGATCGAGGGCACGGAGCGGATACCCGAGCGCGGTGAAGTCGGTTGACGCTGGACCGACTTGACGGCCGGGGTGCTGGGGCCGTGACGGCAGGTCCCGTTCGCGCCCGGTGCACACGACCGGCGTTCGCTAACGCCGGTGTATCGGCCGCTCCAGACGATCTCACGTCCGGAGCAATTGCCTGACGCCTGGACAGTCAGTGAGTGTCGGCGAAAGGACACCCAAATGACCCACATGATCTCCAGTCCCCCACTGAGGCAGGATCTCGAGATCTCCGATGGAAGCGGTCGGCGAGGGTCGACGAGCGCCGAGGACAACGTGTCAACGGCGGCTGAAATCGAACCCCCTTTGCGACGGGTGAAATCGGCCCTTTTCCCTGTTGGTCATGTCAGTCCTCGGCTCCCAGGGGCGTAGGGACGCGGCCAAGGTCGCGGTTCTTGAGCCGGTAGGAGTCGCCTTTGAGGTTGACGACGTCGGCGTGGTGGACGAGCCGGTCGATCATCGCGGCGGCCACGACGTCGTCGCGAGACCTCGCCCCAGCGGCCGAAGGGCTTGTTGCTGGTGACGATCAGCGCGGCTCGTTCGTAGCGGGAGGACACGAGCTGGAAGAACAGGTCGCGGCCTCGGGCTCGAAGGGGATGTAGCCGACCTCGTCGAGCTATGCGGATGTCCGCATAGCTCGACCTATACCGACAACGCGACTATGCCGAGGGGCACGCTGGCCGGCGGTGGGCAGCCTGAAGGGTGAAGCGGTCCACGACGCCGGGGGCCTGCGAGCGTCGGCATAGTTGCGGCTCAGGTCGGCGGCCTGACGCGAGGCGATCATCACCGCGAACAGCATCCGGGAGTAGCCCGCAGCCATCACCAACACCGGCGGCCGGCCCAGCTGACCGTACCCGAGCGGGACATCGACCGGCGGGAACTGAGCGAACGCACTGTCATCGGCATGTGGGTGAAACTTCGACCGCGCGACACGCGGCGTGTTTCTTCGTGGTTCGGCGCCCTGGGCGTGGATGGTGGTGAGTGCGGACACACCACACAAAAGACCTGAACTGACAAAAACTGCGGGCTTGATGCCCTGGGGGTCGGCTCCCCACCCCGGCCAGAGGCCATCCACACGAATAGCAGCCACACACAAGACACGCATCTTCTAGTCCGCGATCTTCTTCGTGATCTCTTTACGTGGCCGGCGCGTGAGCAACCCCCGCGGCGCCGGCTCTCCTTCTCAACCAGCTTAATGGCCGCCCTTTCGGACCGGGTGTGTCGTGCAGCCGCGGGGTTGCATCAGCTGCACGGCACACCCACCCGGACCGCTAGGGAAGGGGGTGGCCGTCATGACCCGGGAAACACGCGACCGCCTCTGGGGTGCCCTGCCCTTGCGCCCCATCGAACATCCAGCCGCGGAGGGTCATCCGCTGGACCTGGGCCATCTCGACGCGGCGACCGAGGCCCAGGTCCTGGCCCGGTTGCTGTCGCGGGACTTCGACGCCTGGTCCGAGGCCGCCTCCCGGGTTGGTCACTGCGCCAGACCGATTCGGCTGCATGGCTCATCGCAGACCATCGACGTAGCCACGGGTGAGGTCCTGGCCTCGTTCTCTTCAGCCGACAGTCCGCTCGGGGTGCTGCACGTCCGTTGCGGCAACCGACGCTCCGCCGACTGTCCCTCCTGCTCGCGCATCTACGCCGCGGACACCTTCCACCTGATCCGGGCCGGGGTCGTCGGCGGCAAAGGCGTCCCCGGCACCGTGTCGGAGAACCCGCTCGTGTTCGCGACCCTCACCGCGCCGTCCTTCGGACAGGTGCACGGCACGAGGAGTGGTCGCCGCTGCCGCCCCTACCGAGGTAAGGACCAGCCGGACCGGTGCGCGCATGGCCGGCCGGCGGTCTGCCATGCGACGCACGTTGAGGGTGACCCGATGCTCGGGCAGCCCCTGTGCGGGGACTGCTACGACTACGCCTCGCACATCGTGTGGCAGTGGTGGGCGCCGGAGCTGTGGCGCCGGTTCACCATCGCCCTGCGCCGTGTCCTGGCGCGGATGTTTGGGATCAGCGCGGACCGGCTCGCGAAGATCGCGACCGTCCAGTTCGCCAGGGTCGCCGAGTACCAGCTGCGCGGCCTGGTCCACTTCCACGCCCTCGTCCGCGTCGACGGCAAGGCCACCGACGACGACTCGCACGCGCCGGCCCCGGCCGGGATCACCGCGGCCCTGCTCTCGACTGCGATCGAGACTGCCGCCGCCTCGGTGTGGTTCGACGCCCCGCCCCTGTTCGGCGGGGACCTCGTCCGTCGGCTCCGGTTCGGCAGCCAGGTCGACGCGCGACCGGTCCGTGACGCCCATCGAACCGACGATCCGGAGAGGCAGCTCGAGGCCGAGCAGGTCGCCGGCTACCTCGCGAAGTACGCGACGAAGTCCGCGACCGACTCGACCGACACGACGAGCCCGCACCTGCACCGGCTTCGTTCGACGATCGCCCAGACCGTCGACCGGCAGCGCTTCGAAGCGGCCGCCACCGACGCACCGATGGCCGAGTATCCCTACGCGCTGCTCGGCAAGTGGGCCCACATGCTTGGCTTCCGCGGCCACTTCTCCTCCAAGTCCCGCCGCTACAGCGTCACCCTCGGACGGCTGCGCCGCGCCCGCGTCCGGTTCCAGCGCCGCCTCGCCACCGCCACCCGCGAGGGACGCGCCCTCGATGCCCGGGAGCTCGAGGACCTCCTCGAAGACGATGACACCGAGACCACCCTCGTCGTCGGCCACTGGACCTACGCCGGGTCCGGCTGGGACACGGACGGCGACGCCGAGCTCGCCAAGGCCGCTGCCGCCCGGGCACGCGAGTACGCACAGGAACGGGCAGCGAGCAAACACCAGAACGGCTGACAGAGAAAGGAGTTCGGACATGGAACCAGACCAGCCAAAGCAGGAGAAGGCCCCGCCCCTCCCGGTGCTGCTGACCTCTCGCGAGGTAGCAGTCGCGCTGCAGGTCTCACCGGCAACGCTGTGCCGCTGGCGCCAGACGGGACACGGCCCGCGGGTCGTGTGGCTGTCGCCGTGCGCCCCGCGCTACCGGCCCGAGGACGTGACCAAGTGGCTCGAACGGATGGCGGCATGAGCATCAGCAAGATGCCCAACGGTCGCTTTCGGGCTCGGCTCAAGAGCGGGCGGGTGGGCGTCGCCAGCAAGGTCTTCGACACCCGCCGCGAGGCCAAGGCGTGGCTCGACCGGGAGCGAGCAGCCTTGGCCGGCGGCGTCGACCCGCGCGCCGGTCGTGAACGGGTCAGGCCCCTCGTCCAGCGGTGGCTCCAGGTCCGGCGGGTCACCGTGGCCGCGAAGACCTACCGCGCCGATCAGGACCTGCCGCGCCTCATGCCGACGAGCATGTTGGCCCTCCAGGTGTCGGCGGTCTCCGGACGTGAGGTCGCCCGCTCCTTCGAGGCGCTGTTGGCTGTCGGTCTCGCGGAGGGGTCGGTCGTTCGGTACCGCGCCAGCCTGTCGTCCTTCTTCAGCTGGTGCGTGCGCGAGAAGCTGATCCTGGCCAACCCGGTCACCGGGGTGCGGGTGCCGCGGCAGTCCGACGAGGCCGACGAGATGGACCCCTTCAGCGAGGCCGAGCTCGAGGAGGTCTACGCGACGTGGCACGCGGCCTCGCCACGCCTCGCCGACATCCTCCTCGTCCTGGCCTGGACAGGTCTGCGCTGGGCGGAGGCCCGCTCGCTGCGAGTGGCCGACGTCGTCGAAGTCCCGACGCCTGGTCTTCTCGTGCGCCGGTCGCAACCCGAGGGCGGCGCGGTCAAGTCGACCAAGGGCAGGTCGTCCCGGCGCGTCCCCCTCGCCAACCGCGTGCTGCCGATCGTCCTGGGCCTGTGCGCCGGCAAGGCTCCCGGCGACCTGGTCCTGACGACCGAGCGTGGGTCGCAGCTGCACCGGTCGGCGGTCCTGCGCACCCTGCAGTGGCCGACGACCGGTCGAGGGCGTCGGATCCACGACCTGCGCCACACCGCGGCGTGCCTCTGGCTGGCCCGTGGCGTCGACCCCGGGACCGTCCAGGCGTGGATGGGTCACGAGTCCATCGGCACCACGAACCGCTACCTGCACTTCCTCGGAACGGGTGCCGATCTGGCCGGTCTGGCGAGGCTCAATGTGACCCCGGGGGACACCGGGGGGACACATCGGCAGGAGACGGGCGGATGACAAAGAGAGAACCCCGCCCCTCGCGGCGTGTTTCCGCAGGTGGGACGGGGTTTCTGTCTGGTGGAGCTGAGGGGATTCGAACCCCTGACCTTCTCATTGCGAACGAGACGCGCTACCAACTGCGCCACAGCCCCTTGGTGCGAAGGAACGATAACACCACGCCGACCGGCATACCCAATCGACCCGCGCCCGCAGATCGTGGTGGATCGTCGGCACCCAGCGCCGGCAAAGCACCGCGACTAGGACGTCGAGGACGCCTTCGGCGTCGCCGCCGACGGCGTCGGCGCCGTGGACGTCTCAGTCCCAGAAGGGCTGGGCGAAGGCGTCGGCTTGCCGGCCTCGGCGATGGCCTTCTCGAGCGCGGCGACCGTCGCGGCATCGACCGTCCCGGTGGCAGGGACGTCGAGCTCGGCCTGGAACTTCTGGAGCGCCTCCGTCAGGGCAGGTGTCCACCGTCCGTCGACGGGACCGTCCCAGAAGCCGGCGAGCTTGAGGGTCTGTTGCACGGCGGCCGTCGACGCGAGCTCCTCCTGCGCGGCCGCGCCTCCCTTCGTCTGCAGGTCGGACTGGAGGGCCTCCTGCGTCGCCTTGTCGACCGTGCCGGTGACCGGCAGTCCGTGGGCCTTCTGCAGCGCCTGCACGGCGTCGACCGTCGACGGCCCGTACACGCCGTCGACCTTGCCGGTGAAGTACCCGGCCTCGCTGAGGGACTTCTGCAGCGTGGCCGTGTAGTCGTGCACCGCCGTCTGGGCGGACTTCTGCGCCTCGTCGGTCAGACAGCCTGCGTCGGCGAACAGGGCCAGCCACGACATCTCGAGCGCCACTGCCGCGGCGTTGAACTGCTGGGAGGCCTGGCGCAGGGGCGTCTGAGCGCCGATGCCCTCCTGAGCTGCCGTGAACTCCGTCTCGGCCTGCGTGACCCGGTTCACCGTCGCCGGCGGCACGGTCGGTGTCGGGCTCTGGCTCGCCGCCGGGGTCGTGGCGCTCGACGATGACCCAGCCGTGGTGTTCCCCGCGGCCGCGGCTGCCTGGGCGGCCGCCAGCTCCTGCTCTGCCGTCACCACCGCCGCCCGGGCGTCGACCGCGGCCGTGGCGGCTGCCGTGGCGTCCGCACGCGGCTGCTCGAGGTCGGCACCTGCCGTCTGCACGTCCCCCACCGTCGGGGCCGTCGCCGTCAGCACGTCCCCGTAGCGGTCGACCGCCGTGACGTAGTCGGCCGCCGTGGTGCAGAAGTGCGCCGCTGCCGCCGCGGCGTCCGTCCGTGCCTTGGCCAGCGCCTGCTCCTTGACGGACACCCGCGCATCGGGCAGTGCCGTCCCGGTGCTGCAGGCCGCAAGGGCCAGCACGATCGCCACCGCGCAGCCCCCGACGCGGACCCGACTCCGGCGGCGCGCGCCGGATGGACGCCCTCCGACCTCCGTGCGCTCGGAGGTGTCGGACGGGCCGGTCAGGGGCAGCACGGCAGCTCACCCACGTCAGACCAGCGCCTTGGCCTTGAGAGCGTCGAACTCGTCCTGGGTGATGGTCCCGGAGTCGAGCAGCCCCTTCGCGCTGGCGATCTGGGCCGCCGGGCTCTCCGCCGCCTGCGAGCCGGCCGCCTGACGGATGTACTCGTCCTGCTGGGCCTTCATCTGGGCCATCTCCGTCATCTGACGCTCGGTCATGCTGCGCCCACGGGCGATGAGGTAGATCAGGGCGCCCAACCAGGGCACGAGGATGAGCAGAACGGCCCAGCCGGCCTTGCCCCATCCGCTGAGCTCGCGGTCACGGAACAGGTCGAAGATGCAGCGGAACCACACGGTGATCGCGGCGATCCAGATGAAGAACCAGAAGCTCCACAGCAGAACGTCCCAGAAGTTGTTCGTGATGTTGTCCATGTCAGTCCCCTCGGTGCGGTGTGGCGATGATCAGGGCGCTGACGTGCGCCGTTGACCTCAGCCTGCCCACGGAACCGGCGAGGTGCCTCAACCGCTGAGGGTGAACCGTTCCGACGAAAACCGCCTGGAGCTGCCGGCCTTCCCAAGCGTGCCCGGCCTCACGTTCCCCCCGACGTGCTGTCCGGGGCTGCCATCTCACGTGCTCTTTCATACTTTGGGGGTGATGTTCACCTCGCGCTCAACCGTGACGGTGGGATCGGTGGGAGGGCTCTCGTGGGGCCCCGGGCGGCGAGTGGACCGAATGACATCGTTCGCTCGGGGCAGCACGACACCGGACAGAAGCCACACGAGAGACAGGGCATCGGTGATGGGTTCCGACACAAGTTCCAGGCCGGGAGTCAGCGTCGGCCCCACCAGCGAGTTCAGCTTGTTCTTCCACGTCAAGCCGGGACACGGTGAAGCTCTCCACCAGGCCCTTCGGGACCTGCAGGACGCGCCCGGCTACCGACCCGGCGACTACGAGATGCCGATCGCCTCCATCCACGAGGCACGCTTCGTCCCCTTCGACGACGACACGCGGCTTCTCTTCGCCACGAGCTTCGACGGCCCCTGGGACGCGTACATGGAGGACTTCGCGTCGAAGCCGCTCAAGCTGTTCGACTCGATCTTCCAGCACGTCGTGGGCTACGAGGGACTCCCGTCGTTGCAGGCGGTCAAGGACTTCATCCTCAGTGCCCAGCAGACCGCCGGAGGCTACGCCCGCAACTACGGCGGCACGGTGAAGCAGATCCGGAAGGCCATCACGGTCAACGACGCGTTCCAGGAGGTCCTCGACGACCCCGGGGCAGCCGACGCCTTGCAGCACCCAGCGCTGCGACCGCTGCTCGACGTGGCCGCGGACTAGTCGACAGCCCTACCTCGGGAGCGTATGCATGTCCGACCACATCTCCGGCCCGCGCGCGCTGGCCGAGCCGATCGCCGACATCACCGACGTGTACGCCTTCCCGAGCCCGCAGCGGCCCGGACGTCTGGTGCTCGTCATGAACACGCTGCCGTTCGCCCAGCCCGGCGATCACTTCTCGGACGGGCTCATCTACCGGTTCCGCCTGCGCCAGCTCGCGGCCCGCGCCGGCGGCGGCGGCCCCAGACTGTTCGACATCGCCGAGCGCGAGGTCACGGTCGACGTCGTCTTCGACGAGCCGGACGCGGAGGATCCGCACGCGCAGGACGGCGTGGTCCGCACCTCGGGCGGCGTCAGCCAGTCGTTCCGTGCCGGGGAGCGGAGCGGCGGCTCCACCGACCCGTTGCGCGTCTTCGCCGGCGTCCGCTGGGACCCGTTCTTCATGGACGCTCCTGCCGCGTTGAAGACCATCGCCACCGGGGAGCTCAGCTTCGCGCAGCCCGGGACCATCTTCCTCGACGGCAAGAACGTCCTCAGCATCGTCCTCGAGCTCGACGTGGCCACCCTCCTGGGCGCGGATGCCGCTCTCGTGGGCGTCATCGCGGAGACCCTGACCCGCGGCAGGTTGAACGTCCGCATCGAGCGCGTCGGCCGGCCCGAGGTCAAGAACCTCATGCTCGCGCCGAAGCAGTTCGACCAGGTGAACCGCGACCTCGAGATCCGCGACCTCTACAACATGGAGGACGGTTTCCACCTCGCCGAGGGGTACAAGGGCGCCTACCGGGCTCGACTGGACGCCAACCTCGCCTTCTGGGACGGCCTCGACGGCAAGACGGACTGGTCGGTCGACGAGAGCGGAGCGCATGCCCTGCGCGGGGTCATGCTCGACGACTTCCTCGTCGTCGACGTCAGCAAGCCGTACGCGGAGCGTGGCACGTTCTTCGAGATCGAGCGAGCGCTGATGAACGGGGAGGCGCACCGCACCTGCGGTGGGCGCGCCCTCAACGACGACGTGATGGACACGATCTTCACCCTGCTCGTCACCGCCGGCCTCGGGCCCGCCGTCAGCGACGGCGTCGATGGGGCGAGCATGCCTGCCTCGACCTCCTTTCCGTACCTCGCCGACCCGAACCCGGAGCCACCCGTGCCGCCGGCCCACATCTAGGTCGGGCCGTGAACCCGCCGACGCCTGCCTCCATCACGAGCGCCTCCCCGGGGGCCGGCACCGCCGAGACGACCGGTGCGCCCGCGGGGCTCCCGCTCGAGATCGACGACATCCAGGGCGGCGCCCTCTACGAGCGGCCGTCGCCGTACGTCGGCACCTACCTGCTCCTCCAGATCCACGAGGCCGCCGACGGGCGGGAGCTCATCCGACGGCTGCTCCCTCTCCTGGAGCCGGGGCCGGCCTCCGCAGCACCGCGGTCCGGCGCCTGGTTGACCGTGGCGTTCACCTACGAGGGCCTCAGGGTGCTCGGTGTCCCGCAGGAGTCCCTGGACAGCTTCGCCCCGGAGTTCCGGGAGGGGATGGCGGCCCGCGCGGCCGAGCTCGGTGACGTCGGCGCGAGCAGCCCTGAGCACTGGGAGAAGCCTCTGGGCACCCGTGACGTGCACGTCGCGCTGGCCGCTCTCGCCCCTGATGCCGCCACCCTCGAGACGGTGGTCGCCCGGGCCCGCCACGCGCAGGAGGAGATCCCGGGCGTCGAGGTGATCTGGCGCCAGGACTGCTACCAGCTGCCCACCGGACGCACGTCGTTCGGCTTCAAGGACGGAATCGGGCAGCCCGCCGTGGAAGGAGTCGGGACGCCGACCACGAACCGCGGGGAGCCACCCATCAAGGCGGGCGAGTTCATCCTCGGCTACCCCGACGAGACCGGCGGCCTCGCCCCGGTGCCGACCCCGGAGGTCCTCGGCCGCAACGGCACGTACATCGTCTTCAGGAAGCTGCACACCCGCGTCGCCGCCTACCGCCAGTACCTCCGCGACAAGGCGACGACGCGTGAGGAGGAGGCTCTGCTCGGCGCCAAGATGGTCGGGCGATGGCAGAGCGGCGCGCCGCTCGTCCTCTCCCCCGACGAGGACGACCCCGGGCTCGGCAGGGACGCCGGTCGCAACAACGACTTCGGCTACACCTCGGACCTGCGCGGCTTCAAGTGCCCCGCCGGAGCCCATGCCCGACGCGCCAACCCGAGGGACTCACTCGAGCACGAGATGAGCGTCGACGTGCGACTGCACCGCATGATCCGCCGGGGTACGAGCTACGGTCCGATGCTGCCCGACGGTGTCCTCGAGGACGACGGCGAGGACCGGGGCATCATCTTCGTCTTCGCCGGGGCCCACCTCAAGCGCCAGTTCGAGTTCGTCAAGACGCAGTGGCTCAACGACGGGATCTTCATCGGCGCGCCCGCCGAGAAGGACCCCCTCGTCGGGGCGACCGACGGGTCCGGCGCCTTCACCATCCCGCAGCACCCCATCCGTCGCAGGTTGCCGGACGTGCCGCCCTTCGTGGTCACCCGGGGCGGCGAGTACTGCTTCGCCCCGGGGCTGCGAGCGCTGCGGTGGCTCTCCGAGCTCCCTGAAGGCTGACCAACCGAACGAGGAGAGCGCATGTCCGACACGACCGGCACCGACCGCTGGAAGGCCCTTGACTTCGCGCCGCCTCCCCCCGACGAGGACGCGGCCGAGCCCTCCGTGCTCGTCGAGTACGTGGCCGGGGACAGCGTCGCCGTGATCACCCTGAACAGGCCTCTCGCCGACAACGCCATCACGACCGAGATGGGCGCACGCCTGACCGAGGTGCTCGAGACGATCGCCGTCCGGCCCGCCATCCGCGTCGCCATGATCACCGGCGCCGGTGCGCGGGCCTTCTCGGTCGGCAGCGACCTGCGCCAGCGCCAGAGCATGACGAAGGAGCAGTGGCTGCGGCAGCGGCAGGACTTCGACCGCACCCTCTACACACTCCGCCAGCTCCGCAAGCCGATCTTCGCCGTCGTCAACGGGATCGCGTACGGCGGCGGTTCCGAGATCGCCCAGAGCACGGACTTCATCATCGCGTCGGAGAACGCCACCTTCGGCCAACCCGAGGCCATGATCGGGCTCTCGGCCGGAGGCGGCTCACCGGCGCTGCTCCCCCGCCTCCTACCACGGGGACGGGCCCTGCAGATGCTCCTGACCGGAGACCCCGTCACGGCGCACGAGGCCCACCGGATCGGGATGGTCAACGAGCTGCACCCGCAGGCGGACCTCATGTCTCGCGCGCTGGCCATCGCGGAGAAGATCGCGAGCAACTCGCCGACCGCCGTCCAGGCCGTCAAACGTGCGGTTCACCTGGGTGAGGGACAGCCGATCGAGCAAGCCGTCGCGATCATGATGGACGCCCACTGGCGCTCCGCCGTGCACCCCGATCGGGTCGAAGGGATCGGCGCCTTCAACGAGAACCGAGACCCCCACTTCCAGGACTCGGACTACTGACCGACCCGTGATCGACACCCCTGCTCGACCCCCTGCTCGACCCCCTGATCGACGAGGAGCCCACCATGCTGGTTGACGACAGTCTCCGACGAGCCCGGTCCGCGCTGACGATGATCCATCAACAGCCGTTCAACGCCGAGGCCCCGCCCGAAGGGCTGACGGGCGACACCACCCCGACGGAGCAGCACTACGTGCGCAGCAACTTCGCACTGCCGGAGCACGACGGCACGCTCGAGATCGGTGGCGCCGTGGGCTCTCCCACGACGCTGACGCTGGAAGACCTGCGCGCCCTGCCGTCCGTCGAGCGAGCCGTCACGCTCGAGTGCGCGGGGAACGGCCGGCTCGAGACGCGGCCGCTGCCCGCGGGAGAGCCATGGGGGGCGTATGCCGTCTCCACCGCCGTGTGGACGGGCACCTGGCTGCGCGACGTGCTCGAGCGGACGCAGCCCGACCCCGCCGGCGTGGAGGTCCGTTTCGAGGGCGCCGACAGCGGCTCCTACCTCCTCAACCCGGTGCTCGCCCAGACCGTGAAGTCCGACCTGACGTTCGTCCGTTCGCTGACCCTCGAGCACGCTCTCGACCCGGCGGCGGAGATCCTCATCGCCTACGAGATGAACGGACGCCCGCTCGGTCGCGACCACGGGGCGCCGTTCCGGATCGTCGTGCCGGGCTGGTTCGCCGTGGCCTCGGTCAAGTGGCTCAAGAGGATCGACGTCGTCACGGAGCCGTTCGAGGRCGAGTTCCAGACCGGGCACTACGTGTACGAGTGGCCGGATCGTCCCCACGAGCGCGTGACGACGATGCGCGTGCGGGCACGCGTCACCGACCCGGCGCCGGGGGCGGTCCTCACGCCGGGCACCCACGTGATCCGCGGGAAGGCCTGGTCGGGCACCGGGCCGGTCACGAACGTCGACCTCAGCTTCACCGGCGAAGGTGACTGGAGCCCTGCCGTGGTCGAGGCCCCCCAGGGTCCGCACCAGTGGCAGAGCTGGGCCTACGAGTGGGACGTCGCCCTCCCGGGGCGGTACAGCATCCGCGCCAAGGCGACCGACGCCGCAGGCAACGAGCAGCCGGACGTCCCACCGTGGAACCGGCTCGGATACGGGAACAACGCCGTCGAGGTGTCCTACGTCGACGTGCGCTGACCGCGAGCACCCGCGGCCGCCTCGTGGGTAAGGGACGGACATGCCCCACGCAAGGATCGGCGTCTCCGGCTGGCGCTACCCCTCGTGGCGCGGCGACTTCTACCCGAAGGGTCTTCCCCAGCGACTCGAGCTGACGTACGCCGCCGAGCGGATGACGTCGATCGAGGTGAACGGCTCCTTCTACTCCCTCCAGCGTCCGAGCTCGTATGCCGCGTGGCGGGCTGCCGTGCCCGACGACGTCAACTTCGCGGTCAAGGGTGGGCGCTTCATCACCCACATGAAGGCGCTGCGCGACGTCGAGACCCCGCTGGCCAACTTCTTCGCGAGCGGGGTCCTCGCGCTCGGCCCCCAGCTCGGCCCGGTGCTGTGGCAGCTGCCGGCCCGCATCGAGTTCGACCCGAACCGCGTCCGGAGCTTCCTCCAGCTGCTGCCACGCTCGACGGGCGAGGCCGCGCGGCTGGCCGAGAAGCACGACGACAAGCTCAAGGAGGGCCGCATCCTGACGACGTGCGAGGTCGACGTCCCGATGCGGCACGCCCTCGAGCCGCGTCACGACAGCTTCGACACCGAGGAGGCCCGGGCGCTCTGCGCTGAGTACGGCGTCGCCATGGTGATCGCCGACAGCGCAGGCACGTGGCCCGTCATGGACGACGCGACGAGCGACTTCCGCTACGTGCGGCTGCACGGCGAGACCGAGCTCTACGCCAGCGGCTACACGGACGAGTCCCTCGACCGGTGGGCGCGAACCTGCCACCACTGGATGGAGCAGGGGCACGACGTCCACGTCTACTTCGACAACGACGCCAGGGGGCACGCGCCGCACGACGCGGTGGGCCTCGTCCGGCGGCTCGGGCTGTCCACGGTCGCCTGAGCCGTGGACGTAGGTCGATGCGTCCGCGCGGAGACCACGCGGCATACGGTGTCGTCACGAGAGTCCTCGGACGACGGGAGACAGTCATGACCGAGCAGCACGCGGGTGAGGCGGCGTGAACCGCGACGAGCTCCGGGCCGCGCAGGAGCCTCTCAAGGCCCGCTACCGCGAGGACCCGGGCGCGGCCCTGCACCCGGTGTCGGCGAGCGCCGTCTTCGGCGAGCCGGTCACGGTCGAGGTGCGCACCGCCGCGGGGGCGGTCCGCGCCGGGCTGCACCCGGCCACGGGCGGCGACGGGTCGGATGCGTGCTCGGGCGACATGCTCATGGAGGCGCTCGTCGCGTGCGCCGGGGTGACGCTCCACGCCGTGTCGGTCGCGTTCGGCGTCGACCTGGGCGAGGTGGAGGTTCGGGCGGCGGCGACGTTCGACGCGCGCGGCACGCTCGGTGTCGACCGGACGGCACCGGTCGGGGTCCTTGGCCCGAGGCTCGTCGCCGAGGTCACGACGGACGCCGACGACGCCACCCTGCAACGGCTCGCCACCGCCACGGAGCGCTACTGCGTCGTCGGCCAGTCGCTCCGGGAGCCACCGACGATCGAGGTGCGGCGCCGGGCGCCGCGGGACCGATAGGTTCGTCGCGTGAGCCGAAGCGTCTACGTCGCCTCGCCCGAGGGGCTGACAGGCAAGTCCGCCGTGGCCCTCGGCCTGCTCGACGCCCTGTTGCGTGAGGTCGGGTCGGTCGGTGTCTACCGCCCGCTGACGACCCTCGGGGGCACCGGTCCCGACGACGAGGTCGACCACATCGTCGAGATGCTCGTCAGCCAGCCCGGCGTCGAGCAGACCTACGAGGAGGCACTCGGAGTCACCTACGCCCAGGCGCACGACGACCCCGACGAGGCGCTCCACGTCATCGTCGAGCGGTTCGGCGCGCTGAGCGCGCGCTTCGAGGTCGTCATCGTGCTCGGCTCCGACTACACCGACGTCTCGACCGGCACGGAGCTGTCCTTCAACGCGCGGGTGGCCGCCAACCTCGGCTCGGCCGTCGTGCTCGTCGTGCACGGCCGCGACCGCACGCCCGACCAGATCCGCGTCGCCGCCGACAGTGCCATCACCGAGCTGCGCGCCAACCACGCCCAGACCGTCGCCGTCGTCGCCAACCGCGTCGACCCGGCCGACCTCGACGAGGTGCGGGCCGTGCTCGGCACCCTGCCCTTCCCGGTCACCGCCGCGATCCCCGAGAACTCGCTCCTCTCCGCGCCGAGCTTCCGGGCCCTCGCCGACGCGATCGGGGCACGGCTCGTCCTCGGCAGCGAGTCGTGGATGGACCGTGACAGTCTCGGGCTCGTCGTCGCGGCCATGAGCCTGCCCAACGTGCTCGCCCGGCTCGGCCCGGACGTCACCGTCATCGCGCCGAGCGACCGCACCGACCTCATCCCGGGCCTCCTGCTAGCCCACCAGTCCGGCACCTTCCCGACCCTGGCGGGGATCATCCTCACCGGCGGCTACCCGATCCCCGAGACGATCTCGCGCCTGTCGGCCGGCGTTCAGCAGGACCTGCCGATCGCCCTCACCGACGACGGCACCTTCCGCACGGCCGAGCGGCTCATGCAGGTGCGCGGACCGATGACGAAGGGATCGCGCAACAAGATCGAGACGGCACGCCGGCTCTTCTCCGAGAGCGTCGACCAGGCCGCCCTGCTCACCGCCATCGACGTCTCGGCCTCCGAGGTGCGCACGCCGCTGATGTTCGAGTTCCAGCTCATGGAGCGGGCTCGCTCCGACCGCAAGCACATCGTGCTCCCCGAGAGCCAGGACGACCGCATCCTCGAGGCCGCTGACGTGCTGCTGCGACGAGGCGTCGCCGACCTGACGCTGCTCGGCGACGAGACGAAGGTGCGGGCCCGCGGGTCGGCGCTCGGGCTCGACCTCGACGCCGCGACCGTCGTCTCCCCCACCGACGCCGACCTCGTCGAGCGCTTCGCGCAGGAGTATGCCGCCGCGCGGGCCCACAAGGGCATGACCGTCGAGCGCGCCCGGGAGGTCGTCACCGACATCTCGTTCTTCGGCACGATGATGGTGCACCTCGGCCTCGCCGACGGCATGGTGTCCGGCGCCGTCAACACGACGGCGCACACGATCCGTCCGGCGCTCGAGTTCGTCAAGACCGCCGACGGGGTCAAGACGGTCTCGAGCGTCTTCCTCATGTGTCTCGCCGACCGGGTGCTCGTCTACGGCGACTGCGCGGTGATCCCCGACCCGACGGCCGAGCAGCTCGCCGACATCGCGATCTCCTCGGCGCAGACCGCGCAGCAGTTCGGGATCGAGCCGCGGGTCGCGATGCTCTCCTACTCGACCGGCACGAGCGGCGCCGGCGCCGAGGTCGAGAAGGTCCGTGCCGCAACGGAGCTCATCGCCCAGCGGGCACCGGATCTCGCGCTGGCCGGCCCGATCCAGTACGACGCCGCCATCGACCCCGTCGTGGGTCGGGCCAAGATGCCTGACTCCGACGTCGCCGGCCACGCCACGGTCTTCGTCTTCCCCGACCTCAACACCGGCAACAACACGTACAAGGCCGTGCAGCGCAGCGCGCACGCCGTCGCGGTGGGCCCGGTGCTCCAGGGTCTGCGCAAGCCGGTCAACGACCTCTCCCGCGGCGCCCTCGTCGACGACATCGTCAACACCGTCGCCATCACCGCCGTCCAGGCGCAGGGCGTCTCGACCGAGCAGCAGGGAGCCGGCCAGTGACGGAGTCCACCCACGACAGGCCCGTCCTCGTCCTCAACGCCGGCTCGTCATCGCTCAAGTACCAGCTCGTCGTGCCGGAGTCGGGCGAGGTCCGCGCCGGTGGGATCGTCGAGCGCATCGGCGAGGCCGGCAGCGACGTCACCGACCACTCGGCCGCACTCGAGGTGATGACGACCCAGCTGCACGCCGACGGAGTCGACCTCTACGAGGTGCCGCTCCGCGCCGTGGGTCACCGCGTCGTCCACGGCGGCCCCGACTTCTCGGAGCCGGTCGTCATCGACGACGCCGTGCTCGACCGCATCAGGGCGCTGAGCGCCCTTGCGCCACTGCACAACCCGGCTGCCGTCATCGGCATCGAGGCCGCTCGGCAGCACTACGGCGTGCCCCACGTGGCCGTCTTCGACACCGCCTTCTTCTCGTCCCTTCCGGCCGCGGCGTCGACGTATGCGGTGCCACGCGACCTCGCCGCGAAGCACTCCATCCGCCGCTACGGCTTCCACGGCACCTCGCACCACTTCGTCGCGCAGGCGACGGCCGACCTGCTGGGTCGCCCCCTCGCTGATCTGCGCCAGGTGATCCTCCACCTCGGCAACGGGTGCTCGGCGTCCGCGGTGCGCGGTGGCCAGGCCGTCGAGACGTCGATGGGCCTGACCCCCCTGCAGGGTCTCGTCATGGGCACCCGCTCTGGCGACGTCGATCCCGGGCTCCACGCCTACCTCGCCCGAGAGGCAGGGATGACGCTCGACGAGATCGACACCCTGCTCAACAAGAAGTCCGGCGTCCTCGGGCTGAGCGGTGTCAACGACTTCCGCGAGCTCGTGCAGCGGGTCGATGCCGGGGACGCGGATGCGCGTCTCGCGTTCGACGTCTTCGTCCACCGGCTCAAGCACTACGTCGGCGCCTACCTCGCGATCCTCGGCGGGGCCGACGTGCTCGTCTTCACGGCGGGCATCGGACAGCACAGCGCCCCTGTCCGGGCTGCGGTCGCCGACGGGCTCACTGAGCTGGGCATCACGGTCGACGCGGACCTCAACGCGTCGGGCTCGAGCGCGGCACGCGTCATCTCTCCTGACGGGTCGCGCGTCGTCGTCGCGGTCGTGCCGACCAACGAGGAGCTCGCCATCGCCCGCCAGACGGCCGACCTCGTCGGCTGACCGCCCACCTCCACGCCGGTTCGAGGTGATGTCGGCACCCCCGTGGGTGCCGCGCTCACCTCGACGGGCGCTGGGCCTCGAGGTACTCGCGCAGGGACGTGGGCCGGCGACCCGTCAGCCGCTCGACGTCGCCGCTGACGCCGTCGAGCTCACCCGCGGCGACGGCGGTGTACGTCGACACCCAGGCGTCCACCTGCCAGTCCGGGGCCCCGTAGACCGCGCGGGACGCGTACGCCTCCTCGACCGTCTCGTCGTGGAAGCGCACCTCGCGGCCCGTCACCTCGGTGATGACCTGCGCCATCTCGGCGAACGTCAGCGCCTCGGGCCCGGTCAGTGCGTAGGTCGCGCCTGCGTGCGACGTGGGGTCGAGCAGGACGGTGACCGCGACGCGTGCGATGTCCTCGTGCGCGACGACGGCGGCCCGGCCGTCGCCGGCGGGGCCTCGGACGACGCCGTCCTCGCCGACCATGTGGTCCATGAACTCGAGGTAGAGGTTGTCGCGGAGGAACGTCCACGCCATGCCCGAGTCGCGCAGGTGCTGCTCCGTGGCCGCGTGGTCACGAGCCAGGGTGAACGTCGCATCCGGCGCGGCTCCGAAGAACGAGACGTAGACGACGTGTCCGACCCCGGCAGCCGCGGCGGCGTCGACGAAGGCTCGGTGCTCGGCGAGCCGGTCCTCGTTCTCGGCCGCCGAGACCATGAAGAGGGTCTCGACACCCTCGAGAGCCGCTCGGGCGGCGTCGGCGTCGCGGTAGCTGCACCGAGCCGCAACGGAACCCGGCAGCTCCGGCGCCCGACTGACGTCACGGACGAGGAGCCGCTGGGCGACTCCACGGCCGGCGAGATCCTTGGCGACGAGGCCACCAAGCCACCCGGTCGAGCCGGTGACGGCGAGGGTCGGACGGGGACTGGTGGCGTCTGCGCTCATCCCCCGAGCGTACGCACGGGACGGGTGCCGACGTCAGGTTCGGCGCACGAGGCGCGACAGGTCGACACAGGAGACGCCGACCGCGTCCATGCGCCGCGTGATCGGCTCGCCCCCGTCACGCGGCACGACCAACGAGGCACGGCCTCCCCGCCGCAACGCGTCGGCCACGTCGTCGCGAGCGACGGCGAGCGACTCCCAGTCGGCCAGCCAGTCGTCGACCGGGAGGTCGTCGGCTCTGGCGGCCGGGTCGAGCCTGCGGACCTCGGCGACGAACGCGCGGATCGCCTCGTCCTGGGCCGCGATCGCCGCCACCTTCACCGGGGCCGGTGACCCCACGTCGACCGGACTGGCCGCCAGGCCGGCCCGGAGCCGGGTGCAGCCGACGTCGACGGCGGCGACCACGTCGGGTCGGTCGATGAGCTCGATCCGGTCGTGGTCGGCGTACGCCCAGACCCCGAACCCGGCGAGGACGAGGAGGCCGAGCACGACCAGCGTCACGACGGTGACGGCGATGCCCACTCCCCTCGACGGGCGACGGCGCCCCGTCTCCCGCAGCGGGGACATCCGCTCCCAGTACGTCGTCATGACCGGAGTGTCGCCGCCGTCAGGCGACGACGACGGTCGGCGATGCGCACTGATGCCCGATCGTGACGACCGGGCCCGGGCTGCCGCTCAGCGGCGGGTGATGCACCGCGGGGGCGGCCACGCGGCATACGGTGTGGTCGTGACCGACAACCATGCCGAGCCCTCTGGCACGCCCTCTGGCATGCCCTCCGACGCGACCGTGCCCGTGCGCACCCACGACGACGGCGACGCGCTGCGGGCCGACGCCCGTTCCGAGACCGCGGACCTGCCCGGGATCGTCGCCGCGGCCGTGCCACCCGGCATCCGGGTCGCGAGCGAGTGGGCGTGGCGCCTGCTGCTCATCGGCGCGGCCATCTACCTGCTGTCGCTCGCGGTGCGCTCGGTCTCCGAGATCGTCGTGCCGGTTGCGATCGCCATCCTCCTGACCGCCCTGCTGCGGCCCGTCGCGAACTGGCTGCACCACCGGATGAAGCCGGGGGCGGCCGCCGGCATCACGCTGCTCGGCACCATCCTGCTCATCGGGGCCCTCTTCACCCTCGTCGGGACCCAGTTCAGCAGCGGCTTCTCCGACCTGACGAGCCAGGTCGCCACCGGTCTCGAGCGCATCCGCGACTGGGTGCGCACGTCGTTCCACATCACCGACGCGCAGTTCGACGAGTACTTCAACACCATCCGCGACAAGGTGAGCGAGTCGGGCAACCTCGGCGACACCGCGACCTCGGTCGGGCTCACGGCGACGCACTTCATCGCCGGCCTGTTCATCGCCCTCTTCTCGCTCTTCTTCTTCCTCTACGAGGGCCCGCGCATCTGGAGCTGGATCGTGCGGCTCTTCCCGCGCGCCACCCGCCCCCGCGTCAACTCCTCGGGCATCATCGCCTGGCACCAGCTGTCCGCGTTCGTGCGCGCGACGATGATCGTGGCCTTCGTCGACGCGGTCGGCATCTCGGTCGGCGCCGCGATCCTCAAGGTCCCCTTCGCGTTCGCGATCGGCATCCTCGTCTTCATCCTGGCGTTCATCCCGATCGTCGGAGCGCTGCTCTCGGGGGCCGTCGCCGTGCTGCTCGCGCTCGTCGCGCACGGCCCGGGCGTCGCCCTCATCATGCTCGCCGTCGTCATCGGCGTGCAGCAGCTCGAGTCGCACGTGCTCCAGCCGTTCCTGCTCGGCAAGGCTGTCAGCGTCCACCCGCTCGCCGTCATCCTCGCCATCGCGACCGGCTCGATCATCGCCGGCATCGTCGGGGCGCTCGTCGCCGTCCCCTTCGCCGCGGTGCTCAACGCCGTGGGCAAGCACCTCTTCAGCGACGAGTCGGAGGGCGAGCTCGACCGGGAGATGGCTGCCTCGGCCGACGAAGGCGGAGCCCCAGCCAACGCCTGACGGGCGCCGTATGCCGTCCCGGAACGACGGACGTCCGTGACCGATGGGGCCACTCGAACCCTCGAGTGGCCCCGCTTCCACATGCGCACCACGCGCCCCGGTCGCTGCACCCCCCCGTCGCGGCGGCGGCCATCGGAAGCGCGCCGTGGCGCGGTTCGGTCGTGGTCCGGGGCCAGGTTGCCACCCATGAGTGCGCCGTGGCGCGGTTGGGTGGGGCGGGGGATGCGTTCGAGCCAGGTGTGGCTGGGATCGACGGTCCTACTGGGAGACGGCGCGGCGGGCGAAGAGGGCTCGGTCGTCGAGCTCCTCGGCCTCCTCCGCGAACTCAGGCGTGTCGAAGACGTCGGCCGGGATGCCGGACTCGGTGTAGCGCGGCTCGGCCTTGGCCTTGAGCGAGTAGGTCGGGCGCGGCACCGGGACGGGGCTCCAGCTGCCCTCGGCGGGCTGCTCGACGGCGGCCACGGCGACGGGCACCTCACCCGTGATCGGCGCCTGGACGTCGAAGACGCCGGGCTCGACGTGCTGGGCGACGACGGTCTGCGACTCCTGCGAGACCGCCACGACCTCCGACGGCGCCGCCGTGGCGGTGCTGCGGATGACCTGCGTGTCGTCACTCGAGAGGAGCGGCACGTGGTGCGCCGCGTCGTGCGCGTCGTAGGACCTGCTGTGGCGTCGACCCCGCCGGCCACCTCGAGCGCGCTGGTCCCCCGCATCCGAGCTGCTGCGCAGGCGGTCGGCCTGGGCCTCGGCCCGCAGCCACACGAGGACGGCGGCGACGGTGAGCACGGCGAACGGGATGGAGATCCACATGAGCACGTCGGTCACCGTCAGCACGACGGACACCGGCAGCCAGGCGGCCGCGACGAGGAGCAGCGCCGCGCGAAGGCGGCGCTGTGCCAGCGGAACCCGCGCAGGGGCCGTGGGTCGAGCCGGCCTCCGGTCCGCGTGGCTCGTCGGTCGCGCTGACTCGGGCATGCGGTCCACCTCGGCGGAGTAGGGGGCGATGTCGTGGTCGGTCTGGCTCAGGTCTGACGAGGAGCCCGATGCGACGGTCGAGCTCGCGAGCACCCGCTCGTCGGATCGACGTGCGACGAGCGGAGAGTGGCGGCGCGACGTGCCGGCGGGGACGGCCCGCTTCACGTCGACGGTGGGACGGCCGGTGCTCGGGGGCTTGACGGCATACGAGTGCGGGCGCGGGGTGCTCAGTGCCGTGGTCGGCAGGGCCGGTCGCTTCTCGAGGACTCGCATGGCCTCGGAGAAGCCCTCGACCGACCGGGTCGCGGCGGCGTCCTCGCGGCGGCGGGCCCAGTGCTGCACGAGATAGGCAGCCCAGATCGCCACGATGACGACGAAGATGAGGCTGCTGACTGGCACGTGACCCACGGTAGGACGCGGTTCGGTAACGGCCCCGCACATCCGGGGCGTGTCGCGCAAGAGGCTGGTGTTACACCTGTGACAGGCGAGCCGTGAGAGTCGATCCGCACAGGTCCTCGGTCGTGACGGCGAAGGAGCGGTGGTCGCGCCACGCGCCGTCGATGTGCAGGAAGCGCTCGCGCACTCCCTCGTCACGCAGGCCGAGCCGCTCGACGACGCGCAGCGAGGGCACGTTGTCGAGCCGGATGTTGACCTCGACCCGGTGCAGCCCACCCGCGCCGAGCGCGTGGTCGACCGCCAGCGCGAGGGCGCGGGTCGCGATGCCCTGTCCGGTGACGGACTCGTCGAGCCAGTAGCCGGCCGCACCCGACTGTTGCGCGGCGCGGACGATCCCGAAGAGGTGGACCTGACCCACGATGCGACCGCCGACCTCGATGCACCACGGCATGGCGCGGTCGGCGCGCGCCTCGGTGTCGAGGTCGCGGACGAACTGCCGGAACGAGACCGGGGTCCGCGCCGGCGAGCCCGGCGGGAGGGTCGGCTCCCACGGCTGGACGTATGCCGCGTTGTCGCGCCGCACGCGCTGCCAGTCACGCTCGTCGTCCAGACGCAGGGGCCGCAGCACGATCGCGGGCTCGGACGAGGCATCGCGCAGGACCACGGGCCAGCGGGCCTGACCGTCCCGGTGTGGGCGCCACGGCATCCTCATCCGAACGATCCCCCCGGGATCGGCCGACGTCGGATCACGAAGTGCCGCAAGCGGATCCGCGTCCTCACGTCAGTGGTCACTGCCGGGGATCTGGTCGAGGGCGTGGCCCAGGACCGGCTCGAGCACGTCGAGCGCGTCGGCCACGCCACCGCGCGATCCGGGAAGGTTGGCGACGAAGGTGCGCCCGGCCAGGCCGACGAGACCGCGCGAGAGCATCGCCGTCGGGACCCCCTTGGCGACGCCGGCGGCACGGATCGCCTCGGCGACGCCGGGCACGAGCCGGTCGAGCATGGGTGCGGTCTGCTCGGGTGTGACGTCGGTCGGGGTGAGGCCGGTCCCTCCGGTCGTGATGACGAGCTCCGGTTCGCTCGCGAGGACCTCGCGGAGCGCCAGGCCGAACTCGTCGCCGTCGGCCACGACGACCGGCTCGCCCACCTCGAAGCCCCAGGCGCGGAGCCGCTCGACGATGACCGGGCCGGAACTGTCGGCGTAGACGCCGGCTGCGGCACGGGTCGAGGACGTGACGACGACGGCCCGGCGGCCCACGCCCGGACCCTCACTCATGCCAGTCTCCCGACCGGCCGCCGGACTTCGCCGTGACGCGGACGTCGGTGATCCGGCCGTGCTTGTCGACGGCCTTGACCATGTCGATGAGGGCGAGCGCGGCGACCGACACCGCGGTCAACGCCTCCATCTCGATGCCCGTCCGGTCGGCGGTGCGCACCGTCGCCGTGATGTCGGCACCGTCGTCGGCAACCGTCACGTCGACCTCGACGCCGTGCACGGCGATCGGGTGCGCGAGCGGGATGAGCTCGGGTGTGCGCTTGACGGCCTGGATGCCGGCAATGCGGGCGACCGCCAGGGCGTCGCCCTTGGGGACGTTCCCCGCGCGCAACGCCGCGACCGCGTCGGCGCTGAGCAGGACGCGTCCCGCCGCGCTCGCCTCGCGGGCGGTCACGGCCTTGGCCGACACGTCGACCATGTGGGCGCTGCCGTCAGCGCGCACGTGGGTCAGGCCCGGCGCCTCGGCAGCGGCCGGGGCCTCTGACGGGGAGGCCTCGGCCCCGCCCCACTCCGGGGTCGCCACCCACGGGTCGCTCGGATCTGGCTGTGCCCCGGGTCGGTCGCTCATCACGCCTCCTTGTCGAGGACGAGGACGTCGACGACCTCACCGGCGACGAGCTCGGTGACGTCCTCGGGCACGACGAACAGGGCGTTGGCCCGGGAGAGGTCGGCGACGAAGTGCGAGCCCTGCCCCGCCACGGGGACGGCGACGAGCGTGCCTTCCGCCGACCGCGACACGACGGCACGACCGAACTGGCGCCGCCCGCCGAAGGACTCGACGCCGGAGATGAGCGTGGCCGGCCGCAACCGGCGCTTCTCGGGGCTCAGGCGCATGAGCCGGCGCAGCGCCGGGCGCACGAAGACCTCGAACGACACGAACGACGACACCGGGTTGCCGGGCAGGGCGAAGAGCGGCACCTGCTTGCCACCCGGCCCGGTCAACAGCCCGTAGCCCTGCGGCTTGCCCGGCTGCATCGCGACCTTGACGAAGTCGATGCCCTCGCCGCGCAGGGCGCTCTTGACGACGTCGTAGGCGCCCATCGAGACTCCGCCGCTCGTGATGACGACGTCGGCCTCGGCGACCACCTCGTCGAGCACGGCGAGCAGCTCCTCGTCGGAGTCGCCGACCGCCGCCCGGATCTCGGCCGACGCCCCGGCGCCGACGGCGGCAGCCCACAGCATGGACGAGTTGGAGTCGTGGATCTGACCGGGCTGCAAGGGTCTTCCGGGCTCGACGAGCTCGGCACCGGTCGACAGCACGACGACGTGCGGCCGGCGGTGGACCTCGACCTCGGCATGACCGCAGGCCGCGAGCAGCGCGATGGTGCGGGCGCCGACGACCTCGCCCGCCGAGACGATGACCTCGCCCGACGACACGTCCTCGCCCTGCGGACGGATGAAGCGACCCGGCGGGACCGCCACGCGGCACTGGACGTCGCCCGTTGCGGCCCCGTCGGTGTCCTCGACGGCGATGACGGCGTCGGCACCCTCGGGGATCGTGGCGCCCGTCATGATCCTGGCCGCCTCCCCCACACCCACCGAGAAGGTCGGGTCGGCACCCGCGGCGACCTCGCCGACGATGCGCAACCGCACCGGGGACTCACCGGCGGACGCGAGCGACTCGGCGCGGACGGCATACCCGTCCATCGACGAGTTGTCGAAGTGCGGCAGGTTGACCTTGGCCCGGACGTCGCGGGCCACGACGAGGCCGAGGGCCTCGGTGAGCGGCGTCCACTCGGTCGGGGACGGCTCGAGGGTCGAGAGGATGGCCTTGAGGTGCTCGTCGACGGTGCGCACGTCGCCGGGTGTCGTGACGGGCGCCGGCTGCGGCGTCGGCAGCTCACCGAGCACGGCGTCGTCGAGGACCCGGCGGTAGCCGTCGATGAGCACCTCGCCGACGCAACGGACGTTGCGGCCGAAGACGGGGTCACCGATGACGCGCAGGCTCGTGCAGTCGCGCATCGAGGGCACCCCCTTGGGGAAGCGCTGCTCGAAGCCCGACACGAAGCGGTAGGCCGAGTCGAGGTCGACGTAGGGCTCGGGCGCGTCGACGGTCGCGACGACGTGGTAGCCCTCGTCAAGGGCGAAGAAGTCGGACCGTATGACGAGCAGGTCGTTCGTCGTCTTGACCGGACGGAAGCGCGTGCGCGGCACGAGGATCGCCTCGGAGCCCTCGAACACCTCGATCGCCGTGCCCATCGCCGACTCCATCTGGATGACCTCGGGCGAGCCCGGGTCGGCGGGGTCGACGTTCTTGTGGTTGACGATGATCGGCAGGCCCAGGACGCCCTGCTTGGCCGTCATCCGCTCGCGCAGGACCTCGAGGTTGATCCACACGTTGTTGGCGTTGAAGGTGTTGTGCCGCTTGATGTCGCGGAAGTAGCGCTCCTCCCCCTCGGCCACCATCGCCGTGTCGCGCAGCACGATGCGGCCGTCGGACTTGCGCACCGCTAGGTGACCGCCCTTGCGGTCGCTCTTCGTGCGCTTGCACACCTCGGCGACGTAGGGAAGGCCGTGCTCGACCATCCACGCCGCGACGTCGGGGTCGCACGTCGCGCCGAGGTTGTCGGAGTTGGAGAGGAAGGCGTAGCGGATCCCCTTCTCCAACAGGGAGTCGAGCACGCCGGACGTGACGAGCGAGACATAGATGTCGCCGTGGCCCGGCGGGCACCACTCGAGCTCGGGGTCGTCGGGCCACTGCACCGGCATGAGGTCGTCGGGGCGCAGCTTGGGCTCGGCGTTCTGGATGAAGTCGAGCGGCAGCCCGTCGACCGGCAGGTCGGGGTACTTCGCGAGGATCTTGAGCGACTCCTCCGAGGTGCGGAACGAGTTCATGAGCACCAGCGGGAGCTCGACCCCCCAGCGCTCACGCAGGGCCAGCACCTGCAGGGCGATGATGTCGAGGAAGGTCAGGCCGTCCTTGACCTCGAGCGCGGACTTGGCGCCCGTCATGCCCATCCCGGTGCCGAGGCCGCCGTTGAGCTTGATGACGGCGGTGCGCGACAGCGCCTCGCGCGCCTCCTCGTCGGACACCTGGACCTCACGGAGGGTCTGCACCTCGCCGAGGGGCTCGATCGACTCCTCGGGGATCGTGCCGAGCGCCCCGGCCTGGAGCTGCTCGTAGTAGTGCTCGAACACCCTGATCGCCTCAGGACCGAGGCCCCGCTCGCGCATCAGTGCGACGGACGCGTGGAGCCCCTGGTCACTCATGGGCATCACCTTACGATGGGCCGCATGTGCGTCACCCGAGTGCGCGGAATGTGCTCCCCGTGAGCGGCCTGGACAAGCGTGACCTGCGTCACGCCGCGCGGGCCCGGCGGCGCGAGATCGCGTCGCGCCTGACCCCGGCCGAGCGTGACGCCGCCGCGGCGGCGATCGCCGGGGCGGTGCTCCGTTTCGTGCCCGACCCGGCCCGGGTGGCGGTCTACGAGTCCCTCCCGGACGAGCCGCCGACCGACCGCCTCGTCGAGGCGCTCCTCGCGGCCGGCCACGAGGTCATCGTGCCCGTCGTGCAGGGCGACTTCTCGCTCGAGTGGAGGTATGCCGTCCCGGGCACCTCGGGCGACGACGCGACCGTGCGCCGCCCCGGCCACGGCGGCCGCGCCCCGGACGCCGACGAGCGACGGGGCTGGCTCGGCACCGACGCCCTCGCCACGTGCGACCTCGTCGTCACGCCCGGGCTCTCCGTCGACGGGCACGGCACGCGCCTCGGTCAGGGCGGCGGCTGCTACGACCGGGCCCTGCTCCACCGCGACCCGGCCACACCCGTCGTGACCCTGCTCCACGAAGGCGAGCAGAGCGACGCCGACCTGCCGGCCGACGCGCACGACCTCCCGGTCGACGGCTACGTCACGACGACCGGACGCGTCGTGCGGCTGCGCTGACGCGCGCGCGTCATCGAGCCGAGCCGGTCGTGGGACCCGAGCCCACGGCATACGCCCTCGGGGGCCGAGCGCAGCCGCGCGGGTGACGCGACGGGCTACGGGTTCGACGTCGGCGACGGCGGCACGAGCGTCAGCTCGTCGTCGGTCGCCTCGCGCACCGCGGTCGGGCTGAACGGCCACCCGAACGTCTCGTTGGCCGCCCACGCGTCGATCTGGTCGGAGTAGTGGTCGTCGTAGGCGTGCCCCGACTGGCCGGTCGAGTTGACCCAGCGCGACGCGTCGAGGTTGCCGAGGTCGACGACCATGCGCATCGACGGGCCGCTCGTGACGTCGTAGCCGGGCTTCGAGGCGTTCCACGCGTTGGCGTTGACGATGGAGTTGCCGCCGCCGAGCTCGATGTCGTCGCGGTTGAAGAGGTTCTGGACGAACTCGGGCACGCCGTCGGCGCCCATGACCTGGTGCGTCAGGTCGAGCGAGTGCAGGCGTCCCCAGCGCCACGTCGCGGGCACCTTGCCGAGCTCGCGGGCGAGGTCGAGACGGGCCTCGACGAGCGCGCGCTTGAGGATCTCGCCGGAGCCCTCGGTGACGCCGGGCGTCGTCTTGTCGTCCCACCAGTCGTTCTTGGGGTCCTTGAGCAGCTGCTCCATGACGACCATCCAGCGGCTACCGCCGTCGGGGGCGATGTCGGGCGGGAGCTCGTCGAAGGTGTACTCGAGCAGGTGCTTCCACACGGCGTTGTAGTACGCCGCCGAGGCCGCGTCGCGCGTCTTGTCGTTGGGCTGGTTGCCGTCCCAGTCGCGCAGCAGTCGCTGGGCCTGCGCCGTGAAGTCGTCGACCTGCACGGCGAGGAGTCGCTCGACGAGGCCCGGCGCGTACGTGTTGCGGGTGTCGCCCTGGATCTGCGACATCGTCTCGGGCGAGACCTTGGGGGTCGCGGCGAGCAGGGTGCGGATGCGCTGCGCCCTGAAGCCGTAGTCCCACTCCGACGTGAGGAACGGCGTCGGGCTCGCGCTGACGGCCTGGTTGGCCGTGACGATGAAGCCCTCGGCAGGGTCGAAGGTGTTGGGCATGTCGTCGAAGGGCACGTAGCCCTTCCAGTCCCACTGCGAGTCCCAGCCGGGCGACGGCCAGAAGCCGGGGGGCGCGCCCGGCGTCGCCGAACGTCGCACCGGGATCTTGCCGGGAGCCTGGTAGCCGATGTGGCCGGCCGTGTCGGCGTAGACGAGGTTCTGCGACGGCACCGAGAAGAGGGCCGCGGCCTTGCGGAAGTCCGACCAGTTCGTGGCCCGGTTGAGGGCGAAGATCGCGTCGGCCGTCGTGCCCGGGGTCAGCGCCGTCCACGCGAGCGACACGGCATACCGGTTGGACTGGGGAGCACCACGCACGACGCTGCGGTCGCCCGCGGCGTCGATGGCCGGGACGATGTCGGACATGATCGGGCCGTGCACCGTGGAGCGCACGGTCAGCGGCACGTCGGCGCCGCCGGCCACCTTGATGACCTCCTGGCGCGTCTCGAGCGGCTTCGTCAGCCCGTCACGGAGGTAGCCGTCGCCCGAGACCTGCTCGAGGTAGAAGTCGGTGACGTCGGGGCCGAGGTTCGTCAGGCCCCAGGCGACCTTGTCGTTGTGGCCGACGACGACGCCGGGCAGGCCCGAGAAGGTGAAACCCGAGACCTGGAAGGGGCACGCCGCGCTCAGGGTGCGGCACTGGAGGTTGACCTGGCCCCAGATGCCGGGGATCGACAGGGCGAGGTGCGGGTCGTTGGCGAGCAGCGGCTTGCCCGTCGTCGTGCGCGAGCCCGAGACCACCCACGAGTTCGAGCCGATGCCGTCGCCGCGGCCGAGGCTCGACGGGACCGCGTTGACCGACGCGAGCGCCGAGTCGATGGCGGCGTTGCCGTCCTCGGAGCGCATCGCCTTGAGGGCCTCGGGCGCCGGGCTCGCCGCCTGGTCGCTCGCGGACGCGGGCTGCCAGTCCTGCTCCGAGAGGATCGGCTGGTTGCGGTCGACGGGGTAGGGCGGGTAGAGCAGGTTGATCTGCTTGAGGGAGCGCGTCGTGCGCGACAGGCGGGCGCGGGCGAGCTCGTCGTTGTAGTTGCCGCGCAGGTCCCACGCCATCGCCTTGAGCCACGAGAGCGAGTCGACGGGTGTCCACGGCTCGACGCGGTAGCCGGGGTTGCGCCGAGCGAGCACGGTGTACTCGAGCGACATCTTCTCGGGCGTCTCGGCCTTCTTGATGTACGCGTTGACGCCGTCGGCGTACGCCTGGAGGTACTGCCGCGTCTCGGGCGCGAGCTTCGGCAGCTCCTGCTCCGCGATGCGGCGCCAGCCCATCGTGCGGATGACCTTGTCCTTGTCGAGGCCGGCGCTGCCGACGAGCTCGGAGAGCCGACCGGCCGTGACGTGGCGGCGCAGGTCCATCTCGAAGAAGCGGTCCTGGGCGCTGACGAAACCCTGCGCCCGGAAGAGGTCGCTCGCGTTGTCGGCGTAGATCGTGGGGACGCCCTGGGCGTCGCGGTGCACCGACACCGAGCTCGTCAGGCCCTCGATCTCGAGCTGTCCCGAGGTCTCCGGGAACGACTGCCGCACCACCCCGATCGCCAGGATCCCGACGCCGACCACCGCCATGACGACGAGGACGGCGACGAGCAGGACGATCCGACGGGTGCGCTTCAACCGTGACACGCGACGAGCCTAGGCCACCGCGGACGGTGCAGCTCGCAGCCCGTGGGGCGCCGCGCGACATCGTTGCCGAACCGACGACCAACGCTCCCGACCCGGGCGCGACGCCCGCGGACCGCTCCACGGGCGCGGGCACCGGGATGGTTGGATTGCCCCACACCGGAGGAGCTGCCGTTGACCGCACTCGCGAGCATCACGTCGTCGACCATGGACCTCGACGACCTGACGCGCGTGCTCCTCATCGGGTCGCTCGTGCTCCTCGTGGCCGTCGCGGCCGTGCGCCTGTCGGTCCGCTCGGGCCTGCCGTCGCTCCTCATCTACCTCGGGATCGGCCTGGCCCTCGGCAACGCCGGCGCCGGCATCCAGTTCGACGACGCGTCCATCACCCGCGTGCTGGGGTACGCCGCCCTCGTGCTCATCCTGGCCGAGGGTGGCCTGACGACGTCGTGGTCCAACATCAAGGACTCGGTGGCCCCCGCCGCGGTGCTCTCGACGGTCGGGGTCGTCGTGTCGGTGCTCGTCGTCGCGGTGGCCGCGCACGCCTTCCTCCCGCTGTCGTGGACGATCTCGCTCCTCATGGGCGCGATCGTCTCCTCGACCGACGCGGCCGCCGTGTTCGCGGTGCTGCGCAACGTACCGATCCCCAAGCGTCTGTCCGGGATGCTCGAGGCGGAGTCGGGCTTCAACGACGCGCCGGTCGTCATCCTCGTCGTCGCCTTCGCCGCCCAGGGCGTGCCTGGCGGCACGGCCGACCCCTGGTGGGTGCTCGTGCTGCACGCCGCGGTCGAGCTCGCCGGGGGCGCCCTCGTCGGGGGTGCCGTGGGCTGGGTCGGTGGGCAGCTGCTGCACCGCGTCGCCGGCGCGTCGTCCGCCCTCTTCTCGATCGGCGTCGTCGCGCTCACCGTCCTGGCGTATGCGATCGGCGCCGCGATCCACGTCTCCGGCTTCCTCGCCACCTACCTCGCGGCCCTCGTGCTCGGCAACATGGGACTGCCCAACCGGGTGGCGTTCCAGAGCTTCGCCAACGCGCTCGGCTGGATCGCCCAGATCGGCCTCTTCGTGCTGCTCGGCCTGCTCGCCGACCCGAGGCGTCTCGACGAGCAGATCGTCCCGGCCGTCGTCATCGGCCTCGTGCTGCTGCTCGTCGCCCGGCCGCTCTCGGTCTTCGCGTCGGTGTCGTGGTTCAGGGTGCCCTGGCGCGACCAGGTCTTCCTGTCGTGGGCGGGACTGCGCGGCGCCGTACCGGTCGTGCTCGCCACGGTGCCGCTCGTCGTGGGCACGCCGGACACGGAGTGGATCTTCGATCTCGTCTTCATGCTCGTCGTCATCTTCACGATCGTGCAGGCGCCGCCGCTGCCGTGGGTGGCGCGGCGGCTCGGTCTCACCGAGCACGTCCACTCGGTCGACGTCGACCTCGAGTCGACCACCCTGATGGAGATCGGCGCGGACGTCATCCAGGTGACGGTGGGTGCCGAGTCGAGGCTGCACGGGGTGGCCGTCTTCGAGCTGAGACTGCCCAAGGGCGCCAACGTCACCCTCGTCGTGCGCGCCGGCGAGGGGTTCGTGCCCGAGCATCACACGACGATCCGGCACGGGGACCGGCTGCTCGTCGTCACGACCTCGAAGGTCAAGCAGCGCACCGAGCGCCGCATCCGCGAGATCAGCCGGGGCGGGCGCCTCGCCGGCTGGCCGTAGACTGACCCTCGGTCATCTTCCGCTCCCGACGTCCGAGGTTCACCTGTGCCCACCTACTCCTATGCGTGCCAAGAGTGCGGCCACGCCTTCGACATCCGCCAGTCGTTCACCGACGACTCCCTGACGGTGTGCCCGGAGTGCGGCGAGCCCCGCCTGCGCAAGGTGATCCACCCGGTCGGCATCGCGTTCAAGGGCTCGGGCTTCTACAAGACCGACTCGCGCGCCGCGTCCAAGGGCGCCTCGACGCCAGCGGCCTCCGACGGCGCGGGCTCGGGTGACACGAAGAAGAAGGACGGCGGATCGTCATCCACCTCGGCGTCCGAGTCGTCGAGCGGCTCGAGCACGTCGACGCCGGCGAAGACCGCGTCCACGTCCTCGGGGTCGTCGTCCGGGTCGTCGTCCACAGCCACCTGAGCCCGGAGGACGTTGTCCCCACCCGAGGGCGTATGCCGTCCGGCCGGCCGGGTGCCCGCCCTAGGCTCCTCGCATGACGACTGAGCAGACGACCCTGTCCGACCCCGCCGTCCCGGGGGTGCCCGGCGTGCCCACAGAGGGTGTGCGCGCCGAGATCGGCGTCATCGGCGGGTCGGGCCTCTACGAGTTCCTCGACGACTACGAGACCGTCGACGTCGAGACCCCGTTCGGGCGCCCGAGCGACCCGCTCGTCATCGGTGAGGTCGAGGGCCGCAGCGTCGCCTTCGTCGCGCGGCACGGCAAGGGCCACCGCTTCGCCCCGCACCGCGTCAACTACCGCGCGAACCTCTGGGCCCTGCGCGCGGTCGGCGTCCGCCAGATCCTCTCCCCCTGCGCCGTCGGCTCGCTCAAGCCCGAGCACGGGCCGGGCACCATCGTCGTGCCCGACCAGGTCGTCGACCGCACGTGGGGGCGGGCCCACACCATCTACGAGACCGAGGGTCCGGTCGTCCACGTCGGGTTCGCCGATCCCTACTGCCCCAACGGCCGTCAGGTCGCGGTGGCCGCGGCCCGGCTCTCGGAGCTCGAGGTCGTGACGGACGGGACCCTCGTGGTCGTCAACGGGCCGCGGTTCTCCTCCCGCGCCGAGTCGCTCATGCACCAGCAGGCCGGCTTCGGCATCGTCGGCATGACGACGATGCCCGAGGCGGCCCTGGCCCGCGAGCTCGCCATGTGCTTCACGACGATCGCCATGGTCACCGACCACGACGCCGGCGTCGAGGGCGGTGACGCCGTCACGCACGACGAGGTCCTGCGCGTCTTCGCGACCAACGTCGAGCACCTCACCTCGATCCTGCGCGACGCCATCGGCCAGATGCCCGCGCACGAGCCCGACGAGACGGCCAGCTGCCCGTGCCGACGCAGCCTCGACGGTCTCGAGCTGCCCTTCCCGCTCCCCTGATGACGGCCGGCGTGCTCTCGGGCTCCCGCTGGCGTCGCGAGGGCCGGCGGGCGGCGTGGCCCGACGGTCCGCGCCGACGCCGGGCCAGGCGCGCGCGCTGGCGGCGGTGGGCCGCGGCTGCGCTCGCCGCCCTGGCCGTGCTCGTCACGGTCTCGGCCCTGCGCCCGGCACCCGCAGGAGGCACCGGGCTGCCGACGGTCGTCGTGGCCCGGGACGTCGCCTCCGGGCAGACGATCGGCGTCGACGACGTCACCGTCTCGGTCCGCCCCGGCGGTCAGCGGCCGGGGACGGCGCTGTCGACGGTGGAGGCGGTGGTCGGCCGCACCGCCGCCGCTCCCCTGGCCGTCCACGAGGTCGTGACGCCCGAGCGCCTCGTCGGGGGCGACCTGCTGGCCGGCCAACCCGACGATCAGGTGGCCCTCAGCGTCCCCGTCCTCGATGCCGCCTCGGTCGGCGTGCGGCCCGGTGACCACGTCGACCTCTACGCCACCGGCTCCGGCACCCGGGCCGCGACCGATGTCGTCGTCCTCGCCGTCCGCGCGGCCGAGGACTCGACCGGTCTCGGGACGGGGGCGCCGGCCCGCGTGACCCTCGCGCTCGACCCGACGCAGGCCGCGGAGGTGGCGCGCGGTCTCAGCGCGCTCCAGGCCGGCCAGAGTCTGGTCGTCGCCGTCCGGCACGGGTCCGGGGCTGCGCAGTAGGCTCGGCATGCCCGGAGTGTCCGCCTCACACGTCACTCTCGTCGCAGCATCGCACACGGGTCACAGGCCCAGCAGACAGCAGGACCCACAGGGACGGGTCGCAACAACCCCCGTGGCATCGAGATCACCCAGTCCAGGGGCACAGAAAGGGACGCGCATGATCAAGGGTTTCAAGGACTTCCTGATGCGAGGCAACGTCGTCGACCTCGCGGTCGCGATCGTCATCGGCACCGCGTTCGCCAAGGTGGTCGACTCGTTCGTCACCGTCATCATGGACCTGATCGGCAAGCTCGGTGGCAAGCCGAACTTCTCGCAGTTCAACCCGGGCGGCGTGCACTTCGGCGCCTTCCTGACCCAGCTCGTCGGCTTCGTCATCGTGGCTGCCGCGGTCTACTTCATCGTCGTCGTGCCGATGAACCACCTCGCCGAGCGGCGCAAGGCCGGTGTCGAGCCCGAGCCCGAGGCTCCCTCGGAAGAGGTCATCCTGCTCACGGAGATCCGCGACAGCCTCCGCGCCCGCTGAGTCGGACCACACGAACGCACGTCGCAGGGGCGGGAGCCGACCGCTCCCGCCCCTTCGTCAGTCCCAGCCGTCACCTCGAGTGGCCGCCCGGCCCCACCCGTCACGTGTGACGATGGGGCCACTCGAGTGTGGGGGCACCCGTCACGTGTGACGACGGGGCCACGCGACGGGGGGGCACCCGTCATGTGTGACGACGGGGCCACTCCCGTCACGTGTGACGACGGGGCGACTCGACGGGACGTCGGGTCAGGCGGGCTCAGTGGTGTCGGACGGGCCTGCCTCCGCGATGGGCACGGAGCCGTAGGCCTCGGGGCGCTCGTAGTCGCCGAGGACCTCGGCGAGGGCGAGCGGGCGGGCGGCCTCGGCGTGCCGGCCTGCGCGCTGCAGGGTGCGACCGAGCAGCAGGTGCGCGTAGGAGTCCGTCGGCGAGTGCTCGATGACCTCGTTGAGGGTCGCCTCGGCCCGGCCGAGCTGCGCCGACTGGAAGTAGGCGCGGGCGAGCATGAGCCGCAGGTCCGTGACGGAGTGCAGCACCGCGTCGTCCGCCGTCCCGGCCGTGCGCGACGACTCGACCTCGTCGACGAGCTCGGCCAGGGCGGTCGCGGCAGCCACGTGGTCACCTCGCTCGAAGAGACCCTGGGCCCAGGAGAGGCGCAGCGAGAACGGTGTCGTCGTGTTCATGAGGCCCACAACGCCCCACGAGGTCACGGCATTCCGGCACGTCGCGCCGCCGTCGCCCGCGTCAGCTCACTCGTAGTGCGGGGGTCGCTGCTCCTCGAGCCAGCGGTCACCCAGACCTGAGCCCGCGGACCGCTCGCCCCAGCCGAGGTCGAGCTCGTCGCTGCTGCGGCCGAGCGCCGCACCGGGCTCGCTCGCATCGGCGTCGGGGGCGCCGTCCGCGTCCCCGGTGCCCTTGCGGAACACCCTGCGCCGCTTGCGCTTCGGGCGAGCAGCAGACTCTGTCGTCGAGGTGCCGGCTCCGTCGGAGGAGGCCGGGTCCGTCGCCGGGCGGGAGCCTCCGGAGGCCGCATCGGCGCCCCCGGCGGTCCGGTCGCCGTCCGCCGCGCTCGTCGAACCGGCGCCGTCGTCGGGCGTCGACACGGCCCCGTCGGTCGGCTCGACCTCGCGGGGCGGCGACGACGTGCGGGCGAGCGTCACGATGCGAGCGAGCTCCCTCGCGGGGTCGCGGAACACGTCGGTGCTCCAGACCCGCTCGTGCACCCAGCCGAGGCGGCCGAGCTGCTCGGGGCGCAGGCGGTCACGGTCACGCGTGCTGCGCAGGGCGGCATACCTGCTCCCGTCGGTCTCGACGGCGATGAGCGCGCGGCCCCGGTGGTAGGGGTCCTCGACCGCGATGTCGATGCGGTGGGTGGCCGTGCCGTAGTCCTCGTGGACGGTGAGGCCCTGGCGGCGCAGGCGCTCGGCGAGGTCGTGCCGCAGCGGGTCGACGGTCGTGGGAGCGGAGGCGAAGAGGGTGTCGTCGTCGCCGACGCCACCGCGCCGCTCGGCGTACGCGAGGAAGTCGCGGAGCATGAGCGCGCCGCGGGCCTTGAGCCGCTCGGGGTCGAGGTCGATCGCGCGCAGCGCCGACACGACGGTCATCCGTGCGCGGGCTCGGGTGATGGCCACGTTGAGCCGTCGCTCACCGCCCTCGATGTTGAGCGGGCCGAAGCGGTGCAGGACCCGGCCGTGCGGCGTCTTGCCGTAGCCGATCGACAGGATGATGGCGTCGCGCTCGTCGCCCTGGACGCGCTCGAGGTTCTTGACGAAGAAGCGCTCGTCGCGGGAGTCGTCGAAGAAGGCGGCGACGTCGGGCGCGGTGCGCAGCGCCTCGGTGATCGCCTCCTCGAGGCGGTCGGCGTGCCTGATGCCGAGGGCGATGACGCCGAGCGACTCCGTGGGACGGGTGCGGGCATGATCGAGGACGAGCTCGACGACGCGGGCCACCTCGCCGTCGGTCGTCTCGATGGTGTCGACGCCCGGCTGCACGACAGCCTGGCCGTCGACCGGCTCGAACGTGACGGCCGAGTCGAGCGACGTGCCGGGAAAGGTCGTGAGTCGACCGTCGTACATCGTGTCGTTGGCGAAGGCGATGAGGCGTTCGTCGCGGCTGCGGTAGTGCCACGTCAGGTTGCGGGTCGGCAGGGCCGCGGCGAGCACGTCGAGCACCGACTCGAAGCCCTCGGTCAGGGTCTCGTCGGCGGGGGCGGTGGCATCGGACTCGTCGTCGGAGACGACGGTGAAGAAGTTCGTCGGCGGGAGCTGTCGCTCGTCGCCGGCGACGACGACCTGGCGGGCGCGGGAGATGGCCGAGATCGCCTGGGCGGGCTGCACCTGCGAGGCCTCGTCGAAGATGACGACGTCGAACCAGCGCCCCGGCGGCAGCGTCGACGCGACGACGAGCGGGCTCATCGCCCAGCATGGCTTGATCGCCGTCAGCGTGGACGACGCCTGCGGCATGAGGTCGCGCAGCGGCTTGTGGCGGCGGGCCTTGCCGGCCTCGGCGCGCACGAGCGCCTCGTGGGCCGGGTGGTCGGCGAGGACCTCGCGGATGTTGCGGGCGACCGCGGCGCGCACCCGGTCGACGGTCGCCGACTGGTGGGCTCGGTCGGCCTCGGCGAACTCCGCGACGTCGCGGCGCAGTCCCGCGCCGTCGTGGGCGCCGTACGCCGGGTCGCGGACGGTGATCTCCTGGGCGAGGGAGGCCCACCACACGTGCTCGACCTCGGCCGTGACCTGGTCGGTGGGGATCCCGCGGGCCGCGAGGTCGTCGACGACCGGGCCGAGCCCGGTCGAGCGCAGCTCGTCGAGGGCCGACGTGACCTGGGGCAGCACGGCGATCCGGTCGGGTCGGCTCGCGAGCCCGGCGAGCCGGTCCCGCAGGTCGCGCAGCGGCAGGGACGTCAGCGTGCGCCCGTCGGGCCCGACCTGGAGGCGGTCGTCGAGCCACTCGAGGTCCGCCGTGAGGCCGGCGAGCAACGACAGCCCCTCGTCGAGGCGCGGCGAGATCTCCGGACGACCGCCGCCGCCGACGAGCTCGAACCAGTGCTCACGCTGCTCGCTGGCCGACACGAGCTCCTCGTGGAGGTTGGCCGGCGGTCGACCGGGGCGCAGGAGCCGCTTGGTCTGCTGCCGGATCTTCCAGCGGTCGAGCCAGCCCATGTCGACGTCGCGGGCCTCCCGCCAGTCGCGCGTCGCCGTGGCGGCGATGTGCTCCTTGAGCGGGATGTCGAAGACCTCGGGCCGGAACACCTCGAGGGTCTCGCGGACGCTCGACATCGTGGCGAAGGCCGACTTCCAGTCCTCCAGCGAGTTCGCCTCTGGCACATGGGATTCCGACAGTATGCGGTTGAGCTCGCGGGCCGCTTCGTCGAGCCCGCTCGTGCTGTGGCGGGTCGTGACGTCGAGGGCGCGGGCCGCGTCGTCGGCCGTGAGGATGCGGGCGCCGAACCACGGGTCGTCACCGTCCCGCGTCCACGCCCCGAGCCCCGCGGCGTCGCGCAGCCGGCGGCCGAGCTCGACGGCCCTCGGGCGGCTCAGTCCGGCGAGGTCGCGGCTGCCGAGTCGGACGTGACACGTCGGGGGAGGCGTGCGCGTGCCGAGCTCGACGAGTGCCTGCTGGGCTTCGTGCGCGGACACACCCCACGGGTCGCGCACGGCGTGGAGCGCCTCGACGTGCTTCTGCAGGCGAGCTCGGCGGTCGCGCAGCGTCGCGGTCGTGCGGTCGGTCTCGGAAGTGTCGTTCGCGACCGCGGCGTCCAGGCTCTTGGCGAACTGCTGGGCGGTCGCGCGCTTGTTCGTCGGCCCGTCGTAGGCGTCGAGCACGAGGTCGCCGAGCCCGAGACGGTCGAGGCGGCTGAGGACGGCGTCGATGGCGGCGCGCTTCTCGGCGACGAAGAGGGTCGACTTGCCCTCGGCCGCGAGCGAGGCGATGAGGTTGACGATGGTCTGCGACTTGCCCGTGCCGGGAGGCCCCTTGACGACGAGGTGGGCGCCCGCGCGTACGGCGTCGATGGCCGCGTGCTGGGAGGAGTCCGCGTCGAGGACGAGGTACTCGTGCTCCGGGTCGGGGTCCGGGTCACTCTCCGGCAGGCGCAGCCGCACCGCTGCGAGCGCCGACTCGTCGCCCGCGAGCGCCGCGACGACGTCGTGGTTGGCCAGGGTGTCGCCCTGGAGGGCGAGGTCGGCGACCATCGGCAGCTTGGCGTAGGAGAAGGTGCCGAGGACGAGCCGCGGGGTGATCTCGAACTCGGGCACGCGCTCGCACGCGTGGCCGAGAGCGGCATACACCGGGTAGGGGTCGAAGCCGTTGCCCGCCGTGGCGAGGTCGGCGAGCGCGTCCCCGTCGATCTCGATGCCCTGCTCGGAGCGGAGGTACTCGCGCAGGACGGGGTTGAGTTCGGCCTCGGGGCCGAGGTCGATCTCGAAGTCCTCCTGGGCGGCGCCCGTCGGGCGCAGCACGCACGAGCGCAGCAGCACCGGCGACGCCGGGGGGCGGGCGGCGCGAGGCACGGACCACGTCGCCATGCCGATGGCGATGAAGCCGGCCGCGATGCCGCGCTCCTCGTGCAGCTCGAGGGCCTTGGACCGGATGGCGCGCGCACGGCGGCGGGCCTCCTCGAAGGCAGCGGGCTCGCGCACGAGGTCTGACAGTCGCGTGCGACGACCGGCGAGCAGCATCGAGACGCCGCCGGGGTGCGCGGTCGTCAGGTCGAGGGTGCCGGAGGGCAGGTCGCGGTACCAGAGGAGCGTGTTGCGCCCGCCGAGGTCGACGAGCGTGCGCTGCCACGTCCTGACGGCGGCCCTGACGCGGTCGGCGCGTGGATCGCCCGAGGGCGACTCGGCCTTGGGGGCAGGGTCGGTCCTGAGGGCGTCGGTCATTCCAGCAGGCTAACGAACGAACCTTCGCGTACCCGCCACCGACAGACCATCGCGCAGAGGAATCCGTGCTGCGGCAGCCGGCGACGTGCGCTCTCGTCAGCGGTCGCCGAGCGCGGCGCGGGTCTCGCCGACGAGACGGCCCACGGCCGCGACCGCAGCCGTGAGGGACGCCTCGGTGGTGCCCAGCGCGCCCAGGGCGAGGGCGGCGTCCCGCGAGAACCGCTCCGGCGCCGCGGGCAGCATCGCGACCGCGGGCACGAGCCCCTTCTCGTTCGTCACCCAGCGTCCGGCGTCCGCGTGCAGCGCGTGGGCACACAGCAGGACCGCTCGGGCGAGCGCGAGCGACACGTACGTCGTGTCCGCGCGCCGGGCTCCCTTCTCGGCCGCGCCGACGAGGAAGTCGGCCTCCCAGAGGGCGCCGACCATCGCGTCGCGCAGGGCGAGGGGGTATGCCGTCACGGCCGTTCGCAGGGACGCGAGCCGACCGGCCGGGTCGGCCAGAACGACCCCGGTGGCCAGCTCGGCGGCATACGCCACGTCAAGGAAGCCGAGCGGGTGACCTGCCTGGAGGTGGAAGGCGAACTCACCGCGATTCGCTCGATCCGCTTGTGCTGCAACCCGATCGACGTCGCGCAGGATCCAGTCGACGGCGGTGCCCTCGACCTCGAGCCAGCCACCGGCGTCGACCCACGGGCCCCAGGTACCGGGCTCCCCCACCGCGACGTCGCGCCCTGACCACCGGCTCGCGAGACGTGTCAGCTCGGCGGTGTCTGGCACACCCTCGTAGTAGACGCCGAGGTCGACGTCGGAGGTGGGCAGCGCGTCGCCGCGGGCGCGACTGCCGCCGAGCACGACGCCGAGCACCCCGTGCACGCCGGTCAGCTCGTCGACCATCCGGCGCAACGCCTCGTCGGTGATCATCGGGCGGTCCTCGGCATGGGCCGGACGCTACCGGAGCCTCGTCCCGAGGCCGGATCGGCGAGCCTGACCGAAATGTCCGATAGCGGAGTCAACGCCCGGTCTGGTATGTACCGTCCCTCGCATGACCGCTCACTCCCCCGAGTCGCCGTCGTCCGCCCGGCCGTCGGCCGCAGCGCCGGCGCGCCGACGTGTGCTCTCCAGGCTCGGTAGCGGCGCAGCCCTCGCCGTGGCCACCGCGACGACCGCGTCCGCGGCCCCCGCCTCCGCGGCAGCGGCGCCCGCGACGGCCACCCCCGCGGTCATGACCGCAGCCGTCACGACCGACCCCGTGCTGCACCTGCTGCGACGCGCGACGTTCGGCCCGACCCCGGCGCTGGTCGCCGAGGTCCGCACGGCGGGCACGACGGCATGGCTCGACGCACAGCTCGCGCCGCTCACCAAGGTCCCCGACACCGCTATGGACGGCATCCTCAAGCGCTGGCCGCGACTAGGCTGGAAGACGTGGGAGGTGCGCGAGCGCCTCCCGGCCGATAATACGTACGCCGTCATGTACGACCTGCTCGAGTCGCACGTCGCGCGGGCCCTCTTCTCGCGCCGGCAGCTCCTCGAGACGGTCGTCGACTTCTGGACCAACCACCTCGTCGTCCCGGTGCCGAGCAGCGAGGTCTGGGACAGCGCCCACCTCTTCCAGCGTGACGTCATCCGCAAGCACGCGCTCGGTAAGTACTCCGACATGCTCAACGCGGCAGCGCGGCACCCGTCGATGCTCAAGGTCCTCGACAACGCCGACAGCACGAAGAAGGCGCCGAACGAGAACTACGGCCGCGAGCTGCTCGAGCTGCACACCGTCGGCGTCGGGAAGTTCACCGA
>NZ_JBFRDT010000025.1:0-46085 GCF_052113925.1 Terrabacter sp. RAF57 | reverse complement strand
CCGCGCGCTCCACCTCAGCAGGTGTGAGCGACTTCTTCGCTGCTCTCTCAAGCGGGCTCACGCCCACCAGTGTGTCGGTCATCATCCGACCCTTCCCGCTGAACCAGTCAGCGCGTTGGGCCAGTTACACCGTTACTCGGACAGTCTCCAGCTCCCTGAAACCGCCCGTCGATGAGGCGACAGACTCTGGCCTCTCGACGGTTGGGGTGACCCGGGCTACTGGGCCGTGACGACGTCCACGTCGGCCGCACGCACGTAGGCGAAGCGGTGGCCGAGGGAGATCTGGTAGTAGCGGTCCTGACCGACGACGTCGACGTGGTCGTTCGGGGTGCCGAGCGAGAAGGTCGAGGCACGGTAGTAGTTCGTCGGCACCGTGAGGTCACCGACGGCGTACCGCTGGCCCGCCGCGAAGGAGTACTGCAGCGGCGCGAGCGCCTGGACCGGGATGCCCGCCGGGTAGGCCGACGCCTCGGGGTAGGCCCGCCCGTAGACCGGGGCCTTGGCCAGACCGGCCTTGGGCACGACGTAGGAGCCCTTGACCGGGACGGCCGTCGGGTCGGACGCCGGGTTGAGGAACCAGCCCTTCACGCCGTTGAACCAGATGGCCGTCCAGTCACCGCTGCGCTCGGCCACGGCGAAGGTCAGACCGGTCTGGGCGCGGGCCCCGATGTCGGACACGTTCGTCGTCGACGCCGCGCCGTTGGACTTGCGGCCGATGTCGTTGACGAGCGGCGCCGTCTCGGACGGCTGGGTGTGCAGGTAGACGAAGTTGGTGCCCTGCGCGCGGCAGGCGACGCCCGCCGTCGTGCAGCCGGTCACCGGCTGGATGTTGTCCTCGAAGCCGGGGAGGATCCGCACGAGGTCCTGGGCCGCACCGGACTGGTGGGCCGAGAGCGGCGCTCCGAGGAGCTGGAAGTAGTGCTCCCAGTTCCAGTAGGGACCCGGGTCCCAGTGCATGCCGGCGACGCCGCCCGGGGTCGTGGCCGGTACCTGGTCGTGGCCGAAGACGTGCTGCATGTCGAGCGGGATGTCGTACGTCTTGGCGAGGTAGCGCACGAGCCGCGCGGACGAGCGGTACATCGGCTCGCTGAACCACTCGGCGCCCTGGGGCGCGAAGCCCTCGTGCTCGAGGCCGATCGAGTGGCTGTTGACGTACCAGTTGCCCGCGTGCCAGCCGACGTCCTGCGGCGTGAGGTGCTGGGCGATGTGGCCGTCGGAGCTGCGCAGGCTGTACTGCCACGACACGTAGGTCGGGTCGCTCACGAGCTTGAGCGTCGTGTCGTAGGTCGCCTCGGTGTCGTGGATGACGATGTTGGTGATCTTCGGCGAGCGCGGACGCTGAGCGAGGTCGTGGTTGCCGTAGTCACCGGCGCCCGGGCCGTACTGCTCGTACGGTGCGGGGACCCACTCGCAGTCGAGCCCGGGCGGGCAGTCGACGGGGCCGCCGTTGGGCTTCTTGAGCAGCCCGAGGCGGTCGACCTGTGCCGTGTCGGCCCTGACGGCCGACGGCAGCAGCGAGACCTCCTTGCCGTCGACGGTCCGGCGCGAGGCGCCGGACGCGATGACGGAGTAGGTGTCGTCGGCGAAGGCCGCCGCGACGTCCTCCTGCGCCGAGCCCGAGGCGTCGGCGACGGCGGCGTACCACTGGCCCGCGTCGGTGGACTGTCCCGTGGGCAGCCCGAGGCGCTTCTGCGTGGCGGCGAGCAGGGCCGCACCGCCGCGGATGTTGGCGACCTCGTCGGTGCGCAGTGCGTCCTCGGCGAGGCCGGTCAGCTCCGCGGCCCGGCCGAGCGTGTCGGCCACGGGTGCGGCCTCCGGAGCGGACGGCTCCCCGAGGCCCTTGGCGTCGGCACGGGTGCCGAGGTCGGCGTCGACGAGGTGCATGGGACCGTAGCCACCGGACGTGCTGTGCCCGGGGTTGAAGTCCCAGCGGGTCTGGGCGTACGACACGGCCTCGAGGACCGTGCGCGGCACGCCGTACTCCGTCGAGGCCGCCGCGAAGGCCCGCTCCCGGCTGGCGGGGTCGGTGCCGGAGGCCGAGGCCGACGGGTCCGCGGCCTGCGCGGCCGGGCTCGTCAGGGCCAGACCGGCTGCGACGGCCGCGACGGCGCCGAGCGCTGCGACGGACCGCCGCGCCCTGCGGCCTCCCGGAGGTCGGTGTGGCGTGGAGCTGGGTATCACTCGATCGTCCCTTTCCTGTCCTGGTGAGCGCAGGACGCTGACGCCGACGTGATCCGTCGGTGCTGCCTGCCTGCGAATGGGTGCGTCCGGCCCCGAGCCCGACACACACCTCTGACACCGAGCATTCCCGCGCACCCCGAGGCCCGCCACTTGAAACCGTCACCCAAGCGTTGTCCCGATTCCACCGCGTCGGACGTGCATCGTCCGCCGCGAGGGGCCACCATGGACGTCATGGGGCGCGCAGGCCTGTGCGTGGGGATGGCCGTCGCAGCACTCTTCGTCGGGGGCTGCGGGTCAGCCACGCCCGAGGACGGGTCGACGGGTGAGGTGACCTCGTCGGCCTCGGCACCCATGTCGTCGACGACCGCGGCGCTGCGCTTCGGCGCCGCCGGCGAGGACGCGCTCGGGTCGTCGTACGGCCCCACGTTCCCGCTGACGTTGCGGCGCACCGGTGGCATCGCCGGCTTCGACGACCAGATCGTGCTCGAGGCCAACGGTCGGGTCCGCGTCGAGACGCGCTCGGTCCACGGCCGGGTGTGCACGCTCAGCGTCCCGCAGCAGCGCCAGCTCGTCACCCTCCTCGCGACGCTCCGCCTCGGCACCTCGACGGCCCCGGCGCCGACCGACGGCTCCACGGCGCTCGACCCCGACGCCGTGCCCGAGAGCGACCCGATCACGATCTCGGTCACCGACCACCAGGCCCGGGCGATCGACCTCAGCGACCCGTCGCTCGGCGAGATCTCCGGGCTCGTCGGCATCCTCGTCAGCGACGTCACCCTCTCGGTGCCCGCGACCACCCGCTGCACGACCCCGACCACCGCTGCGCCGGGCGCGGCGGCCACCGCGCCCGCCTCCTGAGCGTCCGCGCGGGCAGGAGTCCCGGCCGAACGCACGAGGTCGGTATGCCGCGGGGCTGACCCGGCGGCATACCGACCTCTGTGGTGCGTGTCCTTCAGGGCAGCTCACGCGGCCCGGAGTGCTCGGTCCGTCAGAAGTTCGTCGCGACGTCGTCGACGACGAAGCTCGTCTGGAGCGAGGAGTCCTCGGTGTCGGCGAACTTCAGCGTGACGTTCGTGCCCTTGTAGGCCGTGAGGTCGATCGTCTTCTGGACGTAGGACGCCTTCGGCGTGGACAGGTTGGAGTAGCTCTGCTTCGTCACGCCGTTGATCTGGACGGTGGCCGTGTCGTAGGCGCTCGTCGTCGTGGTCTCGGCCGTGTCGATGCGGATCCAGTAGGTCAGCGCCGGAGCGGTGGCCGTGGCCGGGACGGCGAAGGTCTGCGACTCGTTCTCCGAGCCGGCCGTGCCGTTGCCGCCGAGCCACAGCTTGTACGAGCCACCGTGGGCCGGACGGCCCGTGTTGTTCGTGATCGGGCCCGCCGTGCCGGTCCAGCCGGTCTGGCCGGACTCGAAGCCGCCGTTGGTCAGGGCAGCGCCGCCGCCACCGCCACCACCGGTGCCGCAGGTCTCGGTGCTGGCCGGAGCCGAGATGGCGCCCATGGCCTTGTCGACCGCGGTGCACTCGGCCGAGCCGACGCCGTAGAGGTCCTTGGCCGCCTTGATGACACCGGTGCGGGCCGCCGCGTAGTTGCTGCCCGAGGTGAGGTACGTCGACAGCGTGCGGTACCAGATCTTCTCGACCTTGAGGTGGCCGATGCCGGTCACCGTCGAGGCGTTGCAGGTGGGGCTGTTGTAGCTGACACCGTTGATCGTCTTGGCACCCGAGCCCTCGGAGGCCAGGTAGTACCAGTGGTTCAGCGGGCCGGACGAGTAGTGCGGGTCGAGGCCGCCGAGGGAGCTGCTCCAGCAGTCCTTCGAGCCGCCGTCCTTGCTCGGCTTGTCCATGTAGCGCAGCGGCGTGCCGTTGCCGTTGATGTTGATCTCTTCGCCGATGAGGTAGTCGGGGGTGTCGCTCGGGTTGTTGGTGTACCACTCGACACCTGTGCCGAAGATGTCCGACGTCGCCTCGTTGAGGCCGCCCGCGTCGCCGGTGTAGGCGAGGCCCGCGGTGTTCTCGGTGACGCCGTGGCTCATCTCGTGGCCGGCGACGTCGAGCTCGACGAGCGGGGCCGCGTTGCCCGCGCCGTCGCCGTAGGTCATCTGCGTGCCGTCCCAGAAGGCGTTGACGTAGTTCTGGCCGTAGTGGACGCGGCTGCGGGCACCGGTGCCGTTGTTCCAGATGCCGGCGCGGCCGAGCTGGGTGTTGTAGTAGTCGTACGTCTTGCCGGCGCCGTAGTGCGCGTCGACGGCCGCCGACTGGCGGTTGCTCTGGGCGCCGTTGCCCCAGACGTCGTCGGCGTCGGTGAACGTCGTGCCGTTGCCGCTCGTGGCCTGGTTGAGGTCGGTCGTGTAGTTCCCGTGCGTGTCCTTCATCGTGTACGTCGTGCCGGCCGTCGTGGCCAGCGTGACGGAGCCGACGAAGATGCCGTTGCCGGTGCCCTGCTTGACGTCGTCCCAGCTCGTCAGGGTCTTGCCCGTCGTGGCGTCGACGATGGTGTGCAGGCGGGTCGGGGTCTGGTCGGCCTTGATGCCCTCGGTGATGACCTCGTAGGCGAGCTTGGGACCGGCGGCCGACTGGAAGACGACGAGCTCACCGGGGGTGGCGGTCTCCTTGGTGGCCTTCGACGCGGCGAGACCGGCCTGGTGCGCCTCGCTCTTGGAGACGCTCGGGGTCATCGTCGCGGGGGTGACGTTCTTGCGGTAGTTCCACGTGACGCTCTTGACGGCACCCGAGGAGTCCTTGTGGCTGACGAAGTCGCCGCCGATGACGCGGAGGCCGTCGAGGGTCCGCTCGTAGCGGACGTGCGTCGCGCCGTTGGCGTCCTGGATGACGGACTTGACGGTGAGCTTCTCGCCCGGGGCGAGGCCGAGGGCGCTCGCGGACGATGCTGCCCGGGACTGCTCGGTCGCCTTGAGGCTCTGCGACTCGGGGGCAGGCGCCTTGTCGCGTCCTGCACCGGCTGCTGCGCCCGCCGGGATCGCCGGCGAGATGGCGAGGGCGAGGGCGAGCAGCCCTCCGGTCGCCAGCCCAGACTTCAGTCGATTCACTGGTTGCTCCTTGTCGAGATGCGGCTCGTGGGCCGCCTGGAGGGAGTTCCGCTCATCTCACGACTTGAGATCGGGCCGGAACGAGCGTGACGTTGGCAGCAGCCCAGAACACGGGTCAACGGGGCTTACCAAGTCTTTGCCAAATGCCTCCGAAGTCCGGAGTAGCACTTGGCCGCAGGGCGATTCGCCGCAGGGCCCGACTTGGGCGATCTCCCAGAGTCGCCCGTTGACGGCCTCCGTCGGCCTTCAGTCGGCGCTCGGACGGCGCTCCGCGCGGTCGCGCGCACGCGCCAGGTCGGCCGGTGTGTCGACGTCCAGCGCGACCCCGGAGGGGTCGTCCACCGACTGCGTGCGTATGCCGTCCGCGAGGTCGCGCATGCTCCTGCCGTAGGGGTCCCCGAGCTCGTGGAGACGCCCGTGCAGGGCGGCGAGGCGCCAGGCCGAGCAGAGCCAGTTGGTGCGTCCGTCCCGGTCGACCGTCACGGCGAGGTCGGCCGACCCGAGCGCCTCGAGGAGCCGGTCGACGTGGGCGGAGGTGACGAAGGGCAGGTCCGCGGCCAGCAGCACGACGGCATACGGCAGCGGTGTGGCACTCGTGGCGGCATCGGCGGCGAGGGCCTCGACGGCGGTGGACACGCCGGACACGGGACCGCCGCCGGGGACGCGCTCCCACACGACGCGTACGCCGTCGGGGACGCCCTGGCCGGGGCCGACGACGAGCGCCGGGCGGTCGCCGGCCGCGTCGAGGACGCGCGCGACGAGGGGGCGGCCGCCGACGTCGAGGACGGGTTTGTGCGAGCCCATCCGCCGGGAGGCCCCGCCCGTCAGGACGACGACGACCGGGGGCGCTTCAGGTGGGCGGGGCGGCACCCATCGGAGTCTGGCACGGAGTCTGGCAGGCTGAGGTCATGGGACGGGTCACGGTACGGCGCAAGGTCACGACGATCGACCTCGCGACCCCGTCGTCGACGACGCGCCCCGACACCCTCACAGTCGAGGAGCCGCTCGAGCTGCGGGTCAACGGCTCGCCGCTCACGGTGACGATGCGCACGCCGGGGCACGACATCGAGCTCGTCCACGGCTTCCTCATGTCGGAGGGGCTCATCAGGTCCGCCGACGACATCGCTCTGGCGCGCTACTGCGAGGGCGCGGTCGTCTCGGGTGAGAGCGGCTTCGACGAGAACACGTACAACGTCATCGACGTGACGCTGGCGCCGGGCGTGGCAGTGCCGGCCGCCTCGGCCACGCGTGCCTTCTTCACGAACTCGTCGTGCGGCGTCTGCGGCAAGGCCAGCATCGAGCAGCTGCGGGCGCAGTCGGCCTTCGACGTGCGCGCCGACACGACGGGGTTCGCGGCCAAGATCATCGCCGAGCTGCCCGACGCCCTGCGCGTCGAGCAGCGCTCGTTCGACAAGACCGGGGGACTGCACGCCGCCGGCCTCTTCACCGCCGACGGCGAGCTGCTCGTCGTGCGCGAGGACGTGGGCCGGCACAACGCCGTCGACAAGGTCGTCGGATGGGCCCTGCAGAGCGGACGCGTGCCCGGCGTCGGGTGTGTGCTCGTCGTGTCGGGGCGCGCGTCGTTCGAGCTGACCCAGAAGGCGATCATGGCCGGGATCCCTTGCCTCGCAGCGGTCTCGGCGCCGTCGTCACTGGCGGTGGAGTGCGCCGAGGACGCGGGGATGAGCCTGCTCGGCTTCGTGCGCGGCACCCGCCTCAACGTGTACGCCGGCGCGCACCGGATCACGACCACCTGACCACCCGAGCAGCCCGACCACCCGCGCGACTGGAGGCCCACCCGTGGCGATCTTCGCGATCCACTACACCTACCCCGACGACGCGACCGAGATGCTGACGATCCGCCCCGAGCACCGCGAGTGGCTGAGCGGGCTCTCGGGGCTGCTCGTCGCCGGGATGTACCAGGACGGCATCGACGAGGTGAGCGAGGGCGAGCCGACCGAGCAGGAGGCCGTCAACGCGGCGCTCATCGTGTGCTCGGGCGAGTCGCTCGAGGCGGTCACCGAGGCGTTCGACCAGGACCCCTACTGGCTCGGCGGGCACATCCTGCGCCGCGTCGTGCGCCGGTGGGACCCGCCGCTCGGCCCGTGGGTCGCCGACCCGACCAACTCACCGGGCTGACGTCTCTGCAGGTCAGAGCTGTTGGGCCAGGCCGACGACGTGACCCTGCGGGTCGGCGATGAGGGCGAACGCGACGCCCGGGACCGTGACCGGCTCCTGCACGACCCGGCCGCCGAGGCGGGTCGCGTCGGCGATGGAGGCGGTCATGTCGTCGACGCCGACGAAGAACGTGACGAGGTCGGCATCGCCCTGCAGCGGGCTGATCGCCGTGTAGAGCGCGCCCGGCACGCCGGTCTCGACGAAGGTGTAGCCGGGGAAGGCACCCTCGGTGGGATAGGTCCAGCCGAACAGGCCGCCGAAGAAGGCGCGGGTGGCGTCGGGGTCGCTCGAGCGGATCTCGGCGTGGACGATGGGGTGACTCATGATGACCTCCGTGGGCTCACGATCACCGGCCGGTGACCGCTCACCTCGATGACGAACGAGCGGCCCGGAAATCGACACACGCCCCGCTCGACCGGCCGGTCAGGTCGCCGTGACCTTGCCGCCCTCGACGTGCCAGCGCTCGTCCAGGCGGACGTTCTCGAGCAGCCGGCGGTCGTGCGACACGAGCAGGAGCGCCCCGTCGTACGAGTCGAGCGCCTCCTCGAGCTGCTCGATGGCGGGCAGGTCGAGGTGGTTCGTCGGCTCGTCGAGGACGAGGAGGTTGACGCCCCGCGCCTGGAGGAGCGCCATCGCGGCCCGGGTGCGCTCGCCGGGTGAGAGCCGACCGACGGCGCTGCCGACCTGGTCGGCCTTGAGCCCGAACTTCGCGAGCAGGGTGCGGCGGTCAGCCGGGTTGAGATCGGGCACGGCCTCGCCGAACGCGTCCCCGAGCGGGAGGTCGTCGCGCAGACCCGTGCGCGACTGGTCGATCTCGCCGACGGCGACGCTGGCCCCGAGCGAGGCGCTCCCCTCGTCGGGGTCGACCCGCCCGAGCAGGAGCGACAGCAGGGTCGTCTTGCCGGCGCCGTTGGGCCCGGTGATGCCGATGCGCCGCCGTGCCTCGACCTGCAGCGACGCCGGACCGAAGGTCCAGTCACCCCGGCGCACGACGGCCTCGTTGAGCGTCGCGACGACGGAGCTCGACCGGGGCGCCGCGGCGATGCTGAACTGGAGCACCCACTCCTTGCGCGGCTCGGCGACCTCGTCGAGCCGGGCGATCCGCGACTCCATCTGGCGCACCTTGCGGGCCTGCTTCTCGGCCGAGTCCTGCTGCGCCGAGCGCCGGATCTTGTCGTTGTCGGGACTCTTCTTCATCGCGTTGCGCACGCCCTTGGACGACCACTCCCGCTGCGTGCGGGCCCGCGCCTCGAGGTCGGACTTCGTGCCGGCATACGCCTCGTACGCCTCGCGCGCGTGCCGACGGGCAACCTCGCGCTCCTCGAGGTAGGACTCGTAGCCGCCGTCGTGGACGGCGACGGAGTTCTGCGCGAGGTCGAGCTCGACGATGCGGGTGACGCAGCGGGCGAGGAACTCGCGGTCGTGCGAGACGAGGACGACTCCCCCTCGCTGACCGTCGACGAAGGCCTCGAGCCGGGCGAGGCCGGCGAGGTCGAGGTCGTTGGTCGGTTCGTCGAGGAGCACGAGGTCGAAGCGGCTCAGCAGCAGCGCGGCGAGCGCCGCCCGGGCCGCCTGGCCTCCGGAGAGGGACGACATGAGCGCGTCAGGTCCGACGTCGAGGCCCAGCTCGGCGAGCATCGGCGGGATCCGGTCGTCGAGGTCCGGCGCACCGCTGACGAGCCAGTGGTCGAGCGCGACGGCATACCTCTCGTCGGCGATGGGGTCGTCACCGCCGAGGGCGGCAGCCGCCTCCTCCATGGCGAGGGTCGCGGCGGTGGCGCCCGTGCGGCGACCGATGTGGTCGGCGACGGTCTCGCCGGGCACGCGCTCGTGCTCCTGCGGCAGCCACCCGACGAACGCGTCGGAGGGCGCCGTCGTGACGGTGCCGCCGAGCGGCTCGTCCTCACCGGCGAGCAGGCGCAGCAGCGTCGACTTGCCGGCCCCGTTGGCGCCGACGACCCCGACGACGTCACCGGGCGCGACCGTGAGGTCGAGGTGCTCGAAGAGGGTCCGGTGGGCGTGGCCCCCGGCGAGGTCCTTGGCCACGAGGGTCGCGCTCACGCCCACCAGCCTAGGGGCGCTCGGCCAGTGCCCCGTTCACACCGGGTGGACGGCGACGAGGTCGCCCTCGATGAGCTGGTCGACACCTTCGGGCACCTCGATGAGGCAGGTCGCCGCGGCGAGCGCCGTCAGGTGCCGGGCATCGGGCGCGCTGACGGTGCCGTCGTCGTGGAGCACGCTCGTGACGAACTGGACGCGCCCCGTGCGGGTGCGTCGGGTCCTGCCGACGTATGCCGCCCGGCCGGGCCGCGTGGGCGGCACCCCGTGGCGTCGGTCGAGCACCGGACGGACGAGCACGTGGAAGGCCACGAACGCGCCGACCGGCGTCCCCGGCAGGCAGACGACGGGCGTGGCCCCGTAGCGGCCGAGCCCCTGCGGGCCGCCGGGCTGCATCGCGAGGTGGACGAAGCCGAACGTCGGGAGCGGCTCGCAGACCTGTCGCACGACCTCGTAGGCCCCGGCGCTGACGCCCCCGGTCGTGACGACGAGATCGACGTCGGGGTCGGCGTCGAGCGCGTCGAGCCTGGCCCGCAGGTCGTCGGGCTCGTCGGAGCACACCTCGACACGGCGCACGTCGCAGCCCGCGGCCTCGGCGAGCGCGGCGACCATGTCGGAGTTCGACTCGTGGATGCCGCCGGCGCCGGGGTCGGCCTCGGGCGGCGCGAGCTCGGCTCCGGTCGCGATGACCGCCACCCTCGTCGGCACGTGGACCTCGACCTTCGTGCACCCGGCCGAACGGCCCAGCGCGATGAGCGCCGCCGTCACGGCCGTGCCGGCGGTCGCGATGACCGACCCGGCCGCCACGTCCTCGCCGCGGGGACGGATGTGCTGGCCCGGTGCGGGATCGAGGTCGACGGTCACGTGCTCGGGCGCGGGGCCCGTGGGGCTCGCGTCGGTGCGCTCGACGGGGACGACGGCCACCGTCCCCTGCGGCACCCGCGCGCCCGTCATGACCCGGGCCGCCTCACCGGGGGCCAGCACGAAGTCGGGTGCCGACCCGGCGGGCACGTCCCCGATGACGGGATAGGCGCGCTGGTCCGGCGAACCCGGGCACACGGCATACCCGTCCATGGCCGAGGCGTCGAAGCGCGGCAGGTCGTCGGCCGCGACGAGGTCGGCGGCGAGGCGGCGTCCGGCGGCGTGGCGGTCGAGCGTCACCTGCTCGAGGGACCCGTCGCCGAGCAGCCGCTCGACGGCGGACCGGTGATCTGCGACGGAGACGTGACCCACGGGCGCCAGTCTGACGCATCGGGCGCCGGTACGTTGGGCCGCATGGCGACCGCTGACGGCTTCCGGCTCGACGGGCTGCTGCTCGGCGTCGCGACCGCGGCCACGCAGGTCGAGGGCGGCGACGTCGAGAGCAGCTGGACCGACTGGGCCGACCGCCCGGGCACCATCGCCGACGGCTCGACGCCACGGCGCGCCACCGACCACTGGCGGCGCTGGCGCGAGGACACCGGGCTGATGGCCTCGCTCGGGGTGCAGGTCTACCGGATGAGCGTCGAGTGGGCGCGCCTCGAGCCGCGCCCGGGCGGGTGGGACGACGCGGCGTTCGCCCACTACCGGGAGGAGCTGGAGCTCCTGCGCGACAACGGGATCCGCCCCCTCGTGACGCTGCACCACTTCAGCCACCCGCTGTGGTTCGAGCGCGACGGCGGGTGGCTCGCACCCGGCGCCCTGTGGATGTGGGAGCGCTTCGTCGCCGAGGTCGTGACGCGGCTCGGCGACCTCGTCGCGGAGTGGGTGACGATCAACGAGCCGAACGTCTACGTCACCGGCGCCCACGTCTTCGGCGACTTCCCGCCGGGCCACCGGAGCCTGCGCGAGGGGATGCGGGTCTACGGCGTGCTCGCGGCCGCGCACATCCGGGCCTACACCCTCATCCACGCGCTGCGGCCCGGCTCCGACACGATGGTCGGGGTCGCTCATCACCTGCGGCCCTTCCGGCCGGGCAACCCCCGCAACCCCTGGCACCGCGCGCTGACACCCGTCATGCGCCACCTCTTCCAGGACGCGATCGTGCGGGCGATGACGACCGGGGAGTTCGCGCCGCCGCTGCGCCGGCCGCCGGGGATCGTCGCCGGGCGCTACGCCGACTTCTTCGGGCTCAACTACTACTCCCGCACCACGGTGACGCGCTTCGACGACGGCACGCCGCCGGGCGTCCCGGTCAACGACCTCGGCTGGGAGGTGTATGCCGCCGGGCTCGGCGAGACGGCCCGATGGGCGTGGGAGACCTACCGCCTTCCCGTCTGGGTCACCGAGAACGGCACGTGTGACGCCGCCGACRCCTTCCGGTCGCGCTACCTCTGGGAGCACCTGTCGGTCCTGAGCGACGTTCGGGCCCAGGGGGTTCCGGTCGACCGCTACTACCACTGGTGCTTCGTCGACAACTGGGAGTGGAACGAGGGCGAGGGGCCGCGGTTCGGCCTCGTGACCCTCGACTACGAGACGCAGGAGCGCACGGTACGCGACTCGGGGCGCTTCTTCGCCGAGGTCGCCCGTGAGGGCGGAGCGACGGCCGACATGCACACGAGATACGTTGCGGGACAGACCTATCCGGTCAGCACCACCGAGGCCCATCACCGTTGAGGTGATCTCGCGCAGAGGGCGGCGCGGGCGCGACGACGGGAGTACCGTCGAAGGGGTCGGACCTTCCCGAGGAGGCTGCCATGCGTCTCATCCCTCTCTGTGACGCGAGCTGGGTCTATGACCTCATCCACGAGGTCGAGCCCTCGGCCGGGCGTGACGGACGCGTCTACGGCCAGGGCACCGGCACCCTGACGGGCCGGCTGTCGGGCACGGCGACGTGGTCGAACTTCCCGCGCATCCGGGAGGGCTGGGCCTCGCCGGAGGCCAGGGGCGTCATCCACGTCGACGACGGGGTCGTGCTCTTCACCCTGACCGGCCTGTCGTCGCTGACGGACGGTCGCGGCGTCCACGTCCTCACCTTCCAGGCCGAGGCACCGTCGCACCGGTGGCTCGACGACGTCATCGCCGTGGGCGAGGGCACCATCGACGTCGAGCACTCCCGGCTCCAGATGCGCTACTACGAGTGCCAGGTCGAGCTGCCGCTGCCCGACGCGACGCGGCCCTGAGCAGCCCGGACACGGGAACGCCGCCACGCCCTCGGTGGGACGGGGCGGCGCCCGGGCAGGCCTTTCCGCTCACCCCTCCGGAGCGGAGCAGGTGCCCTTGTCCCACGTGAAGCTCGAACCGGGTGACCAGTGGCTGACGATCTGCACCTTGACGTTCCCGCCGGAGGTGACGTCGTGCAGGACCCAGTGCTCGGTGTCGGTGAAGACGAGCGGCGCGCCCGCGGCAGACACCTTTCCGCCGAACCACGAGGCCCCCGAGACCGTGTAGCGGTCACCGTTCGACCCCAGCAGCGTGACGCCGCTCGTGTGGACGGTCCCGGTCTCGTGGAAGACCCCACGGGCGTCGACGTTCCAGTGGTCGACCATGTCGACGGTGCCGCTCGTCGCGGTGATGTCCCCCGTGGGTGCGCTGCACTCGAAGACGGCACCCATCGCGGGGAACGACGAGTGCTCGGTCCCTCCGCTCGCCGGTGCCGCGAAGGCGGCTCCTGATGCCAGTCCGATCGTGCCCAGTGCGGTGATGCCGGCCAGGACGGCACGGCTGCGCAGTGAACGCATGAGTTCCCCTCTTCCCTGTTGAAGCCGGCGCAGGGCCCCCGAGGTCGCCGGGCGACGCCGTTTCGGCGCCACTCTCCACGGTGCTCCGAAGCACGCATCCAGAGACGAAAAGGCCGCAACTGTCAGGAAACTCGGAGGATCACGTCCGAGCCTGAGACCGTCCTGCACGCATACCGGACATTCCGAGTGCTGCGTGGCGGGGCCGCATACGGCGGTCGTGAGGGCCCGCCCCCGGTGTCAGCACTCGATGACGTTGACGGCGAGGCCGCCGCGCGCGGTCTCCTTGTACTTCACCTTCATGTCGCGACCGGTCTCGCGCATCGTCTTGACGACCTTGTCGAGCGAGACGACGTGCGAGCCGTCGCCGCGCAAGGCGGTGCGGGCCGCGGTGATGGCCTTGACCGAGGCGATGGCGTTGCGCTCGATGCACGGGATCTGCACGAGCCCGCCGACGGGGTCGCAGGTCAGGCCGAGGTTGTGCTCCATGCCGATCTCGGCGGCGTTCTCGACCTGCTCGGGGGTGCCGCCCATGACGGCGGCCATCGCGGCGGCCGCCATCGAGCAGGCCGAGCCGACCTCGCCCTGGCAGCCGACCTCGGCACCGGAGATCGAGGCGGTCTCCTTGTAGATGACGCCGATCGCGCCGGCGGTGAGCAGGAAGCGGACGATGCCGTCGCGGTCGGCGCCGTTGACGAAGTTCGCGTAGTAGTGGAGCACCGCGGGGATGATGCCGGCCGCGCCGTTGGTCGGGGCGGTGACGACGCGGCCACCCGACGCGTTCTCCTCGTTGACGGCGAGCGCGTAGAGGGTGATCCAGTCCATGCCGCGCAGCGGGTCGTCGCTGTTGGCCTCGAGCGAGAGGCGGCGGGCCAGCTCGGGAGCGCGGCGACGTACGCGCAGACCGCCGGGCAGCACGCCCTCGGTGGCGATGCCGTTGCGCACGCACTCCTTCATGACGCGCCAGATCTCGAGGAGGCCGTCGCGGACCTCCTGCTCGGTGCGCCACGACAGCTCGTTCTCGAGCATGATGCGGGCGATCGACTTGCCCGTCTCCTTGCAGTGGGCGAGCAGCTCGTCGCCGGTGCGGAAGGGGTGCGCGACCGGCGTCGAGTCCTCGACGATCTTCGTCGACCCGTCGGCGTCCTCGCCGACGACGAAGCCGCCGCCGACCGAGTAGTACGTGTGCTCGGCGACGGTCGCGCCGTCGGCGTCGAGCGCCGTGAACGTCATGCCGTTGGGGTGCAGCGGGAGGGTCTTGCGGCGGTGCAGCGTGAGGTCCTCGAGCTCGATGAAGTCGATCTCGTGCTCGCCGAGCAGGCGGAGGCGCTTGGTCGCGCGGATCTCGGCGAGGCGGCCCTCGACGGCCCGCGGGTCGCACAGCTCGGGCCGCTCGCCCGTCAGGCCGAGGAGGACGGCCTTGTCGCTGCCGTGCCCGTGCCCGGTGGCCCCGAGCGAGCCGAAGAGCTGCGAGCGCACGCGGGCGACCCGGTCGATGACTCCTTCGTCGCGCAGCCGCTCCGCGAACAGGGCGGCGGCCCGCATCGGACCGACGGTGTGCGAGCTCGACGGCCCGATGCCGACCGAGAAGAGATCGAAAACGCTGAGCGCCATGGAGTCCTGACTTCGTGTCGTCGTTGACGGCTGCCGCCCGGGGTGGTGGGCGATCCGCTCGAGCCTACGTCCCGGGGGCACCCCCACGCACATGCGTGGATCCGCTCCCCCGGCGCAACCCGGACGGGCGGCTCCCAGCGCTGACACCTACAGTCGAGGAGTGCCCCAGGTCAGTGCCGATGTCCACGTCCTGCTCCCGCCGTCCGTCGCCCGGGCGCTGGCCGCGTCCGTGGGTGAGCCGGCCCTTCGACTGCCCCCGCACGTGACCCCCGAGCCCCTCTCCTGGCGCTTCGACGCCGAGGGGGACGGCACGCTCGTCGTGCTGACGCTGGCGTATGCCGTCGACCCGGGTTGGATGCGCTCGATCACCCACGAGGTCACCCAGTGGTCGCTCGCCAGGCAGCTGCGCACCCACCTCGCGACCCTCACGGACGCCGGTGGCGACCCGGTGCGGGTCGAGCGCGCCCGCTCGAGCGCGGGCGAGGGCTGAGGTGCAGCAGCCGCGTTGGGTCGACGCCGCCGCCGTGCGCCGGACCCTCTCCCCCGACCGCGCCCGCAGGCTCATCCGTCGCGAGCTCGCTGACGGCCTCGACCCGGCGTCGGACCCGGCCCGGCTCGTCGCCGACGTCGGTGACGGCCGCGGGCAGCTGCTCGTCATGCCGTCGACGAACGGCCGCGCGGCCGGGGTCAAGGTGCTCACGGTCGCACCGGGCAACCCGGCGCGCGGCCTCGACCGCATCCAGGCGGTCTACGTCCTCATGGACGCCGACACCCTGGCCCCGTCGGTGCTCGTCGACGGCACGGCCGTCACGTCGCTGCGCACCCCGGCCGTGTCCGCCGTCGCGATCGACGCGCTCGCCCCCGACGAGGTCGAGTCGGCCGTCATCTTCGGCAGCGGGCCCCAGGCGCTCGGTCACGCGGAGGCGCTGCTCGCCATCCGGCACACGACCTCGGTGACCGTCGTCGGGCGCCGGGAGGACGCGGCCCGTGCGACCGCGCAACGGATCTCGGGGCTGGCCTCGACGCACCCGCTCACGACGCGTGGGCTCACCGTCGACGACCCGCAGGTCGAGGCAGCCGTGCGCGAGGCGCAGGTCGTCGTGACGGCGACGTCGGCGGCGACCCCGGTGCTCGGCGACGACTGGGTCGCGGACGGCGCGTGCGTCGTGGCCATCGGGTCGCACGAGCCGCACCGCCGCGAGCTCGGGTCGGCGCTGCTCGGGCGCTCGCTCGTCGTCGTCGAGGACATCGGCACGGCGCACCGCGAGGCGGGCGACGTCATCCTCGYCGCCGCGCAGGGCGCCCTCGACTGGGCCGACGTGCACACGCTCGCCGACCTCGTGCTCGGCCGGGTCGAGCGGGCGACCGACCGGCCGAACGTCTTCAAGAGCGTCGGCATGGCGTGGCAGGACCTCGTCATCGCCGAGCACCTCGCCCGCGCCTGACTCGAGTGAGCAGGCAGTCACAGTCGAGTGAGCCCCCAGTCACAGTCGAGTGAGTAGGCAGTCACATGCGACGCGGACAAGTGGGACGGGGCGCTCACTCGAGTGGGACGGGGCGCTCACTCGAGGGGGGCGGGGGTGGGTCAGGCGTTGGCGACGACGTCGTCGATGGGCTGGAAGCCGTCGTTGAAGGGAAGGATGCGGCGGGCCGTCGTGTCGGGGTGCTCGACGACCGCCCGGATGACGTGGGCGACGTTGTCGCGCGAGACCTTGCCGGCCTCGACGCCCGCACCGGTCTCGATGTGACCCGTGGCGGCGTCGGTCGTCAGGCCGCTCGGGCGCAGGATCGTCCACGCGAGGTCGGTGCCTTGGAGGTGCTCGTCGGCCGCGGCCTTGGCCTCGGCGTACGCGTAGAAGCCGTTGTCCTCGGGGACGCCGTGGTCGGGGCCGGCACCGAAGTAGGACACCATGACGTAGCGCCCGACGCCGGCCTGCCCCGCGGCGTCCATCGAGCGGATCGCCGCGTCGCGGTCGACGGCATACGTCCGCTCGGGACTGCCACCGCCGGCGCCCGCCGACCACACGACGACGTCGCTGCCGCGCACGAGGTCGGCGATCTGCCCGGTCGTGGCGTGCTCGATGTCGAGCACGGCTGCCGTGGCACCGGTCGCCTCGACGTCGGCCACGTGGTCCGGGTTGCGCACGACGGAGGTGACATCGTGGCCGTCGGAGACGAGCAGCGGGGCGGCGAGCAGCGCGACCTTGCCGTGGCCGCCGATGAGGATGACGCGGGACATGACTCTCCTGGGGTTCGGGGACGGGGTCTCATCAGGTCCAACGCCACCGGACCCCTTAGGTATGCCGCAGGCCCGGTCGGGAGCGCGACCGGGCCTGCTGCACGTGCTGGGGTCAGTCGCCCCGGCGGCCGATGAGCCAACCGATGACGACCCCGATGGCGGCAGCCGCTGCGTAACCGGCATACCGCTGGACCAGCACGGGCATCACTGCCGAACCGAGGTCGAGGGGTGCGTCCTCCTCGACGGAGGCCGGGACCCGGCGCGGGGCCGGCGGACGGTGCGCCGCTGCAGACGCCGACGTGGCGGGCGCTGCCGTCGTGGAGCCGACCCCGGCACCAACCCCGGCACCAACACGGGCCCCCGTGTCGGCCGCGAGTGCGTCCGACGCCGTCTCGACGAAGCCGCCGGAGGACGGTGCGCCGGCCGCCGCGGACGCCGCCTCGGGAGCGGCCTCCGGGGCTGCCTCGGGACCGGTCAGCTGCTTCTCGATGCACGCGACGAACGCGTTGAGCAGCTTGTCGGACACGTCCTGCATGACGCCGCGGCCGAACTGCGCCGGCTTGCCCGTGACCGCGAGGTCGGTGACGACGTCGGCGCGGGTGCCGTCGCCGTCGGGGCTCAGGGTGATCGTCACGGTGGCGCCGGCCGTGCCGTTGCCCCGCTTGTCCTTCCCCTTGGCCTCGATGACGGCGTGGTGCGCCGCGTCGTCGCGCTCGACGAACGAGCCCGACCCGGAGTAGACGAGCGCGATCGGCCCGAGCTTGACCTTGACCGTGCCGGAGAAGCCGTCGTCGGTCACCTCCGTCACGGTCGCCCCGGGGAAGCAGCTGCCGACGCGCTCGAGGTCCATGAAGAGGGCCCAGGCGTCGTCGACCGAGGTCGGCACGGTGAAGGAGTGCGTCAGGTCCATCCGGGCATCACGCTCCTGCTGCGGCGAGGACCGCGCGCCGCGTCAGCACCGTGGCGAGGTGCTTGCGGTAGTCGGCGTCGCCGTTGAGGTCCGACGGCGGGTGGGTGCCGTCGGTGACGGACGCGACGGCCGCACGGACGGCCTCGTCGGTCGCCGGCTGCCCGACGAGGGCCTCCTCGACCGAGCGCGCCCGCAGCGGCGTCGAGCCCATGTTGGTCAGGCCGACGCGGGCCTCGGCGATCGAGCCTCCCTCGCTGCGCACCGTGGCCGCGACGCCGACGATCGACCACTGGTGGCTGACGCGGACGAACTTCTCGTAGTGCGCGCCCCAGCCCGTGTGCTTCGGGATGCGGATCTGCGTCAGCAGCTCGCCCTCGCCGACCGCCGTCGCGAAGAGGTCCTCGAAGAAGTCCTCCGCCGCGACGGTGCGGGTCGAGCCGTCCGCGCCCGCGATGACGAGCTCGGCGCCCAGCGCGAGCGCCGGGGCACCGACGTCACCGGCGGGGTCGGCGTGCACGAGCGCGCCGCCGATGGTGCCGCGGTGACGGATCTGGGGGTCGGCGACGGTCGCGATCGCCTTGGACAGCAGGGCCGCGTGGGTCGAGACGGCCTCGGAGGCGAGCACGGCGGCATACGTCGTCATGGCTCCGATGACGAGGTGGTCACCGTCCTCGGAGACGCCCTGGAGCTCGGGGATGCGGCCGAGGTCGATGACGACCCCGGGCGCGTTGAGCCGCATGCGCAGGATCGGCAGCAGGGACTGGCCGCCGGCCAGCACCTTGGCGTCGTCGCCGTGCTCGGCGAGCGCCGCGACGGCCTCCTGGACGGACGTGGGGGCGAGGTAGTCGAACTGGGCGGGGATCATGCCTGGCTCCCTTCGGTCGCTGCGCCGGGATCCTGGTTGGGCACGCCCTCGTCGAAGTGCGGCTGCGCCTCGCGGTCACCCTCCGTCGAGACCGCGCGTCCGGCCTGGATGGCCCTCCACACGCGCTCGGGGGTGCACGGCATGACGACGTCGTCGACGCCGAGCGGTCGCACCGCGTCGACGATCGCGTTGACGACGGCGGGCGTCGAGGCGATCGCGCCGGCCTCGCCGACTCCCTTGGTGCCCAAGGCGGTGTAGGTCGAGGGCGAGGTCGTGTGGTCGGTGACGAAGCTGATCGTGTCGGCGGACGTCGGCAGGGTGTAGTCGACGAACGAGCCGGTCACGAGCGTGCCCTGGTCGTCGTACTCCGCGCCCTCCCAGAGGGCCTGCGCGATGCCCTGGACGAGACCGCCGTGCACCTGTCCCTCGACGATGAGCGGGTTGATGATGACGCCGATGTCGTCGACGCAGACGTACTTGCGCATCGACGTCGCCCCGGTCTCCGTGTCGACCTCCATGGCGCACAGGTGCGTGCCGTGGGGGAAGGAGAAGTTCTCGGGGTCGAAGGTGGCGTCGGAGTCGAGGCTCGGCTCGACGCCGTCGGGCAGGTTGTGTCCGGTCCACGTGGCGAGCGCGACCTCAGGCATGCTGACGCCCTTGTCGGTGCCCTTGACGCCGAAACGACCGCCCGTGAACTCGATGTCGTCGACGCTCGCCTCGAGCAGGTGCGCTGCGACGACCTTGGCCTTCTCGATGACCTTGTCAGCGGCCCGGACGACGGCCTCGGCTCCCACGACGAGGGAGCGCGACCCGTAGGTGTCCATGCCCTTGGACGAGATCTGGGTGTCGCCGTGGAGCACCTCGACGTCCTCGAAGGGGACCCCGAGCCGGTCCGCGACGATCTGGCTCCAGGCCGTCTCGTGGCCCTGGCCGTGCGGCGAGACGCCCGTGAGGACCTCCACCTTGCCGGTGGCGAGCATCCGGATGCTGGCGCTCTCCCAGCCGCCGGCGCCGTAGTTGAGCGTGCCGAGGATGCGGGACGGCGCGAGGCCGCACATCTCGGTGAAGGTGGAGATGCCGATGCCGAGCTGGACCGGGTCGTTGCTCTCACGCCGGCGCTTCTGCTCGGCGCGCAGCTCGTCGTAGCCGAAGAGGTCCTTGGCCTTGGCGGTCGCGGCCTCGTAGTTGCCCGAGTCGTACGTCATGCCGGCGACCGAGGTGAAGGGGAACTCGTCGTGCGTGATCCAGTTCTGCTCGCGGACCTCGAGCGGGTCGCGGCCGAGCTCGGCCGCGAGCTCGTCCATCATGCGCTCGATGGCGAAGGTCGCCTCGGGGCGACCGGCCCCGCGGTAGGCGTCGACCCACGTCTTGTTCGTCAGCAGCGTCCGCACGGTGAAGTGGTAGGCGGCGAACTTGTAGATGGAGTTGAACATCCACGCGCCGAGCACCGGCACGCCTCCGCCGACGACGCCGACGTAGGCGCCGAGGTCGGCGAGCAGCTCGACCTTGAGGCCGGTGACGGTGCCGTCCTTGCGGGCGCTCAGCGTCAGCTTCTGCCACTGGTCGCGTCCGTGGTGTCCGGAGAGGAGGGACTCGCTGCGCGTCTCGGTGTACTTGCACGGCTTGCCGAGCCGTCGGGCCACGGCGATCGTCGCGAACTCCTCGGGCGTCGTCTGGAGCTTGCCGCCGAAGCCGCCGCCGACGTCGGGGGCGATGATCCGCACCTTGGACTCGGGGATCCCGGTCGTCGCGGCGACGAGGAAGCGCAGGATGTGCGGCACCTGCGTCGAGGTCCAGACCGTCATCTGCTCGCCGGTCGGGTCGCACACCGTCGACCGCGGCTCCATGAAGGCGGGGATGAGCCGCTGCTGGCGGAACTCGCGCTCGATGACGACGCCGTCGTTGCGTGCGGCGGCGATCTCGTCCTCGACGTCGGTGCCCGACCCCTGCGCGGCCGAGTCGAGGGTCCAGACGGCGGAGGTGTTGGTGCCGAGGTCGGGGTGCGCGAGCACCTCGTCCTTGACGGCCTCCTTGAGGTCGAGGACCGCGGGCAGCTCGTCGTAGTCGACGTCGACGAGCTCGGCGGCGTCTCGCGCCTCGGCTGCGGTGCGGGCGGCGACGACGGCGACGATCTCGCCGGCACACGCGACGTGGTCGACGACGACGGGCAGGTGGTTCGGTGTCTTCTGCTCGGCGTTGAGCGGCCACGCGTTGGCGATGGCGCCCTGGACGTCCTTGATGTCCGCTCCGGTGACGACCCCGACGACACCCGGGGCCTTCCTCGCCTCGTCGGTGTTGATGGCGGTGATGGTGGCGTGGGCGAAGGGGCTGCGCACCATGGCGAGGTGCAGCATGCCGGGGAGCTGGATGTTGTCGGTCCACCGGGTGCGACCCGTGATGAGGCGCTGGTCCTCCTTGCGGGTGCGCGACTTGCCGATCTCGGGGGTCGGCGCGTCGGCCGGTCGGTCCTCGGTGATCGTCATGACGACACCGCCTGCGAGCTGGCCGCGCTGGCTGCGCTTGCCGAGCTCATGGTGCCGGCCGCCTGCTGCACGGCCTTGACGATGTTGTGGTAGCCGGTGCAGCGACAGAGGTTGCCCTCGAGACCCTCGCGGATCTCCTGCTCGCTGGGGTCGGGGTTGTTCTTGAGGACGTCACACGCCTGCATGATCATGCCGGGGGTGCAGTAGCCGCACTGGAGGGCGTGGCACTCGTGGAAGGCCTGCTGGACCGGGTGGAGCTCGCCGTCCTGGGCGAGCCCCTCGATCGTCGTCACCTCGTGGCCGTCGGCCTGGACGGCGAGGACGTTGCACGACTTCACGCTCGTGCCGTCGAGGTGCACGGTGCAGGCACCGCAGTTGCTCGTGTCGCATCCGATGACGGTTCCGGTCTTCCCCAGGCTCTCGCGAAGGTACTGGACCAGAAGGGTCCTGGGCTCGACCTCGTCGGAGTAGCTCACCCCGTCGACGGTCATGTTGATTCGGGTCATGCTGTCGGTCCTCCTGCCACGCTGCAGTTGACATCGTTGACTTCCCCACGCGCAGTCTGACTCGCGTTCAACTACTGCACAAGGGCAACGGGGAGAACCCTCCACATCCGCAGAGCATCCGCAGCGGATCCCCAGCCGGGCGACGCCGCGGCCACAGCGTGACCCGGCTTTTGGCGGCATACGCCAGGGGGACGAGACTGGGCCGCATGACTCTTCACGCCGACGACTACCAGGCCTCGCGCAGCCGCTACGACTCGATGACCTACCGCCGCACGGGCCGTTCGGGGCTCGACCTGCCGGCCGTCTCGCTCGGGCTGTGGCACAACTTCGGCGACGACGTGCCCCTCGACCGCCAGCGCGCGACGCTGCGGCGTGCGTTCGACCTCGGCGTCACGCACTTCGACCTCGCCAACAACTACGGACCGCCCTACGGCAGCGCCGAGCGCAACTTCGGCACGATCTACGCGCAGGACTTCAAGCGCTACCGCGACGAGCTGATCCTGTCGACGAAGGCCGGCTACGACATGTGGCCCGGCCCGTACGGCCAGGGCGGTGGCAGCCGCAAGTACGTCCTTTCCTCCCTTGACCAGTCCCTCGCCCGGATGGGCGTCGACTACGTCGACATCTTCTACTCCCACCGCTTCGACGAGACGACGCCGCTCGAGGAGACGATGGGCGCGCTCGACACGGCCGTCCGCCAGGGCAAGGCGCTGTATGCCGGCATCTCCTCCTACTCGGGTCCGCGCACTCGCGAGGCCGTCGAGATCCTGCGGTCGATGGGCACGCCGCTGCTCATCCACCAGCCGAGCTACTCGATGCTCAACCGCTGGGTCGAGGAGGACCTGCTCGACGTGCTCGGCGACGAGGGCGTCGGCTGCATCGCCTTCAGCCCGCTCGCGCAGGGCATGCTCACGAGCAAGTACCTGAACGGCGTGCCGGAGGGCTCGCGCGCGTCGCAGGACAAGTCGCTCTCGACCGACCTGCTGACCGAGCAGAACCTCACGCACATCCGCGCGCTCAACGAGATGGCGCAGTCGCGCGGCCAGTCGCTCGCGCAGATGGCGCTCGCGTGGATCCTGCGCGACCAGCGCGTCACGTCGGTGCTCATCGGCGCCTCCTCGGTCGCCCAGCTCGAGGACAGCCTCGGCTCGCTCGACAACCTCGACTTCTCGCAGGAGGAGCTCGACATGATCGACCAGCACGCGGTCGAGGGCGGCATCAACCTCTGGAAGACCTCCAGCGCCCACTGATGGCGTATGCCGCGTGGCTGGGACCGCCCCTCCGCGGGGTCCCAGCCCCCGGCCTGCTGTGCGTCCTGGCTGCCGACTCCGCGACGTCCCGGCCGCGGGTCTCTGCGTCAGTGCCCCGCCACGCGGGGCACTGACGGACGCCTACGCTGACGGGCATGGCCACGAAGCGGTCCAAGGCGCCGACGTTCGCCGACCTCGTCGCGGATGCCAAGGCGCACCCCGTCGCACCGTCGTCCGCCGCGGCGTCTCCCGGACGGTTCAACCGGGACGGCGACCTCTTCCACCCTGACGGCACCCTGCTCCGGCTGGAGCTGGCTGACGTCAGCGCTGATGAGGCCAGGGTGGCGGTCGTTGCCGGCGCCGACGTCGCCTACGAGGTCTGTGGCTGCGGCGGCGACGGACAATGCCATCCGCAGTGGCCCTCGCCGGAGGCACTGGCCGACGCCGCGCTCACCGCGCCCGTGCTACGAGGTCGGTCGGCGCCGACGTGGATCGACGTGTGGACCGGCTCGGGACTCCGTGTCGTCTTCGCGCACGGCAACGTGCTCTGGGTCGGGTTGTCCTGACAGCGCCGTGCACGCTCGGAAGCTGCTCCCGAAAACGGAGCAGCTTCCGAGCGGGGCCGGCGACACCGCATACGCGGGTGGTGCCTGTTCCTGTCCTGCGGGCTCGTGGTGCGGCCCGTAGGGCACTGTCGTCAGTCGCGGGGCAGCACGGTGAGGACGCGTTCGATGTGGTCGCGGAACTCCTGCATGAAGTCGGTGAGGAACGTCGCGGTCGACTCGTCGGTGACCTCGCCGTCGTCGGTGACGAGCCCCGGCCGGAGGGTCACGTAAGCCTCGGGCGAGGTCATCTGGCGGGCGTTGCAGAAGCTGAGGACGCCGCGGAGGCTCTGCTGGGCGAGTGCGGTGCCGATCTGTCCGGGCGAGGCGCCGATGACGGCGGCGGGCACGTGGTTGAAGGAGTTCTGGCCCCACGGACGGGAGGCCCAGTCGATGGCGTTCTTCAGGGCGCCGGGGATCGACCGGTTGTACTCCGGCGTGACGAACAGGACAGCCGACGACGCGGCGAGGGCCTCCTTGAGCGCGCGCGGCTCGGCCGGGTAGTCGGCGTCGAAGTCGGGGCTGTAGAGCGGGAGGTTGCCGATGGGGATCTCGGCGAACTCGAGGTCCTTCGGTGCGAGGCGGATCAGGGCCTTGCTCAGCGTCCGGTTGATCGACGCCGATGACAGGCTGCCGACGAAGTAGCCGACCTTGTACGTGCTCACGATGGGTCCTCCTGGTCCGGGAGCGGGGGCCGCGCCCATCCCTCCATCGTGGCCCCTGGGGCGGGCCTCGGCCAGCCGTGCGGATTCAGGTGCGGGGCTGCCAGCCCGGGCCGCGGACGACGAAGCCCCAGCGGTCGCGCCACGATTGCGCGCCGCGGACGTCGGCCCAGATCGAGGCGTACTCGTGGGTGGCGACGACGAGCGGGTTGTAGGTGCGCAGCTGCTTCGTCAGTCCGTAGACGACGCGCTCACCCTCGGGCTCGAAGGAGCGGAAGAGCCGGTCCCAGATGACAAGGATGCCGCCGTAGTTGCGGTCGAGGTAGGCGTTGTTCATGCCGTGGTGTACCCGGTGGTGCGAGGGCGTGTTCATGACGAACTCGACTGGGCGCCAGAGCTTCCCGACGCGCTCGGTGTGGAGGAAGAACTGGTAGAGCAGCGAGATCGACTGCTGGAGGAAGATCGCCCAGACCGGCACGCCGAGGAGGGCGAGCGGAGCCCAGAACGGGATGCCGCCGAAGGGCGTCCACGTCTGGCGCAGCGCCGTCGAGAAGTTGTAGCGCTGGCTCGAGTGGTGCACGACGTGGCTGGCCCAGAGGATGCGCACCTCGTGGTGGGCGCGGTGGTACCAGTAGTAGGCGAGGTCCTCGGCGAAGAAGATGACGACCCACACCCACCACAGCGAGGTGTCGAGGCGCAGGGGCGTCACGGCATACAACGCGGCGTAGACGACGAGCTGGGATGCCTTGTAGAGGATCCCGACGCCGACGCTCCCGATGCCCATCGTGAGGCTCGTGACGGTGTCGCGGACCTCGTAGCCGACCTCGTCGTCGTCGGGCGCGAGCCACAGCGACAGCACCTCGATGACGATGAAGACGATGAAGAAGGGGATCGCCGTGACGATGATGTCGACCATCACGCCCCCTTGGTCATCGGGTCGAGGGTGCGCCCGTCGTCGGTGAGCGAGGCCCACACGTCGATGGCCTGGGTGAGGATCGCGTCGGCGAGACGCGCGGCCTCGGCGGCGTCACCGGTGGCGATGGCCTCGGCGAGCGGCGCGTGCGGGAGCAGGTCGGCGCGGTCGCCGGCGAGCAGCGCATCCATGACGTCGGGGCTGCGGTCGATGGCCTGGACGAGCGAGTTGAGCGCGAGCCGGAAGGTGAGGTTGCCGCTCGCCTCGACGACGGCGAGCCAGAAGTCGCGGTCGGCGTCGTCGATGTCTGGGCAGCCGTATGCCGCCGCTGCCGCCACGACGCTCGCGCGGGCTGGCTCGGTGGCCCGGGTCGCGGCGAGCCGGGAGGCCTCGACGCCGATGCAGCGGCGCATCTCGAGGCCGTCGCGCAGGATCATCGGGTCGAGCCCGTCGCCCGACCGGGCGAGGTGGGCGAGCAGGTCGAGGCCGGCGGTGCTGCGCACGTCGAGGACCGTCGTGCCGCCGCCGTGGACGACGCGGACGAAACCGGCGAGCTGGAGGCGCTGGAGGGCCTCGCGAACGGCGTGCCGGTTCACGGCGAAGGAGGCCGCGAGCTCGCGCTCGGGCGGCAGCGAGTCGCCGGGGGCGAAACGGCCAGTGAGCACGGCGTCGCGCAGCTCGGCGAAGACCTCGTCGGAGACCGACCGGCGCGGGACGGGGCTGAATCCACTCTGGCTCATGTCGTCGAGGATGACACCGGGTGCGTCAACTCATCAAGAGGTTGGACCAATTCGTGACCGGTCGCACGCTTGTAGGTTGGGCGCATGCCGGACACCGACGTCGACATCGCCCGCGCTGACGATGCGCTCAGCATCCAGGAGCGGCTCTATCCCAACCTCCCGTGCTTCGGCTGCGGGCAGGGGAACCCGAAGGGGCTCCAGCTCTAGAGCTATCCCGTCGGTGACCGCGGTGGCGCTGGCCGTGGCGGTGGCGAACGCGCTGGGGTGACGGCGGCGTTCATGCCGTGGCCCGAGCACGACAACGGCCTCGGCTACCTCAACGGCGGCATCATCGGCACGGTCCTCGACTGCCACAGCGCGGCCGCGGTCATGCTCGAGGCCGAGCGCCAGGGCTGACCGCCGTTGCCGGGCGCCGACCTCTCCTACGTCACGGCCGGGCTCGACGTGCGCTACCTCCGACCGGCTCCCCTGCACGACGAGGTCGAGCTCTTCGCGAGCGTCACCGAGTCCGACGAGCCGCAGATGACGGTCTCGGTCGAGCTGCGCTTCGACGGCAAGGTGCGTGCGCAAGCGACCGCCGTCTGGAAGCGCTGGCGCCCACGCACCTGACGCCACCGCGGGATGGCCCTCGACGCACTCGCAACCTGCTCCGCAAAACGGAGCAGCTTCCGCGCGCCACGCCTCGGGCTGGTGGCCCTGCCGTCAGTGGCCGAGCGGGGTGTCGTGCGCGGGATGGTGGTGATGGATCGGGCCCTCGGTCGCGGCGAGCCGCTCCCCCGCGCCGCCCCACCGCAGCGCGATGATCTCCGCGGCGATGGAGACGGCCGTCTCCTCGGGCGTGCGGGCGCCGAGGTCGAGGCCGATCGGTGAGCTCATCCGGGCGAGCTCGTCGTCGGTGAGGCCGGCCTCGCGCAGGCGTTCGAGCCGGTCCTCGTGGGTGCGCCGCGAGCCCATGGCGCCGATGTAGGCCACCTCGGGCAGACGCAGCGCCACCTCGAGCAAAGGCACGTCGAACTTCGGGTCGTGGGTGAGCACGGCGATGACCGTGCGGCTGTCGATGCGGCCCTCGTCGACCTCGTTCTGGAGGTAGTCGTGCGGCCACTTGACGACGACCTCGTCGGCGCCGGGGAAGCGCGTCTTCGTCGCGAAGACGGGGCGCGCGTCGCACACCGTGACGTAGTAGCCGAGGAAGCCGCCGACCCGCGCGACGGCGGCGGCGAAGTCGATGGCGCCGAAGACGAGCATCCGCGGCTTCGGGGCGTGCGCGGCGACGAAGACCCGCATCCCCTCTCCGCGACGCTCCCCGTCGGGGCCGTAGGTGAGGATCGCCGAGCGGCCTTGAGCCAGAAGGCCTCGGGCGTCGTCGCGTACGGCATCGTCCGCGCGCCCGCTGCCGAGCGAGCCGAGCACGGAGGTGTCGTCGTCGCCTTCGTCCTCGGCGTGCACGAAAACACGGCGGCCGACCCACGTCGGCTCGGGGTGCTCGATGACGGTGACGACGGCGACGGGGCGTCCTGCCGCGATGTCGGCGGCGACGTCGCCGAGCTCGGGGAACGTCTCGCGGGAGACCTTCTCGACGAAGACGTCGAGGATGCCCCCGCAGGTCAGCCCGACGGCATACGCGTCGTCGTCGCTGACGCCGTAGCGCTGGAGCACCGGCCGGCCGGTCTCGACGACCTCCTGGCTCAGCTCATAGACGGCGCCCTCGACGCAGCCTCCGGAGACGGACCCGACGGCCTCGCCGCCGGGGCCGACGAGCATCGAGGCGCCGGCCTGGCGCGGCGCCGAGCGCCACGTGCCGACGACGGTGCCGACGCCGACGGTCTCGCCGGCCGACCACCACTGCATCAGCTCGTCCATCACCTCACGCACGGGCCACCACCTCGATCAGCTCCTCGAACGCCGCGAGCGAGTGCCCAGCGACGAAGTCGTCGATGTGCGGCAGGGCCGCGACGATCCCCTGCTGCACCGGCTCGTAGCCGACCTTCCCGCGGTGCGGGTTGGCCCACACGACCCGGTGCGAGAGGGCGTTGAGGCGTCGCATCTGCTCACCGAGCACCTCCGGTCCCTCGCGCTCCCAACCGTCGGAGAAGACAACGACGACCGAGCCCCGGGCCATACCCCGCCGGCCCCAGCGGTCGAGGAAGGCGCCGATGGCCTCGCCGAGGCGGGTGCCGCCCGACCAGTCGGGGACGACGCGTCCGGCGGCGGCGAGCGCGCGGTCGGGGTCGCGCTCGGTGAGCGCGCGGGTCACGTGGGTCAGACGGGTGCCCATGGTGAAGACCTCGACGTGGGGCACCGTGCGCACGAAGACGTGGGCGAGGCGGAGGAGGCTGTCGGCATACGGGCTCATGGAGCCGGAGACGTCGATGAGCAGGACGATGCGGCGCGGGCGGGTGCCGCGGCGGCGGTGGTGGATGCGGCCGGGCTCGCCCATCCGGCGCAGCTGCTCGCGGAGCGTGGCGGGGCCGTCGACGGTGCCGCTGCTCGCGCGGACGTGGCGGCGGGCRCGGCGCAGCGGCGAGCGCGGGTCAAGGCTCGCAAAGAGGCGCGCGGCGGCGGCGCGGTCGGCGGCGCTGAGGCTCGCGACGTCGCGGTGGCGCAGCACCTCCTGGGCGCTCGCCTTGGCCTGGATCGTGTCGGCGTCGCCGTCGCCGGCCTCCCCCTCGGTGTCGCCGAGCGGCGCCTGGCGCACGGGTGGACGCTGGATGTCGACGCGGCGTCCCTGCGGGATGGACTCGCCGCCGAACCAGCGCTCGAAGAGCTCGTCGTATGCCGGGAAGTCCGCGGGCGTCGACGTGAGGGTCGAGCGGCCGGCCCAGTAGACCCCGGTGCGCTCGCCCATGCCGACCGTGGCCGCCGCGATGAGGAAGGTGCGCTCGCGGTCGGCGGTGACGTTGATGCCGGCGGCGCGCAGGGCGCGGGCGAAGCCGAGGAGCAGCTCATCGACGTCGGGCTCGGTCGGGGGCTGGGGGGCTGCAGCGGGGCGCGCGGCGGGCGAGAGGTCTCGGGTCATGCGGTGAGCAGCTTGTCGAGCGAGGCGCGGATCCTCTCGGAGTCCTCGCGGTACTTGAGGGCGGCACCGAGGGTGGCGGCGGCGACCTCGGCGTCGAGGCGGGTGGCGCCGACGGTCTCGAGGGCACGCGCCCAGTCGAGGGTCTCGGCGACGCCCGGGGGCTTGATGAGCTCGCCCGACGAGCGGAGGCGCTGGACGAGGGTGACGACCTGCTCGGCGAGCGCGGCGCTGACTTCGGGAAGGCGGGTGCGCACGATCTCGAGCTCGCGGGCCAGGCCGGGGTGGTCGATCCAGTGGTAGAGGCAGCGGCGCTTGAGCGCGTCGTGCAGCTCGCGGGTGCGGTTGGAGGTGAGGACGACGATCGGCGGGGTGGCGGCGCTGACGGTGCCGAGCTCGGGGATCGTCACCTGCCAGGTGGAGAGGACCTCGAGGAGGAAGGCCTCGAACTCGTCATCGGCGCGGTCAATCTCGTCGATGAGCAGGACGCAGGGGGCTTCGCGGAGGGCCTGGAGCACGGGTCGGGCGAGGAGGAAGCGCTCGTCGAAGAGCTCGGCCTCGAGGGCCTTGGCGTCGTGGTGCTCCTCGCGGCTGAGGGCCTCGACGGTGCGCAGGTGGAGGATCTGGCGCGGGAAGTCCCAGTCGTAGAGGGCCTGCGTCGCGTCGATGCCCTCGTAGCACTGGAGGCGGATCAGCTTGAGGTCGAGCGCCTGGGCGAGGCCCTCGGCTAGGGCGGTCTTGCCGGTGCCGGGCTCGCCCTCGAGCAGGATCGGCCGGTTCAGCCGGGTCGCGAGGAAGGTGATCGTCGCGAGCGCCTCGTCGGCGAGATAGCCCGTGCCGCCCAGGGCGGTCGTGACGTCGTCGGCACTGTTGAACAGGTGATCCATCCCCTGAGCATCACTCATGAACGGGGGTTGCGGAAGCGGAGGGCCCGTCTAGCGGGACGTGTCGAGCTCTTCGCGGGTGTCGACGTCGCGGCCGGTCGCGAGGTCACCGCACTCGACGAGCTCGTGCGGCGTGGTGCGGAAGTAGTGGCGGGCGCCGTGGTCGCCGGTCGCCGAGGCGATGACCTGCTCCCAGTGGTCGCGCCCGATGAGCGCCGGGTGCCCCGGGACCCCGTCGTATGCCGCCCGGCGCAGGGTCGCTCGGAGCTCGTGGTTGGTGGGGGCGGCCGTCTTGTGAAGCTCGACGGCGTGCTCGTCGGGGTCGGGGTGCGCCGAGTGCGCGTTGTCGACGTGGCCCGGGGCGTCGAGGACTCTTGCGACGACCTCGGGCGTCAGGTCCGGCAGGTCGACGAGCGTGACGAGCACGGCGTCGACGCAGCCCTCGCCCTCGTGGGTGGAGCGGGTGAGGGCGGTGAGGCCGGCTCTTAGCGAAGCGCCCATCCCCTCGTCCCAGTCCGGGCAGGTGACGACGTCGACGTCACGGCCGAGAGCGGTGACGATGGCCGTGACCTCCTCGGCGGCCGCGCCGACGACGACGGTGATGCCGGAGCACCCGCCGGCGTGCAGCAGCGAGACGGCGCGCTCGACGAGAGTCGGCTCGTCCGGGTGGCGGCGAACCAGAGCCTTGGGGCCGCCCATGCGCCTGCCGGCGCCGGCAGCCAGGACTAGCCCGCGGACGTGGGCGGCTCGACCGTGGGTCGCAGCTGGGTGAGGTGCGGTGTCGCTCTCGGTCACACCCGGAACCTACCCGTCGAGGTGCACCTGATCGCTGCTGCGCAGGGGCTCAGATCGCCACGTGGCCCGTGTTGATCAGCAGCACCATCTCGTTGTGGAGCCGGCGCTTGTCGGTGGGCGGTGACTGCGAATACTGCTCGGCGAGCGTCAGGACCGTGTGCCCGACGTCTGCGATCGGGAACCTGACCGGCGCGGGTGGGATGGGCATGAGCGCGACCGCCTGGTGTGGCACTGCCAGAGCCGCCAGGGCGACGAACAATGCGATCGAGGCGCGGCGCGGGAATCGCGGCGGACCATGCCGCTGCGCCGCGGGCCTGAGGTCGGACGCGGTGAGGGCCTCTGCGCCGCAGGCTGTTGGGGTTCGGTTCGTGGCAGTCATCGGAGTCCACCTCCAGTCCCGCGAGAACTTCCGATCCCCCAATGTGGGCCGCCCACGGCGCGCTGTCTGTGCGCTCGGCGACACACCCCCCAGAACGGGGTGAGAAGCGAGGAAAAGCGGGGCTGACTGCCGCGGAGGCATCGCGGTCGCACGGTGCAGCGGCGTCGCGTCGCGGTCACACGACGTGGAACTCGATCCGGTAGACCAAGGTGTCGTCGTGGATCGGCCCGGAGTGCGCGGCTCGATCACGAAGCGCCTCGAGGTCGGTCTCGCCCGATGCGCGCACGTCCTCGTCCGTCACGCCAGAGAACGGCACGACCTCCATGGAGTCGACCTCGATGACGACCCCCGCGGTCCGGTATCGGCCCCCGACCTTGACCTGCGGACGGTCCCACCGGCGGATCGTGACGGTGATCTCTCCGCGGGCGACCGCATCTCGCAGTTCACGACTGAACATCACCTCGTCACGCTACGTCGCGCAGACCCGCCCCGGTTCGGCCGAGGGCAGTAGTGAATGTCGCACAGCAGCACCTTGGCCATCCGCACGCGCTGGACGACGGTCTCTCGCAGCTCTGATGGCGGCGCAGACATGCCCCGCATAGGCGCTACCGGACCCTTGGAGCCTGAATCAACGTCGTCGCTGACGGGGCGAACGCCATGCGCAACCCCTCGCGCTGGCGGTGAGCAGAAAGGCTGCCGGGCGGCCCAGTCATTGCCTCAGAACTGGACGCCCCTTCCGCCCAGAAAGCAGCGGCCGCATCTCCTCGTGTCTGACACTCACCGCGACGGCCGGACCCCAAGAACGGATGGGCGCATCTCGATGAAATATCGAGGAGCGCACTGCTGGTGCGCGAAGTCCCGCGTGCGGGTCTGGACCCTCTGATGACCGCTGGCCTTCGAAGTAGGTCACCACTGCTCAATGGCAGCGACCGCAGCCCCTAGCACATTCTGAACGAACGCGAGGCCCTCGAGAGTTAAGGGCACCTTCTTAAGGTGGAGATGCGTTTGAAATACACCGTGCGTGCCAGCATGCCGTGTAACCCCGTGGTATTTACTTAGACTGCGATCCAAACGGGTATTAATCGCTTTCCGGCCGCCAGCGCCGCTCGAAAATGAACCAACTGGCAATGTTGTCGTGACAGACATTTCAACTTCTAGGTCGATATGTCCCAGGCGCCCATCGGAGAGGCCCGTATTCACGACACGCATCTCGATTTGTTGAGAGAGACTATGCATGGTTACAGAGTCAGTTGAGGCCGCATAGTTCCCAATCCCACGATAGGCATGTCCCAACTGTCGACAGAAATCGTCCTCGTCTATAGCGTCTCGCCCAGACGACGACAAAGCGTAGGTCTCGGCACGAGTTAGTTGGACTATGAACTCCGTGACAGTTTGCGGCCTGAGCGCCGAATCCCTCTTGGTACTCGCTTCGTAAAGGCTGCCAATCGTCTCGGCGGCCCGAGCGTCAACCCAGTCACTCAAGATCTTGGACAGGGTACCAATGTTTCGATCAGGGTTCTCTGGAACGGGATCCTCGCGACTAATCACATAGAACATCAATTGCGCGAGACTGAATACATCCACGGTCGGAGCGCGGGCCGCTTGCGAGTTGGGCGTATATAGTTGCTCCGGTGCTGCATAGTTGAGCACCCCACCAACGCCAAGATTGGTTGTGACCGTTCGATTGGTCTCGTGATAGGCAAGGTCGAAGTCTGTCAGATAAGGAACAGGCTGACCTTCGTCGGACAGAGACACGATCACATTCTCAGGCTTGATGTCCCGGTGCCGCACCCCTCGATTGTGCGCGTGTTCCACCGTCTCAGCGATGTCGATTAGCAGTCGCAGTACGGCCTCTGAGTCCTGCCGGTCCCAGTAGGCGTCGCGGAGGTTCGGTCCTGGGATAGCGTCCATCAGGAAGCCGAACGGTGCATGCGTTAGCTCACGTACGCGAACAATTCTTGGGTGGTCGAGTTTTCGCATGTTCCCGTAGCCATTCTGAAACCTGGCCACCTTCACCGCATCGTCTAACTCATTCCCGTGAAACACCTTGAATGCAGCGTCCTCTGTTCCAGGCGCTTGCAGTCTCCAAACGTGGCCGTAACCTCCGTGCCCAAGTTTCTCGGCGACCCTTCCATAACGCGTATTCTCACCAATGCTGAGCGAGGAAAGCCTTCCCTGGTGCTCGCGCAGCCGCCCCCGCAGCGCTTGCCATTCTGGTTGCCGCACAACGTCAGGAAGCTGCTCCTCGGTGGACCGAAACCAGTCAAGGCGGGACTCCAATTCGCTCGCACACCTTTTCGCCCCCGACTCGTTGCGGTAGCTCCGGTCAGCGCTTTCTTTCTGCTCGATTCGATAATATTCGTCGAGTAGACTCGCACCTTTGGCAAGTGTCAAAGCGAGTTCATCCCCTTTGAGGGGTCGGCCTCGGCGAGGCTCGAAGCCGCCACCAAGGATGACAGCACCTGCGGCGTCGCCTTTGAAAACGGGAACCTGGGCAGGCGAGTTTAGGACGCTCGCCACATAGGCGTGTAGGCTGAAGACGCTTACGTTTCCATCGAAGTCGACCGCGTCTCCCAACAATCCGTCGGTCAAAGCGGCCGTGAAGACGCCTTGATCTGAGACTTCGAGGGCATCCTGTTCAGGACGGCAAGCGGCCAAGATGCAGCGTGACTCATCCACAGTCGCGATTTCTTTATCGATATCTCGGGGCTGAAGGGCGCGTGACGTTACCCATGGCATGGCACTCCCTGCATGACAGCAGTCGAGAATCGCCAAGACATGTCGATAGGAGCTGGATGCGGACTCCATAAGTTGTCCGAGGTGGGCAAGCGATATTCCTGGGTCGAACTCGCTCGCATCAACCGTGACAAGATTTCCGTTCTCGCCAAGGACGATCCCATGGCCCGCAAAGAAGAACAGCAGAAACTCGCCCGGCTCCTCACCGTAAGCGAGTTTTCCGAGCGCGGTAAGCAGACCCGCGCGGGTAGCTTGTTCATTATGTAGGGACGCGACGTTGAAGCCATACTGATCTAGCGCTAACGCATCGCCCACTAGTTCTGCGTCGCTCACGCACCCATACAGCGGCGCCTTGGGGTAYGCATCGATTCCAACCACGAGCGCATCTCTCCGCACTGCTGCTCCAACCGTCGCCCTGTACTTGCGTCCTGCGACAGTACCGGGGGAAGGCTCCCAGAGGTGCGTTTGCGGACACCCAACAAAAGTCCAAGGGCCCGCTGTCGGAGTGTAGCCGTCCAGAGTTGTCGAGCAGTCGCACTTGCCGTTCCAGGACCGTCGGCAGAGATGGGCGACCGCTGCTCAGCTCCACCGGCCTGGAGCTCCTGACGATGCCCCTTCCGCCGCCAGTGGACTCATGCTCGCTCGAACGGATGGGCGTGCGTCGGCACTCTGAGGGAACCGCTGGTGGAGTTAGATCCGCCAACGGGTCACCAGAACGCCGTAGGTGTGCCGTGTAGGAGCGGGCCGTCGACCCTGCGATCGTGCAACATGAGTCCATGACGCCCGCCTACCTATCAGCCGAGACCGCGCGATGGTCGCCCCAGGGCGAATGGGAACTCCGCCACGCCCTTGAACGGGGACTGCTTGAGGAGACCCACTTCCTAGATCTCAAGCGTGAGCTGCCCACTGGGCGAAGCACCAACAAAGAGCTGGCCAAGGATCTGGCCTCGTTCGCCATTGATGGTGGGCTCCTTGTCCTCGGCGTCGAGGAACGTCCAGACGGCCAGGTAGCCCTTGCACCTCTTGAACACTCGGGCATACCGGAGCGCGTCGAACAGGTCGCGCGTACTGCCATCGACCCTCCACTTGCGGTCACGTGCAGCGTGATCCCGGCGGAAGGTAACCCAACTCTTGGATACGTCATTGTTCACGTGCCTGTTTCTGGAACGGCACCTCACATGGTCGATGGCGCCTACTTCGGTCGGGGCGACAAGACCAAGCACAAGCTGAGCGACTCCGAGGTGGCTAGGCTCCACGCACTCCGCATAGACACGACCAACGAGGTCCGTGCGCTAGTGGCGAATTACGTCGCCCGGGACCCGGTGCCAGCCGACGCTCGCGAACAGGCCCATCTGTTTCTCGTGGCCGCCCCCGTTTCTCCAAGGCCGGAGATGCTCGTGGAAGCCATTGGAGGCGATCGCGCCTTCGAGACTGTGCATCGCCTAGTTCACATTGCCAGCAGCCTCGGTCCTCTGGAGCAGCAATTTCGGTTCTCGCCCGATGTAAGTGTTGCGGGCTCCTTCGCTCGACGCGCGGACGGGGCAGCGATGGCGGCAGGCCTTGACTCAGACCGGACGCTGCAGGCTTCTCCGGGTGGTGCCCATAACGAAAGCGCATTCGAGGTCGAAATCTCGGACGAGGGAATCGTCCGGATGATGACGACTCGCTTCAGTAGCGATATCGACGGATCTCAGGAACTCTTCGAGGACATGCTCCCGGTCTTGGTTCGACGGATCCTCGCCATAGCCGTAGGCGTATCCGATTCGGTTGGATACAACGGTCTGTGGATGATCGGCTTGGAGGCCAACGGGATCGCGGGCTTGGTCGCCTACGGAAGCCGTCGAGGCTTCGGCCATCACGCCTTATCCGCGGATCAACACGTATATCGAAGTGAAGCCACCGCCTCGACAGCGGAACTGGCTCAGGCTCCAGGTGCCGTAACGGGACGGCTTGCCGGCAGGTACCTTCGTAGCCTTGGACTGCATCGGGCGGACCGCTTCTTGACGTTGATCTCCGACGATGCTCCAGAGGGGTCCGCGTGAGCTCGCTGCTTCATTGAGCGCGTTGCCCCGCGTCTTTTCGCCGCCTCCAGACCGGGCCGAAACGCTGGCAGGTGGCTAGCGTCGATAGGTCCATGCGCCTGGCCGCCAGCGGCGGGCGGGGTCTGGGTCAGTGAAGCATCGCCGCGCGAGGTGACTTCATGTCCGGCCCATCCACCCTTCTACCCTTCCAGCCCGCGACCATGTCCAGGACCCAACTCGCCGCCGTGTCCTTCCTGGCGCGCTACGCCGGGCGCACCCACTCCCTCTACGCGTTCCAGTTGCGGGAGTGGTTCGCGTGGTGCGAGATCAGCGGGCTCGACCCGCTCCTCGGAATCCAGCGAGCACACATCGAGCTCTACATCCGTCACCTCGGCGAGCGGGGCCTGATGGATTCATCCGTCGTCACGATGATGCACGCCGTCCGCGGCTACTTCCGCTTCGCCCACATCGACGGCCTCATCCCCGCCGACCCAGCCGTCTACGCCCGCCTCCCCAAGATCCACCGCGACGAGTCCCGCACCCAAGGACTGGACCGGCTCGAGCTGATCCGATTCCTCCAAGTCGCCCCAACCATCACCGTCCACCACGGCGCCCTCGCCTACCTGCTCGGCATCAACGCCCTCCGCGCATCAGAAGCCGCCGCGGTGCGGATCGAGGACTACGCCGACACCCTCCGCGGACACCGCGTCCTGCACCTAGTCGGCAAAGGCAACAAGCCCGCGACCATGCCGGTCACCGTCCCCGTGCTCCGCGCACTCGAGGCCTGCCGCGGCCAACGAACGACGGGACCGTTAGTGCTGCGACCGGTCTCCGGTAAGCCGATCGACCGGCGCGACGTCTACCGGATGGTCGCGCGGATCGCGAAGACTGCCGGCATCCCGCGGCACGTCAGCCCGCACTCGCTACGGCACGCAGCCATCACCAACGCGCTCGACGCCGGCGTCCCTCTCCGCGACGCGCAGATCCTGGCCCGGCACGCCGATCCGCGCACCACCGAGCACTACGACCGCGCCCGCGGCAACCTCGACCGACACGGCGTCCACTTCCTCACCGCGTACGTCGCCGGTGTCTGACTAGCTGGGGCCGCCAGCGTCGACTCCGCCGCGAAGCAGGTGCGTCCGCGGGTGCGGGCTTGATCGGACTTTGCAATCGTCTGCAGATCGGCCTTCGTCGGCACCGGCATGCAACTGAGTCGGGAGATGGCATGCCTTGTACATGGGCCAGAACGGGCGCAACTCCATCGCGGCCGCCAGCCGGTTCGGAGGGGAGGATTGCATTCGCGTGGGCGTCGCCCGCTCGCACCTCTTCCCCGCTCCCGGAGGCACTTCGCGGGCCCGAGAGCAGTCGCCAGGCCGTTGGGACGCGTCCCAGGACGCAGTGAATGGAGTTCTATGGCAAACCCGGGACAAGCGGGCAGCGCTGAGTTACGGTTCCGGCGGCGGCAAGCAGGGTTCGCCACGATTCGTACAGGGGTTACTGACTTCAGATGGCTGTTGTGTTCAACGCCCCGCCGGGGTGGCCCGCTCCTGCTCCCGGTTGGGCGCCGCCTTCTGGGTGGTTGCCTGACTCGTCGTGGCCGCCGGCCCCCGCCGGCTGGCAGTTCTGGAGCCATGTGTCCCAGGTCCCCGACGGAGCATCCGTCCCAACGGTCGCCGCGCCGGCACCGGCGCTGCAGGCCGAGAGCACCACCTACGGGAGCGTGGAGCCCACGCGTCCGCCGTGGGTCGTCGCTCCCAGCCTTGGCGCGCCCGCCCCCGCGGACGGCTTCGCCGCGTTAGCCGCGGAGACGACCAGGGTCGGCAGCCAACGGCCACGGAAGTCGTCGCTGTGGGGGTGGGGCGGCCTGACCGTCACTGGCCTGCTGGGTCTTTCGTCCGGGGTCGGCGGAGTGCTGCTCCTCACGGGACTGTTCGCATTCGTCGTCTCAGTCGTGGCGTTGGCTCGCGGGCGCGTGCGGTGGGCCCACCTTGCCACCCGGGGCTCCGGTGCGGCCGCGCTGGTCGCTGCCATCGCAGCCATGTCGGTCGGCGCCGCAGTCACTCCGTCCGTGCCCACCTCGTCGACCGCGACGCTGGCAGCGACGCCACAGTCGTCAGCTGCGACCACTGCGGAACCGGTGCCCACCACTGCGGCCTCACCGCCCGCGGAGACGAGCGCAGCCGCGACGCCAAGCGCCCCGACGACGGACGCTGAGACGGACTCGCTTCTGGCCGCGATCCGTTCGGCACGGCCCGGATCCGCGTTGGCATTGGTCGGCACGCTGGTCGTCCAGGGCCGTGGCCCGATGACCGGGTACTCCCGCGCCGCGTTCGGCGCCGCCTGGACCGACACCGACCGCAACGGCTGCGACCAGCGCAACGACACCTTGCGCCGCGACCTGAATGCGGTCACCCTGAAGGCCGGCACCAACGGCTGCGCCGTGATGACCGGCACCCTGAAGGACCCATACACCGGCACCACCGTGGCCTTCTCGCGCACAGCCGATACCTCACCGGTGCAGATCGACCACGTGGTGGCCCTCGCCGACGCCTGGGTCAAGGGCGCCGCCCAGTGGCCTCGGACGCAGCGGACAGCGTTCGCCAACGACACCCTCAACCTGGTCGCCGTCTCGTCGACCGCGAACGCCTCCAAAGGCGGCGGCGACGCCGCAACCTGGCTGCCTCCGGCCAAGGCGTACCGATGCGCTTACGTCGCGCGGCAGGTCGCGGTCAAGGTCAAATACCACCTCGCGGTGACCCCCGCCGAGCACACGGCGATGGCGCAGACGCTCAGCACCTGCGCGGCCACCGCCCCACCCGCCGTGACCGTGGCCAGGCTCGGCGGGTTCGCGCTCTACACACCACCCGTGCCCAAGCCCGTGGTCAAGCCGGCCCCCAAGCCGGTGGTGGTCAAGCCGGCGCCCAAGCCCGTGGTGAAGCCCGCCCCCAAGCCTGCGAGCCCGTCGCCCGTCCAAGGGGTGCACCCGGGATCCTTCTGCTCCCCGGCAGGAGCGCGCGGCTACACCAACCGGGGCACGCTGATGCGCTGCTCGTACAAGGCCGGCGACAGCCGCGCCCGCTGGCGATCGGCCTGAGGAGACGACGATGACATCACCCAGTCACGTGACCATGCCCCCCGCCTCCAGTAACCGGCGGGTGCGATAGATGGGCCTCGGGGTCTCCTTCAAGATCGCCCCCGGCGTCCGTGTCCGAGCCTCGAGCCGCGGCGTCCGTGCGAGCGTCGGCCCTCGCGCCGCCCGCGTCCACGTCGGCGCCGGCCGCACCAGCATCTCAACCGGCGCCGGACCGGTCACCCTGTCCACCACCCTCGGCGGCAGCACGCGCCGCACCCCGTCCCGTGCCACCTCGGTGAGCACGACCGGGGCCTCGCCGCGGCCGCGGCAACCCACCGTCGCCCAGCTACAGCCGCAGGCCCGAGCCGCCGAGCGGGCGCAGCAGGTCGCTGAGGTCGCGGCACTCGAACGGTGCTTGACCACCCTGCACCACGTGGCCTTCCCCGAGTCGACCCGGCACGTCCTGCCTACCCCAGCGACCCCAACCCCGGCCGAGATCGAGGCGGTCCGGCGCGAGCTCTACCGGACAGCCACCGTCTGCGTACCGATCTGGAGACGCGCCGACCGGAAACGCGCCAAGGGCTGGGCGAACGACCAGGCCCCTGCCGAGACGCAGCGACGCCATACCGGCGCCCTCGTCAGCGTGCAGTGGGAACAGTCCCAGTTCGACCAGGACTGGGACGCGCTGCGCAACCACGACCCGTTCACCGTGATCAAGGCCGTCGACGACGCGTTCGCCGACAACGCCAGCGACTCCACCTGCGTCGACGCCGGCACTGCCCCCGAGTCGGGGGCCCGCTACGTCACCGCAGTCGTCACCTACGGCGACATCGACCTGATCCCCGAACACCGGGCCGACCGGACACCAGGCGGCAAACCAACACTGCGTAAGCGCACCAAGACAGACCGCAACGCCCTCTTCGCCGCGTCGCTGGCCTCGACCGTCCTTGCCACCGCCAAAGAAGCCCTCGCCGTTGCGGTGGCCGCCACCGAGGCCCGGGTGCTCGTCGTGCGCCCCGACGGCACTGGCGACGTCGAGCCCATCTACGCGGGGACCCTGCGCCGAGACTTCCTCGCCAACCGCGACTGGCCCAGCGTCGACCCCCTCGCGGTGGCGATGGCTGCCGAGGACGCCGAAATGCGGCACAAGGGCAGCACCCGAGAGGTAGTCGGCCTCGCCGTCGAGCCAAACTCGCCAGCCGCCGACCTGATCGAGGCCTGGTCGCAGGCGGTCCCCGAGCACGAATAAACCCGACCCTCCGGTAGCACAGCGACGCCGCCGCGGGCTCGGTCATCCTGCCGTCGCCCGACGTCACCTGCCAAAGCGGCTTGGACGCCGATTCCGCAAAGAGCTACATGGCCGCGATTCGCCCGGTAGTGACCCCGCCGAAGTTGCATCTTTCGCCGCGATCCGCGCCTCCCGAGGACATCCTGGACGGCGTTTGAACCCGAGAATCCCGCGCGCCTTGGCATAGGTCACTTTTGTGCGTCGAGCAGTTCCTGGGCGCGCGCAACGGTCTCCGCGGAGAAGCATGAGGGGGAGTTGACAATCATGTGCGAGGCGACGCGGACCTCAGACGAGTGTTTCGTCTGCACTTGGCTCCCCGGCGCCCCGGTTGGTCCACCGAGGATGCGCGAGACCTCAGTCTCAAGTGACGCGCATGTCGACGGCGGCGGGACCGGAACGTCCGCGCCGGGACCGCACGCGGTCAGGGTCATTCCGGCAACTCCGAAAAGGACCACGCCGAGCGCACTCCGTGTGTCGCGTCCTAGCATGCGCGCAAGGTAGCACCACTACCACCTGGCACTGGCTGTTTTATGCGTGCTCACAAGGCACCTTGGCAGTGTCCTTCCGCCGCCTGAGGCGACGCTCCCCTTCGCGGAGGTCGCCCTCTCCACGGGGCCAGCATGCCGGCGGGGTCCGACAGTCCCCCCGCACTCGGTGGTGGCACGTGAGTCATTACGGCATGCGTCAATCCGCCGCGAACCGGCAGTGTCCTGTCGCCGCGAAGCGGCAGTGTCCTTCCGCAGCCGCTTGCGGGATCTGGCTCCGTGCGCGGAATCAAGCGGGTCGACAGTTGCCATTTGGGCCTGCCGGTGCTCGGCCAAACCCCCGCGACCTAACGTGGCCTTCGGCTCGTCATCCTCATTTCCGGCTTCGGAGAGCGCTAGTTCTGGCTGCGGTCGATCTCGGCCAGTGTGCGGAGCGCGCTAGCTCTGGCTGCGGTCGATCTCGTCCAGCGTGCGGAGCGCGCGCTGGGCCGCCTGGGCAAGATCTGGAGAGCCATTCGACGCCACCCGCTGGAGCTCTATCCGGGCGGTGTCGGTTCCGATGCTGCCGAGGATCTCGACGAGAGTTGGCGAGGGCCCGTAGGCACTGAGTCCTTCGTGGATCAGTGGCACCGCACGGTCGCCAGCCTTGACGAGGAAGATAGCCGCGATCGTCTGCTCATTCTCGCCGCCTTGGTTGACCGCGTCGACAAGCCTCCGACCGGCCGCCGCGCGGCCGGTCAGCCGCCAGGCCGAGCCCGTCGCGAGGACCTTCGCAGAGGCGGCCGCACCCACCTTGGCAAGCCTATCGGCGATCGCGGATCACAATGCGGCGGGCAGGTCGTGCTGTTGCCAGTACGCCGGGTTGTTGGTGGCCCCATGGTCGAACCACCCGTTGACGTGAGAGGTGACCTTGCCTCGGTAGGCCGCTGGAGGGGCGAAGGTCTGTCCACCTCGGTCGGCGATGATCACGAGGTCGAGGCGGACCCTGATATCGATGATTCGCTGAATCTGGGTGAAGTCCGGGAACCATTGGGTGTGAACCGGCCAGCTGAGCAGGACGAGGCGTTCGAACTCCGCGCCTCCGCGGGTGGCGAGGTTGGCCACGGTTCCGCCGTGACTGTGTGCGAACAGGTCTGGCTGTTGCAGCCCCTGGTCCACGAGCCAGGCGGCCAGTTGCTGCGCCGCCAGCTGCCGGGCGGGATCGCTGTAGACGCCGCTCCACCCGAAGCTCGGGTCGTGGAGGTTAAGCGGCGGAACGAGCGCGTCCAGATAGGTGTAGAAGTCGCCGCCGGGACGCCACCAGCGGGTCTTGGCCGCGAACGTTCCGTGGGTGAGGACGGCCGTGTGTGAAGGACGGTCCGTGTCGGTCAGTTCTGCCGCGCGGCCGACGACATGGGCCAGCTTGTCATGCCCCGGGTTCACTCTTGCGAGTCCGATCCGCGCGATCTGCCGGGTCAGAGCATCCCTGGCGTCGGCGCCGTCCACGAGCGTCGCCACGACGTCGGTTCGCTGCGCCCCACCCGCCGTGTCGAGCGCCGCAACCGCTGCCGAGGCGCGCACCAGGCGGCTGTCGCTGTGCAGGCTTACCTCGACCAGGGCAGCGGCGGTCACCGCGTGTGGCTGGTCGATGAGACGTTGCGTCATCTCGGCACCCAACTCCGAGGGGATCCTGCGTGCCGGAGCGGAGACGTAGGACTCGGCATCGACCTCGAGCGGCGCCACGGCCTCCTCGAGGCTGACGCCGCCGGTCCTCTCGATTTGGCCGAGCTCCGGCGGAAGCCCGACCGCCTCCGGCGAATCGAGGCGCTCCCAATGGCCACCGACCGCTGCTCCGGCCGCCAAGACGATTGCTGCCTGGCTCAACCGCGCGTCACGCCCGCTCGCGCGGAACGCGTCCGGGCCGGGAATCGGTGTCGCCTCTCTGAAATCACTCACCCCATACACCCTGTTCCTACGAGACCGCGGTGTCGAGCGCTGGTGTCTTGTGGCTGGTCGCGACGGTTCGGCCCCTCATCGACCTCCTGAGACCTGCGTCCTTTAGCCGCGATGGCGCTCAGGGCGCCAAGCCCAAGTTCCAGGTTTCCGGCTGGTCTGGGATGTAGCTCCAGGGCGGAAGTCGGTATCGGGTTCCAAGAATGGGGTTGAGAAGCGTCAGCAGCTCCGCGGTGTGTTGCCGTGCGACGGTGTACGTCGCAAGTGCGCCGTCTACATCTCGGGGCAGCTGATCTCCCGCTTTGGCGTAGAAGTCACGAAGTGTCGCCACCGTGGCGTAGTAGGTGGCTTTGTCGCCCAGTCGCGGCATGCCGCAGTCCAGCAGGTCCTCCATGTCCGTGGAGAGGAAGCCCATCGTGGTGGCCGCCCTAAGGTCGGGACGGTCCATGAATCGAGTGTCGCCGGTGGCGACGTCTTCGACGATCCGCCCGGCGATCACTTTGGCGTATGCCTTGTCGAATGCGTCCGTCTCGGGCGGCGGATTCACCGGAGAGCCCGTGAGATTGGGCGTCGGGGTGATGAGCCGGCCCTTTGGAGCGCCGGGACTTGGTGAGGCAGTCACTTTGGGAGCGGGCGGTGGAACGGGCGCCGGTTTCAGGTGGCGTGCCGCCGGCGGCTTGGGAGCTGGCGGCGTCGAGGCTGCGCTCGATGTCGAGGGCCAGGTCTCCAGCGTCGTGACCGGACCCGCCATGGGCAGTGTCGGCTGCGCCTGCGTTGTGCCAAAGGACGCCCCCACCGATGTCGCCTGAGCACTTGGTTGCCCGCCAAGGCCACCGCTCACGATTCCACCAAGGCCGAATCCGAAAAGGATTACCCCGCAGGCACCGACCGCCAAGATCGGAAGGGCTCGTTTCCGTGGCTCCGGGGCAGCTGTGGCCGCAGGCGTTTCTGCGGCGGGTGCCGTGCTCTCGACGTCGGCGAGGCCGGCGGCCGGCCGCTCATCGAGGTTGCGGTACTGCTCGGTCCAGCCTTCGCCGTCGTGATACCGCACACGCCGCTCTCCCGACTGGTAGTACCACCCTGCTTTGATGTCGGCCTCCCCTGCCTTGCACGTGTCGCAACATGGTCACAGCCGCCGAGACGACACGGAGTGGAATCGCCAAATCCAGCTTGCGACCCGCTCATGTGGGGGCGCGGGCACACATGGAGTCGTCCGCTAATGCCTCGAAATCGCCACGCGCGATTCGGACTCGTGCTTACCATCGCCCGGAGTACTCGAGCCACGTGTCAGGGGCAACAGGTGACGGACGATCGCGGCGACTACCGGGAGATCTGGCCTCCGTTCAGGGCGGACTCCCCAGCGCCGGCCCAGAAGGCGAGTCGGGCGTATCGAGCTCTGGGGATAGGGTTCGCCGTCGCGTTACTGCTGGCAAACACCGCTGGTGCGGGCTATCTAATCGTGCGCGAGCAGGCCGACTCACAACGCATCACCCAACTCTCCGAAGACCTCGCTGCTGCCGATTCGAAAGTCCAACAGCTGAGGACTTCCGTGGCCAGCGCGCAACACGAGGCATCGAACGCCAAGACCGTGGCGGAGTCCGCCAAGGTGGCCGCGGGCGATGCCGGCGACCGCGCCGCGACGGCGAGCGAAACCGCAAGCAAGGCGGCCAAGGCGCAGGAGCAAGCCAAGTCCGCAGCCCTGGACACCAACGCGGTCGTGGAGAAGGTGAAGTCCTCCGTCGTCACGGTGCATTGTGGCGACGCGCTGGGCTCGGGGTTTGCCGTCGACGCCGCCGCGGTCGACGGCTACGACACGGCGATCATCACCAACCACCACGTCATCGAAGAATGCACGGTCCAGGGCGGCCCCGACGCCTACGCCTCCCAGGGAGACCGGAAGTTTCCCTCAAAGCTGTGGACCTGGGACGAGGAACACGATGTCGCCCTCCTGTACCTCAACGGGGGCCTGAGGCCGCTTCAGGCGGCGCCGCAGGCGAAGGTCGGAGACCCGGTCGTCGCCATCGGCTCGCCATACGGTCTCGAGGGCACAGTGACGACCGGCATCATCTCCCGCATCGAAACCAACTGGTACCAGACGTCAGCGTCAATCAATCCCGGAAACTCCGGTGGGCCGCTGCTCGACCGACAGGGCCGCATCCTAGGTATCAACAGCATCACCATCGGTGGCGGCGGCTCCGGTATCGGCGGCTCAATGCGTATGCGGGTCACCTGCTCGGGCATCTTCCAAACGGGCTGCCCGTTCAACAACTGATCGGCCGGAGGCGCGCCGCGTCGAGCGATCTCGCAGCACACCGGCGTCTCGTGACCCCGCGTCATACCTTCGCCGAGTGCATATGAGTCGAGTAGGCGAGGTAGACGCGGCGCGCCGAACTGAGGACAGTGGTTGCTGAAGCCGACGATGGGAGGCCGGGTGTGGCAACACGACAGAGGGCCGTGACGAGCGACAGCCTCACTCCTAGCCATAGTGCAGGGGCAGGAAATGCCCACTGAGCGGAGTTGGCCGCGGATGCTGGTTCTACTTGACGCGAGGACCCGGCCAGTCGCGTTTATCGCGATCGTTCTGAATATCGTCGCCCTCGCGATCATACCGACATTGCCGCCCGATCAGCGGATCTTTGGCTTTCTCCTATTCGTGATCGTGCTGCTCTCGTCACTTGCCGCCATCGTACGATTGGTTACCCAGGCGAAGGCTAAAGACCACACTAGACCAAACCTCGAAGCTAAGGTCGACGCTCTCATGGCAAAACTTGTGGCGGACAAGTTCTTGCCAGATTTGATCATAGCGATACCTAGAAGCGGGCTTATAGTAGCAGGAATGCTAGCCCATGCTCTCGGCGAGAAGAAGATCTCGCCCGTCCTATCGTTGGTTCGCAACGACCATAATGAATTTGACAATCCATTAAACTTAATGAGCTTCACGTCCAAGGATTTCGACGAAAACTCGGTCCGTCCAATCCAGGTGCTCGTGGTCGACGACATTTGCGCTTCGGGAAGAACATTAGTGGCGGCGAGGGCTTATGTTGAAAGGCACCTCAGTGGGGCGGACTTCAATATTAGGACTGCCGCAATTTCATACCTGGGGTCGAGCAGCCGCGCCGCTAAACCGTGTCTTACGTCGTCGAAGAATCCTCGACAGCGATTCTCGGCGCTTCCGGCGACCTAGAGGCCATGCCCGAATAGGGCCCCGAACGCCACATATTTCAGCCCGTCGGCCGCCGGAGGGTTGATTCTCAGTCAACGGGTGAACGGCTTCGTGACCTTTTGGGGGCCGGCGCACGACGCGATGGCTGGCGTCCCCCTGCCTGCCGCCTGCACGAGGGACAAACTTCGATAGCCGGCGTTCGCGGAATCGCGACGGCTCGCCCGGCACCAAACAGGGCGCCCGTCTCGGCAGCAGCTGCGTCTTACCGGCTCCCTTCTGTTGTCAACCGGTCGCGTGGAGGTGGGTCTTCCGCGTGGTGGCTGTGCGGCGTAGCGTCGTTGGCGCGGGTCCGGGAAGTGGCTGATCCGAAGCGCTGGTGAGCGGGTTCGAGCCGGCCGCGCTGGATACATGAG
>NZ_JBFRDT010000024.1:0-52202 GCF_052113925.1 Terrabacter sp. RAF57 | reverse complement strand
GAGCTGCCCACTGGCGGCGCGACCGGCGCCGGCGCCGGCGCGGGGGCCCGACCGGGGACCTCGGAGACCGGCACTCCGTCCCCGGTCGCGGGCCCGGTCGCGGCCCCGGCGAGCGAGGCGACGGCATCCGACCGCACCAGGTCGCTCGTCGTGCTCGCCGCGGCCGGTGTCGTCGTCACCACCGGCGTCGTGCTGCTCGCGATCGCCCGGCGCCGGCGCCGCGCGGCGTGAAACATCCTTGCGGCGCGATGGTCGCARGGGCCCGGACTCACCGCACAGGACTCGCGAGAACTCCCAATCAGGTCACCTCGCCGGCCTGGCCCAATACCGCAGGGGACGGAGAGATACAGCGTGCGCGAGGGCGTCCAGCAGGCCCGAAGCGGCGATCAGCAGCTCGCCACGCCCGAGGGCAGTCACAGCGGACTGCGCCTTGGCGCGAGCTGTTCGACGCTGGCGTGTCCGCCACTTCTGTCGGAGCGCTCGGCGCTGCGCGTCGGAGTTCGCCCGCGAGAAGTAGGTCCGGGCCCAGACCCGACGCGTTTCCTGGATGTTCTGATCCCCCGCGGAGTCAGAGGCGTTGAATCCGTGCCGCCGGTAGCCGACGCGAGCCCCAGGCAGGAACAGCACCGGTCCGTGCCTGAGTACCCGGAGCATCAAGTCCCAGTCGTCCGCGACGACGTAGCTCGTGTCGGGTCCACCCACCTCGGTCACGATGTCCAGCTTGAGCATGACGCAGCTCGGGGGGCAGAGCCGGTTGTGGACGAACACATCCTCGAAACGGACCTCGCGCCCATCGCTTGCCTCGAGCGAGGATGAGCCGTCGCCACCCACCATCGCGGCCGCGAACGCACCATCGTCGAATGGTCTTCCGTCAGCATCCACGAGGTCGACCAGCGCAGCGGCGCCCACGGCGTCCGACCGTTGACTCAAGCAGGAGACCGCGCGACTGAAGAAGTCGGATGGCAATACGTCGTCCTGGTCCAGGAAGACGACGTATGACGCACCAGGCGTGCTGGCTGCCATCGCGTGGTTCCGGGTGGACGCGATGCCCGACGAGCCCTTGGTGCGCAGACGCACCCGAGCGTCGGCGTGCGACCACCGGCGCACTCTTTCAACGCTGTCATCGCTGGAACCGTCGTCGACCACGACGACCTCGAAATGGGGGTGAGTCTGTGAGATGACGCTCTGCAACGTCTCATCGATGAACCGAGCACCGTTGTAGAGCGGTATCACCACCAAGACACGCTCGCTGTTCGGCTCAACCATTCGCGGACACCTCTCGGCCAGGGCCCGCTGTCGGGAGGCCCCACTCCTCGAGGATCTCGTGCAAACGTTCAGCGCGACCGGCCCATGTGAATTCCATCGACCGTTCACGAGCACGTCGACCGAGATCGCTGCGTACCGTCGGGGCGTCAGCAAGCTGTCGCAAGACGTCGATCAAGGCGCCTGGGTCGTTGCGCCTGATGACTATCGCAGCGTCCCCGGCGACCTCCGGCATGCCACCGGACTCCGTGACCACGGTTGCCACGCCGCTGGCGAGCGACTCCAGCAGCGTGAGACCGCACGGCTCCTCCCATCGAGACGGGAGCGTCACGACATCTGCCCACTCGTAGTGGGCAGGAAGCTTTGCCCGCGGTGTGAACGGCACGAACTCGACCCCACAGGACAGGGTTGAGGCGCGTCTGCGCAGGGCGCGCTCGTAGCTGGAAAGTGGGCCATCGATGGCGAAGCCCTCACTGCCCACGATCCTGACGGTGAGTCCGTGGATCCCGGCTCGCTCCACCGCATCCAACAGCACGTCGGGGCCCTTCTCCGGCACGACCCGGCCCACGTACAGGATTCTCAGTCCGTCTCGGTCGGTCCGGTCCACGGGCACGAAGGAATCGGTATCGACACCGTTGACCAGGGAGACGACCCGGGAGCGCATCGAGCGAGGAACGCGGTGGCGCGTCCTTTCAGCCAACCACTCGCTGACGGTGATGATCCCCTCCAAACCGCGGACGGAGCTGTGAGCTGCCCACGGGGCTCCGTGCAGGATCTCGTTGTGTGCGTAGAGCACTGGCGCTGACTGGGCGGGAAGGAGAGTGGCCACGTTAGGCGCGTTGTGGAGCAGCACGGTGTGCGGTGCGTCGCTCAGGACCTTGAAGGCAGCACGGTACTCACGGGAGGCGAAGGGCCGGCCGGCGCCCATCCGGGCGAGGGCTGTATCGACGAGACGGACTGAGCGGCTCCGCGGTGGGGCAGGCGGGTAGGAGATCACGTCTGCTGAGTTGTATCGCTCGGCATACGTTCCCTCAGCCACCAGAACCTGATGCCTGGCGCTCTCGGCCGTCGGACGGGCCAGCCCGTCGATCACCGTCATCACGGCCGATCCTGTCATCGGCGAGAAGTGGTCACCCGGCGTCGGCACATGGGCTATCACGGGTCGAATGTACCCAGCACGTGTCTGCCCGCACGGCGAACAGCGGTACTGACAGGCGCAGTGCCCCGGGTCCCTCAGCGGTGCTGCCGGCGAAGCACAGCGACCAGCGCGGCCGAGGCGGCACCGACGACCGCACCCGCGGCGAGGCTGACCCGGTCGACCGCGCGGGAACCGGCGACGTCCCGCCCAGCCACGTCGGCGTGCCCGGGCGCCACCTCGAGGGGGGCTGCCGCATACGGCACGAGGCTGGTGTCGGCGCCGGAGGCGAGCGGGGCGATGAACACGGGGCGGGCGGCCCTGGACAGCGTCGAGCGGCCGGTGTCATCGCCCAGGGCGTCGAGGTCGACGTCGTTCGCGGCCCACGCGGCCGAGAGGAGGATGACCTTGGACATGAGGTCGAGCCAGAAGAGCAGTCCGACCGAGAGCGCGACGGCCCCGAGCAGCGGGTTCGCCGTGGCATGGCTGACGAGGAAACCGCCGAACAGCYTGAGCAGGGTGAGGATGACGGCGCCGATCACCGCTCCCTGACGGATGTCGCGCAGCGGCAGCGGTGCTCCAGAGAGGGTCCGCAGCAGGACGACGAGGATGAAGGTGTCGAAGACGATGCCGATGAGAAGTCCCAGCAGGCCGACGAGGAGTCCGTTGCCCTCGAGACCGACCCACCCGGCCACCTGCTCGGCCAGACCACCGATGCTGCTCGTGAGGATCGCCGAGACCGCGACGGCCGTACCGACGGTCACGAGGACCAGCAGGTCACGGGCCATCGTCCGCACCATGGCGTGTGTCGCGACCTCGAGGCCGAAGACGCCGCGGATGCCGGTGCGCAGGGCCCGGACCCACCCCATGCCGGCGAACAGCAGGGTCACGAACGAGATGATGCCGGTCAGGGTCAGCGTCAGGCTCGCCGGCGCCTCGATGCTGATGATGCCGTCGGGGTTGCTCGGCGTCTTGACCATCCCGGGGAGGGCCTTGTTGAGCGAGTCGGCGATCGCGAGGACGAGATCGGGGCGGTCCTGCAGGACGAAGCCGAAGATCGCGAAGGCGAGCGCGAGCGCCGGGAAGATGGAGAAGAAGGCGTAGTAGCTGACCCCCGCCGCGAGCAGGTTGCCGCTCGACGTGCTGAATCGGGTCCACGCCCGGTACGGAGACAGGGCCTTGAGCCGATCCATGAGGGGCCCCAGAGCCGGCACCCGTCAGCCCCCGGTGAGGGTGAACTCGTGCACGGGACGCCACACGTCGTCCTCGCCCAGCTCGTAGAGGTGGTAGGCGCCGACAGTGAAGGCGACGGAGTAGTCGGCGAGGTCGGTGAAGGCGAGGTCGAGCGACTCGGCCGGCACGTTGTGCGCCACGGTGACGTGCGGGTGGTAGTAGAACTCGAGGGCGCGGCTCACCGGCCCCGAGCGCAGCGACACCTCGAGCGCCTCGCAGTTCGAGACGCCCTGGGCCACCTGGATGAAGACGACGTCGGACAGCGGACGGAACGTGCCCGTGCCACGCAGGACGACGTCGAACGCGGCGTGCGCGGCGGCCACCTCGGCGCAGTGGCTCCGGAAGGCGGCATACGCCTCCGCGTCGACCTCGGTCGGCGGCAGCAGGGTGATGTGCGCGGGGATCTGCCAGGCCTGGGGGTCACCGAAGTCGGCCCGGCGACGCTGGAGATAGTCACCGTGCGGGGCCGGGATCGGGATCGAGACGCCGATCGTCGTGGGGCGCGCAACACTCACGCACCCGACCGTACCCAATCTCCTCGACCAGTGCGGCCGCGGGCCTGCCGGACGTGCGCCCGCTCCGATCGCACCGGCCGCGACGGTCGCACCCTCACCGATCGTCACCCCGAGAGCGGGGCTGGCCTCAGATCACGTCCGCGAACGACCGCTCGAACCGCTGGAAGACGAGCAACCCGGCGAAGAGAGCCCCTGCGCTGACGATGACCGCCGCGGCCAGCTGCCACACCGGCGGCGGCGCCGTGCCGAGCAAGGACCAGCGGATCCCAGTCAGCAGCCAGCTCATCGGGTTGAGATCGAAGAAGATGCGGTACTGCTCGGGAACGGCTTCGAGCGAATACGCCACGGGCGTCGCATACAGCCCGATCTGGACCAGCCAGGGCAGGACGTACGCCACGTCCCGGTAGCGCACCATGATCGCGGAGGCGGCCAGTCCCAACCCCAGACTCAGGCAGAGGGTGCACAGGACCCAGAAGGGAAGGGCGAGCGCCGCGATGCCCGGGTTGACCCGGAAGGCGACCAGCAGAACGACGCCGAGGACGAGGGCCACGACGAAGTCGAGGATGACCGACAGGATCGTCGACGCCGGGACGAGGATGCGTGGAAAGAACACCTTGGACACGAGCGCCTGGTTGGCGACCAGCGAAGGGGCGGCCCGGTTCAGCACGCCGGAGAAGAGATTCCAGCCCAGCATGCTGATGTAGGAGAAGAGGAAGTACGGCACCCCGTCGGTCGAGAGACCTGCGATCCGGCCGAAGATGATGGAGAAGATCCCGGCCGCAACCAAGGGTTGCAGGATCACCCAGGTGACGCCCACGGCCGTCTGCCGGTACCGGAGGAGGACGTCGCGCTGGCCGAAGCGAAGGAAGACCTCTCGGGCGCCCCAGAGCTCCTGCCAGTGCGGGAGACTCAGACGCCCGGGGGGTGTGATGACGACCTTGCTCATGCGTGCACCTCGTAGTCGAAGTCCAGCAGGACCGCACCGTGGCCGGTGGCCTCGGGTGAGGTCAGCTCCGGGTAGGGCAACGACGGCAGGATGTCGAACGTGGCCGAGCCCTCCCACGAATCCAAGATGCCTGACGCACACACGAAGACGTCGATCGAGTAACGGCCAGGCTTCATCCACAGGTGGCGGATCGACAGCCGAAGACGCTGCTCACGGTCCGCGTCCAGGTAGCGGCCGACGAGGCGAGAGTCGCACTGACCCACGACGTTCCCGTTCGCGTCCGTCAGGTGCGCCGAGACGAAGTAGGTGCCGATGAAGTCGTCGGTCGGACCGATGCGAATGTCGACCGACTTGTCATCGTCGACGGAGAAGGACTGACTCGTCGGCACGACCTCGAGGATGCGAGGCACGTCGTCACTCAGCCCCTTCCGCGCCTGCGTCTCACGCGCGGCATACTCCTCAAAGCTGCCGCGATAGCGCTTGATGACGTCGGCGACACCGCCCTGCAGCTGGAGCGTGCCGTGCTGGAGGAAGATCGCCGAAGTGCACAGCGACTCAACCGTCTGCATCTGGTGACTGACGTAGAGCACGGTTCGTCCGTCGTTGGCGACGTCCCGCATCTTGGCCAGAGACTTCCGTTGGAACTCCGCGTCTCCCACGGCCAGCACCTCGTCGATCGCCAGGAGCTCCGTGTCCAGGTGCGCAGCCACCGAGAACGCCAGCCGGACGTACATGCCGGAGGAGTATCGCTTGACCGGCGTGTCGAGGAAGCGCTCCACCCCCGAGAAGTCGACGATCTCGTCGAAACGCCGTCGGATCTCGTTGCGCCGCATCCCGAGCAGCGCGCCGTTGAGGAAGATGTTCTCGCGACCCGTCAGTTCCGGGTGGAAGCCCGTGCCCACCTCGAGCAGGCTGCCCATGCGACCGGACAGCTCGATCCTTCCAGCCGTCGGCGCCGTGATCCGCGTCAGGAGCTTGAGCAGGGTGGACTTTCCGGCGCCGTTTCGCCCGACGATGCCGACGGCCTCTCCCCACGGGATCTCAAAGGACACGTCCGACAGGGCGGTGAAGTCCTCGTAGTCCTTGCGACGAAACGGGTGACGCAGTCGCTGGGCTACGGCCTCGGTCACCCGGGTGACCGGTGCTGCTCGATGAGCGATGCGGTAGGACTTCGACAGTCCTACCGCACGAATCGCCATGTCCGTGCTCACGCTGCGCCCCCGATGTTCTGTCTGTGATGTCGACGTCCGTCGACATCAGGCGTGTTCGCGCGATCTTCCCGCGACCCCATCTGCGCGGTGGCGACCTCGCACACCCGGTGGCCAATGCCGACAATCGACCCAGTGAGCAGGTGGTCGGAGATCCTGTCGCACCCGGTGGGACGAGTCACTGGAGGAGGCCTCGGCGCAGCGCCCCGAGCCCTGACGTGCCGTGCGGGAGGTCGGCTCGCGGCTTGAGCTCCCCTGTCTGCATCACGGTGGCACCCTACCCAGCGCGGGCGGGCAGAGCGTCGTTATCCCAGGTTCCGACCGAGGACGGGGAGAAGGCCGACCTTGTCGTACACGCGGCGGACCGTCGCCTCTGCGACGGCGCGGGCCCGCTCGGCGCCGTCGGCGAGGATGCGGTCGAGCTCGCCGGGGTCGGCCATGAGCTCGAGGGTGCGGGTCCGGAACGGCGTCACCGCCTCGACGACGACCTCGGCGACGTCCTTCTTGAGGTCGCCGTAGCCCTTGCCGGCGTACTGCTCCTCGAGGATCGCCACCGGCGTGCCCGACAGGGCCGAGTGGATCGAGAGCAGGTTGGAGATGCCCGGCTTGTTCTCCTCGTCAAAGCGGATCTCGCGCTCGGCGTCCGTCACGGCCGAGCGGATCTTCTTCGCGATGCGCGCGGGCTCGTCGAGCAGGCTGACGAGCCCAGTGTCGGAGGCGGCCGACTTGCTCATCTTGGCCGTCGGCTCCTGGAGGTCCTGGATCTTGGCCGTCGCCTTCATGATGTGCGGCTCGGGCACGACGAGCGTGTCGCCGAAGCGCTGGTTGAAGCGGCCCGCGAGGTCACGCGAGAGCTCGAGGTGCTGGCGCTGGTCCTCGCCGACGGGGACGACGTTCGCGTCGTAGATGAGGATGTCGGCGGCCTGGAGCACGGGGTAGGCGAAGAGGCCGACGTTGGTGTTGGTGCCCTTGGCGGACTTGTCCTTGAACTGCGTCATCCGGCTCGCCTCACCGAAGCCGGTGAGCGTCCCGAGCACCCAGTAGAGCTCGGTGTGCTGCGCGATGTGGCTCTGGACGAACAGCGTCGAGCGCGCCGAGTCGACGCCGCCGGCGATGAACTGAGCGGCGGTGATGCGGGTGCGCTCGCGGAGCACCTCGGGGTCCGGGGCGACCGTCAGGGCGTGCAGGTCGGCGACGAAGTAGAAGGCGTCGTGCGTCTCCTGCAGGCGCACCCACTCGACCAGCGCACCGATGTAGTTGCCGAGGTGGAGCGAGTCGCTCGTCGGCTGCATGCCCGAGAGGMTGCGCGGGGTCGTGGTCGGGAGGGAGGGCGTCGAGGACATGGGTGCATTCTGGCCCATGGGCGCGCGTCCCCCAACCACGTGCGCCCGTCGTGCGCCCGTCGTGCGCCCGCCGTGCATCTCCTGGCTCTATGTGGGCCTGCAACCCCGGATCACGATGGTCGCGCGGCCAGCGAGACAGATCTGGGGAACTCTCTAAGTGGCTGCCTTACTACGTTATCGTGACGCTTGGGGAAGGGGCCGAGACCGGGGACGGTCTAGACCTGTAATCAGATCAAGCCACTAGAGGGGGCATTCCGACATGAGCAGTACCGAGGCGGGCCACAATGTGAGCCCAACGAGACGCACGTTGGTGAAGGGGGCTGCTTGGGCGGTGCCCGCAGTGACCATCGCCGCTGCCGCGCCGAGCGCGGCTGCCAGCGTCCTGTGTACAGGCACCTTCTGCCTGACGAGCGACTTCTGCAAGCTTCCGGGCCAGTCCGGGCCATGCGACAAGGGCTACCGAGCCCCGGCCACGATCCAGGCCGCGTCGTTCGAGCGCATTCTCGTGGCGAGCGTCACCGCGCAGGGTCTCTCGCCCGCTGACAATGCCGATTTGCTGCTGCAGATCACTCCGACGAGCGGCCAGACCGTCACCTGTAGCGCGGCGTGCACATGTACCGTCACCGTTCCCGCGGGATACCAGAAGATCTGCATCCCCGCCAGCACCGCGCCCCTGCAGTACGACATCCAGGTGTGCGGTTTCCCCAACAGCCGGAACACGACGATCACCCTGGACTACTTCCTGTACAGGTGCAGCACCGCTGGGGCCTGTGTGCAGCTGGAGCACGCCAGCACCTCTGGCGGCGCACACCCCTGCTGACGATCAGTACGTTTGGCGATGGCCCCTTGGAAGAGCGTCCAAGGGGCCGTCACTGTCCCTGTCGAGATTGACGACCAGGTGTCCCAGCTCCGCGACGAGGTCGGCGATGAACCGCGTGACGTTGTCTGGGCCGGCGACAGGGCCGCCCGCCAACTGTCCGTCTGCCCCGAGCGCCACCGCGCTGGGGGTGCCCTCGATTCCCAAGGTGTCGTAGGCCCAACGCTCCGGGTCGTAGATCGTCCACTCGTCCCCGTCAGCGCCGCTGGGGGGCGGCACGATGTAGGCGAGTCGCACGTCCAGCATGGGCAAGGCGGCGCGCCACGCAGGTATCTGATCGATGACGGTCGTGCACAGGCCGCACGTGGTGGAGACAAACAGGAGCACTTGGGGCCGTGTCGCGCTGAGGTCACGAAGACTGCGCACGGATCCGTCGCTGAGCGTGACGGGCACCGCCGGGGTCGGCGTGCGAAGGTAATCTTCGAGTTCCGCCTCGTCGACGAAACCGGGTGAAGAAGCTCGGCCAGGATCCGGCCCGCCGACTGTGAGAATCACGGTCAAGCCTGCGGCCGCTGTCGCCGCGAGCCACCACCATTCGTTGCCGTCCATTCGCTGCAGGGCGTCCCGTGGACCCACATCCGCGCGGTACGCCCAGATGCTCAGGCACGCGAGCACGACGTACCAACCATTACGTACTGCCGTCGCAGCAGTCACACGGGCCGGTCCGAATGCGCCGAAACAGTCGCAGTCGACATCATCTCCTCGGCGCAGCACCTGGATCACCAACCACAGGTAGGTCAGCACGAGCGCCAAGGAAGCGCCAGCACTGAGCACGCCGAGCACACCAGTCCCGAGCGTGAGTAGCAGCGCCAGGGTGACCTCCACCCACGGGTGCGCCGCTGCGACAGTCGGAATAGCGAGTGCCCTCGGCACCCCCAGCGACCGGAGGCTCGACGCACCAGTGCCAGGGCTTCGCAGCTTTGCGAGACCTGCAACTGCCAGCACCGCCGCGAGAAGGAGAGGCGCAACAGTGAGGGCGGTTGGGACCATGTGCCAAGGTTAGGCGACCCGGCGGTGGCGCTCACGCATCTTCGCCAACCGCGCGGAGCCATGCGCCTCGTCGTCGAGGCCCACACCCCCACCGTTTCAAACGGCTGTTCATGCGCATGTGTCGAGTGACCTCGTCAGCCGTCAAGGCGGACGACTCCTTCTGACTCGAGGCTGGCCAGCACCGCCCGGACGGCGTCACGGGAGTCCGCTCGCTCAGGAGGCGTCCCGAAGCGGGCTACGAGCCCCGAGGCGAGCTGCTCGATCGACGTGCCACCCGCGGTCAGTTCGCGGACAGCTTGTCCGAGTGTCGAAAGCCGGACGACCCGATACGCCCCGTTCACGGGGATCAGCACAACGGAGCCGTCCTCCCCGATCAGCTCATCCAGCGCCTCAACGGCCCACACCATGCTCACCGCTGCCGCTCCAGCACCGTGGCGACGATTGGTTCGAGATCGTCGGCGTTGCCGTAGTGCACGCGTCGGAGCCCACCAACGCTTTCGATCGCCGCGGCTAGACGGCGTAGGGGGCTGGGCAGCTGCGCAAGCGACGAGCTCTCGGGTGCCAGAAGCGCGATAGCGTCGAGAAGCGGCACGTTCTCAACCTCAACAGACCTTCCGGGAGGTGAGTCCCTAACCAGCACGACAAGCCCCGCCAACCACGGGTCGACTGGAGCCAAGCTCAGTCCGAGAGTGCAAGGATCAGTCTCGTCCTTGATCGAGGACCCCGACCGCCTCAGAGACAAGGGCTTGGGATAAACGTCGATTCCGAGGTCCTCCCTGATCGCTATGGTTTCGTCGGAGAGGTAGCCGCGGCCGCGCCCAAGCACCCGCGTCAGGGTCGTCTTACCCGTACCTCCGGGGGCGACGTAGACAATCGACGCCCCGCTCGTTGGGTCGCACAGCCCCCCCGCGTGGAGCATCAAGGCCGTGCCAGCCCGCGAATCAATGGCCGCGCGCGTCACGGACTGGGTGAGTGACTGCAGCGCCGACGCCCGAGAGCCTTCGTCGTCAGAAGCCGCGGGAGGGCGCACCTGCTTCACCTCGCTGCATCGAGGCCGATCGTCAAGGCAGAGCCGCCAGATGTCGCGCACGGGTTGCTCGAGGGAAGCGGGAACCACAACGTCGAGTGGGACTCCGAGTGCCCGCAAGGGGACGTGCACCATCTTGACCCGGTCGCGGTTGTCCAGTGAGTCACTGCTGGCTGTCATCGTGCCCGACTCTAACGAGCCAGACGCGCGATGACAGCAGCCATCCGGTCGACGCGGTCACTCCAGTCGACCGGGGCTCCGCCGCGGCTTGAGGTGCCCCCAGGAGGGTGACCTGACAGCATTCCGAGGACAACGTCGACGAAACCACCCTCGTCGGCGACCTCGATCCGGTCCTCGTCCACGTCGCGGAAGCCCGCAACAGGCGTCGACACCACGGGTCTGCCGGCGGCTCGGTACTCGTAAAGCTTGATCGGGTCGAGGCTGTCCGTGAAGGAAGTCACGACGTGCGGCACGATGAGCATATCCGAGTGCTGGAGGTAGGCCGGCACGTCGCCACTTGGCCGCGCGCCGAGCAGAACGACCCCTGACTGCTCGAGCGTGCGACGTTCGCTGGGTTTGAGGGCGTCAGGCCCGAGCATCACAAGGCTGCCCCGGCCTGCCAGTGCGTCCGCCACGCGAGCGCAGAGAGCGACGTCCAGGCGGTCACTGTGGAGCGTGCCGGCATACAGCACCACGGGCGCGTCGGGGAGGTCCGCAGGTCGGTCGTGCGCGACGAGGTAGGCCGCCGTGTCGACCCCGTTGGGCACGAGAGTCACCTTCCGGCGCTGCCCCTTGCTCGCCGCGAGGGCCGGGGAGCAGACGACGACCTCGTCGCACCGAGCCAAGAGCACCTGTTCCTGCGCGATGACCCGCTCGGTCTCGGCGGTCGACCGCTCGGCGAGCGTCCAGTCGTCGGTGACGTCGTAGAGCGAGCGCCATGTCGTCGCCTCGACCAGCAGCGCGCCGCTCGGGTCGTTGACCCAGAGGACCGGGTCGGCCATGTCGAGCGAACGGGCGGTCCGGAGCACCTGCCGAGCCCAACGCTCGTCGACGCGGCGGTCGACTCGCCGGGGCAGCCATTTGGTGGGCTCGAGGAGCCACAGCGCCTCGGGCCGTATGCCGTCGAGCGACGGCCCGGGACGCAGCCCGCGGCCGAGCCTCGGCTGGCTGGCGCCGAGGGCTGCGTGAAGCGGGTCGGTCGCCGGCTCGACGAAGAGCACCCGGAGGGTCGGGTCGCCGCGCAACAGACCGGCGACGAGATGCTGGTTGCGTCGCCACACACGGTCCCACGCCTCGAGGGAGGTCACGACCAGATCCATCACAGCACCCCTCGATAGACGGCCCGGGTCTCTCGTGCCTGGTGTTCGGGCGTGAAGCAGGTGCGCTGGGCGCGTTGGAGGTCGGAGGCATAAGCGTCCCGGCGGCGAGGATCAGCGACGAGAGCGGCCAGTTTCCGTCCCGCACTCTCGTGGTCTCCTGGTGCGTGCAGCGCCGCGCCGTCGACGGCCCCGACGGTCTCGAGGTGCCCTCCGGCGCCGACCGCGACGACGGGAAGGGCCGCTCCCATAGCCTCGAGAACCGTGAGGCCGAGCCCCTCGATGCGACAGGGGGCCAGGAGCACACCTGCGCGCGCCATCAGGTCCGGCACATCGCTCCGGTGACCGAGGAAGCGGGTTGAGTCGGCCAGGCCGAGGTCGGCCGCCAGGGAGGCCAGTCGCCATCGCTCGGCACCGTCCCCGGCGACGTCGAGACGCCAGCCCTGCGAGGCGACCCCGGACGCGGCGAAGGCCCGCAGCGCGACGTCGGAGTCCTTCTCGAGCTCGAGCCGCTGGACGAGCAGCACCACCCTCTCGCGCGCCGCGGCCGGGGGCGTCTCGGGACTGCTCTCGACGCCCGGGTGGATCACGACGCTCGCCCCCGCGATGCTGTCCGCGACGTAGCGGCTGATCGCGATCTGAGCGTCGACTCGGCGTGCGGCCAGGGCGGCCGCCACGCTCGAGACGGGGTTGCTCCCCCGACTCCTGGCGAAGTGCCGGGTCACCACCAGCGGAACGTTCACGCCCAGCAGCGCTGTGGCGCAAGCGATCTCGGCGGCCGTCATGTGGGCGTGCACCACGTCGGCATCGACCGCCCAGCGCCGCACGGCGATGAGGACGTCGGTGACGGTCGCGGCCGGAAGGGTGCGTACGCCCGGACCTGCGGCAGCCGGCATACGGTGGGTGTCGCCTCCGATGACCACGACCTCGTCACCCGCTGCGGCCTGGGCGCGGGAGAGCAGAGCGACATGGCTCTCGACGCCGGCGAACCCGTCCGAGCGGATCGCGTGCAGAATTCTCATGAGGCCTCTCGGCCTCGTCCCGGCGCGGCACGCAGGCCGTCGAGCAGCTCGACGTAGCGGGCGGCGACATGGGCCCACGTGTGCTGTTCGGCAGTCCGGCGAGCCGCCTGACGCAGGGAGGGACGGTCTGCCCCGGAGAGCAGGTCGAGCGCCTCGGCCACGCTGGTCGCCGACCGTTCGACGAGATAGCCGTTGACCCCGTGCTCGACGACATCGGGGATGGAGCCGGTGCGAGCGCCGATGACGGGAACCCCCATGGACAACGCCTCGAGGACGACGAGCGGCGACGCCTCATAGGCGCTGGGCAGGCACAGCACATCAGCCGCGCGCAGCCAGGGCCTCGGGTCACGGCTCGGACCGACGAAGGTGATGCGGGCCCGGTTGCGCACGGCGGCGGCCCGCGACTCCATGCCGGCTACGAGATCCGGTGACCCGCCCACGACGAGGAGCCGCACGTGGTCAGGGCACTGGTCCAGCGCGTCCACGACGAGGTCCAGTCCCTTGCGCGCGTACTCGTGCCCGATGAAGACGGCCAGCACGTCGGTCTCGGTCAGCCCCAACGACTCCCGCTCTGCTCGCCGCGCGTCAGCGGACGGCGGGACGAACTCGGACGTGTCGACGCCGTTGGTGACGACAGCGGTGCCCGGCCGCAAGGACGGGTGCAGCTCGCGCAGGAGCCGCTGGTCCTGGTCGGAGAGGTTCACGACGAGCCCGTGGGTGGCGGAGGTGTAGCGGCGCTTGTCCCGCACCGTGGTGAACAGGTGCAGGGGGTTGCGCAGGATCCGGTACCAGTACGCCCCTCTCGACCGCATCGCGGCCTGGACGAGTCCGTGGTTGACGTAGATGTCCCCGGCGAGGACGTCGTTGTGGCACACGGAGACGGTTTCGGGGTGGTCGGCGAGATAGCGCCGCGCGCGGCGGGTCCCGACGGACGAGAACCACACCACCCTGGCCAGGACCGCGAGCCGGCCCTGCAGACCGCCCCGAGGTGTCGGCAACCAGGCGCCGCCCGACTCCGTGAGGGTGAAGCGCTCGACGGTGACCCCCGTCCGCCGCCACTCCTGCTCGAGGTGGTGAGCCACGGAACCCACCCCGGTGCCGGGCCCGATCTCGGGCGCGATCTGCACGATCGTGGTCACCGAGCGGCCCCAGGGGTCTGCAGCAGTCCGGCGGGGTGCGGAGCCCCAGCCGGCTCGGGCGCTCGGGCCTCGGACGACTCGCGCTGCTCGGAACACCATTTCGCCCCGAGGCACAGGCCGAGGACGAGGAACGGGAGCGACCCCTGCACGGCAGACCAGAAGAGGTCGAACTGGCCCTGGACGATCCGTGACACCAGAACGGCCACCGCCAGGGACCCGTAGGCCGGGTCCATCCGCCACGCGACCCGCAGTGCCACGACCATGAGGAGGACGAAGGCGGCGAGGCCCACTGCCCCGGCCGATGTCAGCACCTCGATCTCGGCGTTGGGCGGCTGGAACTGGAACGGGAACCGGTCGGTGTACCACCAGCGCAGCCCGACGCCGAACCACGGGTCGGAGGACCAGACGGTCATGGAGTCCTGGAACCACGTGAGGCGCTGGAAGACCGAGTTGAACTGGTTCCCGGACTGGACCTGGTCCTGCACGAGGTTCGTCACGAAGAGAACGAGCGGGGCGACGAGCAGCAGCACGAGCTTGGACCGTCGTCGATCGGTCCGCGAGCGCAGGACCAGGACGAAGACTGCCGCGACCAGACCGATGACCGCCTGCCTCGACTGGGTGAGCAGGACAGCCGTCAGCATCATGCCCATGAGGACGAAGGACCACCTCCGATTGATCCCGCCCCACGCGGGCCGCGCATAGACCATGACCGCCCCCATCGCGCACACCGTGCCCGCGAAGTTCTTGTGCATGCCATACGGGAAGCTCGGGTAGACCGGGCTCAGGTCGCCGTGCGCGATGTGTATCAGACCTTCTACGACGGTGATGGTCGCCAGGACGGCGATGGTGCCGATGAGCAGGCGGAGACCGGTGCGGGCGTGACCGTTGGCGCCGACGGCCCATCCGACGAGAAGCGATCCGGACACGAGCATCCAGGCGTGCGCCCACTCGACGGCGTTCGCCGTGTACGGGTTGTTGACGACCGTGATCAGCGTGGCGAACTGGTACACCGCCGAGGCCCAGAGGACCGCACGCAGGCCGGCGGAGAAGGGCCGCCTGGCGAGAAGAAGGGCTGGGACGGCGGCCGCTGCGAGGGCGAAGTCCGAGAGCGAGAGGTCGACCCCTCCGCCGCCGACGCGGAGGACGACGAGGAGCAGGGGTAGCACGGCGAGCGGGATGAGACCGGGTTGCACTGCCGTCACACCCATCGCGAGCACGGCGACGGCGAGGATGATCGCTGCGTCGGGCGTCGTCACGGCGAGACGTCCTACGACGGCGATGAGGGCGACGCCGGCGAGCACCAGACCGATGCGGGTGAGCAGGTCGGTCGTGCCGGTGCGGAGGAGACGTTCCGGGATGATGCTCACGACGTGGCCACCCGTCCCAGCTCGTCGAGAGGCACGGACGGACGGTCGCTGCGTGTGGCGCGGGCGTCGCGGGGCCGTTCCTCCAACCGTGCGGGACCTGCGAGGTAGAGGTGTAGGCGTGCACGTGCCGCGCGACGCCGGTCTCCCCGCAGCACGACCCCTCGCGCGGCAGAGCCGACGACCTGCCCGGCACGCCCGACCTGCCAGCCCACGCTGCCGAAGTGCTTTCGGAGATAGATCTCCTGCGCGGCGTGGAAGTGGCCCTCACGCCGGTCGGGGTCGGTGCTCGTCGCGGCACCCACATGGGTGGCACGCGCTGCGGGCACGAGCGCGTGACGCCAGCCGAGCAGGACCGCGCGGCGCGCCCAGTCGGTCTCCTCCGCATAGAGGAAGAAGCGCTCGTCGTCGAAGGGACCGACGTGGTCGAGGGCCTCGCGGCGCAGCAGCAGCACCGACCCGATGACGTAGCGGTTGCGTCGCAGGCGGCCGAGTCCGGCGGCCTCGACCCACGTCGCGAGCGGCGACGGGAAGGGCCACTCGACCCGGGAGTGCGTGCCCGTGGCGTCGACCTGCGACGGCCCGACGCTCGCGAGGTCGGGCTCGGCGAGCAGGGCTGCGCGCAGGACCTCGACGTCGCCGGGGGCGACCACCGCGTCGGGGTTGACGAGCAGGACGTCGGCGCGGGGGTCGACCCGTCGCAGCCCCTCGTTGACGCCGGCCCCGAAACCCCCGTTTCGACCCGGGTCCACGTAGCGGGCGCCCGCGGCCTCCACCACGGAGCGCACCGCAGGCGAGGAGGAGTTGTCGACGACCGTCACCGACAGCGTGCTCAGCGGAGCCAGCGCGTCGGCGAGGAGGTCGGGCTGGCCGTACGCGACGACGACGACCTCGAGCGGCCGGTCGTCCGGTCCTGGCGGCGTCCACTGCTTCGCCGCGGCGCGGTACATCGCATCGTGCTCCGCCGCGATGCGGTCCCACGACGTCGCCGCCGCGCGGGCGAGGCCGGCTGCTCTGAGCCGCCCGGCCACGTCGCGGTCGTGCACGACCTCGCTGATCGCCTTGGCGAGCTCGGCGACGTCGCCCTCGGCGACGACGAGAGCGGCGTCGCCGACGACCTCCGGCAGTGCGCCGCTGTCGCTGACGACGACCGGGGTGCCGCAGGCCATCGCCTCGAGCGCGACCCGGCCGAACTGCTCGACCCACGAGGGGGTCGTGAGCGACGGGACGACCAGGACGTCGAGCGAGCGGTAGAAGTCGGTCAGCGCCTCAGGCGCCAGCGCGCCGAGGAGCTCGACGCGGTCGGCGATGCCGAGCCGCTCCGCGAGGTCCACGAGGGCGTGCCTCTCGGGTCCGTCGCCGGCGAGGCGTACGCGCACGGCGGGCTCGAGCGCCGCAGCGCGCAGGAGCACGTCGGCACCCTTGGCGGCGTCGAGGCGACCGGCGAACCCCACGACGGGCACCTCACGGGGCGTGTCGGCATACGCCGGCGGGGTGAAGGCGGTCAGGTCGGTGCCGAGGTCGACGGTGCGGGCGCGACCCGGGAAGCCCTTGCGCTCGGCGATGCGGCCGGCCGCGTCGTTGCACACGTTGACGCCGCTCGCGTGGCGCAGCGCGGCTCGCTCGAGCCACCGGAACGGGACCGGATAGCGCTTGTCGATGTTCTGGGCCGAGTAGAGCAGGTAGGGGGCGCGCTGGCGACGCAGCCACCGGAGCAGCAGCACCTCGGCGGTCGCGAGGGCGAAGGGCTCTTCGTGGATGTCGATGACGTCGACCGGGCGACCGATGGCCCGCCACAGCGGGCGCGGGTCGTAGAGGAAGAGGGCCGGGTGCGAGCCGACAGTGCGCGCCGGCACGACCGGCTCGTCGGGGAGCACGGACAGGGCGACGCGGCGGCCGCCCTCGGACCACGCCGCAGCCGACACGATGTCGACCCGGTGGCCGAGGCGTCGCAGGGCGCGCTCCCGCCCACGCCACGCGTCGACGACGGCGCTGTGGGACACGCGCAGTGCCCACATGACCACTCACCCCTCTCCCCGTACCGTCCCCGGATGTCTCCGACTCGGCACAACCCCTTGGATGATATGGGAGGATCGCCGCACGTACTGTCGAGTTGGGCCAGGGGGGCAAAGTGACGTTCCGGGAGTTCCTGGGCGTTCTGGGGGCACGGTGGCGGATCATCGCGGTGAGTCTGCTCGCGGTGGTCGCGGCGACCGCTGTCCAGACGATGCTGACCCCTGCCGTCTACACGTCCAGCTCGAAGATCTACCTGCGGGCGACCACCCCGGCGAGCGCCACCAGCAACCAGGGCGGGACCTACGCCGTCTCGGCAGGCGACCTCGGCACCTACCTCGAGGTCCTGACCTCACCGTCGGTCATGGATCCCCTGCGGACCCGGCTCGGCCTGCCTGCGGGATTCCCGCTGTCGGTCTCGGGCGACGTCTCTCAGACGTCCAACATGATGACGATCACCGCAACCGGTGGGGACCCCCAGCTCGTCGCGCGAGTCGCCACCGAGGCAGGCCCCGTGCTGGCCGACGTCGCCAAGAAGTTCTCCCCGCTGCTCGCCTCGAATGGTCAGGCCGTCGAGGCCGACACCATCGTGCCGGCCTCTGTTCCGGCTGACCCCACGTCACCCAACGCCAAGCGAAACCTCATGCTCGGCGCGCTCCTCGGCCTCGCGCTTGGCGTCGGCCTCGCGCTGCTCCGGCACACCCTGGACACCAAGGTGCGCACGGAGGAGGACATCAAGGCCTTGTCGAAGCGGCCCATCCTCGGCGACATCCCGATGGTGAAGTCGGTCAAGAACGGCCTGCTCTCGCTCGAGAGCGACCCGCACGGACGGCACGCGGAGTCGATCCGCCGCCTGCGCACCAACATCCTCTTCGTCGATGTCACGACCGGTGGGCACTCTTTCGTCGTCACCTCGTCGGTGCCCGGTGAGGGCAAGACGACGACGACGATCAACCTCGCCCTCGCGATGGCGGACGCCGGATCCAAGGTGCTGCTCATCGACGGCGACCTGCGCAACCCCTCGGTCGCGAGCACGATGGGTCTCGACGGCTCGTTCGGCCTGACCACCCTCCTGCTCGGTCAGGCGGACGCCGACGACGTCATCCAGCGCTGGCGCGAGACCACCCTCCACGTGCTGCCCGCCGGCCCCGTGCCGCCCAACCCGAGCGAGCTGCTCGGCTCCGAGCCGATGGAGGTCCTCTTCGGCAAGCTGTCCCACGACTACGACTTCATCCTCGTGGACAGCCCGCCCGTCGTCCCGGTCATCGACGCCGTGCTCATCAACAAGCTGACGCACGGCCTGATCATGGTCGTCGGCGCCGAGCGGACGAAGAAGCGCGACCTCGCCAGCGCGGTCCAGTCGCTCGAGACCGTGGACGCCCCCGTCGCCGGTTTCGCCCTCAACATGGTGTCGGCGGGGTCCTCGACCGCTCATCGCTACGGCTACTACGGCTACAACCGCGACGCCGACGTCAAGCCGAGCCGTCGGGCCAAGCGCTCGCAGGCCAAGCACCACTCCTGATCCACCGCGCCCGACCGCTCCGGCGAGGTGGATTCAGGCCCCGGCCGGCGGGTCGGCGTCGCCACCGAGCGGCACGAGCAGCTCCCGCGCGCTCAGGTCGCCGACGAAGGCCCGGACGTCAGCCGTGATCGCGTCCTCGGGCTGTCCGACGAGCTCGGCGACACGGGCGACCCATCCGGTCGCGGGAGCCGTCGTGGCCTCGGCCCAGATCAGGGCAGCAGCACCATCGAGGACGAGGAGCGGGCCGCCGGGCAGGCGTGCGACGTAGACGGACATCCCGTCGTCGCTCACGGTGACCCCGGCGTCGGGTCCGGGACGGTAGGCGGCGCTCACCGCCGGCTCCGACGGGCGAGGCGGGAGACCTGCTCCCTCAGGCCGCGCGCCGGTCGGCCGAAGAACTCGGCCACGATCTCTGCGCGCGACACCGGGCGTCCACGCACGATCGTCAGGTGCTCAACGTTGACGAGCACCGAGCGCGACGCGACGGTCAGCTTGGCGCGCAGGCCCCGGGCCGCCCGCACCCTGGCGCGCCACTCCTCCATCCGGGTGCCCCCGCGCGCCGCGACGCGCCAGAGGTCGTATGCCGGGTCGTCCCGATGCTCGTCGAGGGTGCCGGTGATGACCGAGAAGGCCAGACCGGCATCGAGCCGCCCCACCCAGTCGAGAACACGGTCGCGAGCAGCGTCGTCGACCGATGTCCAGAGCCACTCGACGTCGTTGGCGGCCTTGGCATCGCTGCCTCCGCGGGCGGCGTGCAGGAGTAGGACGACGGCTTGCGCATCGCGCGACGGCACCGGGCAGTCGATGCCGCCCAGAACCTTCGTGGTCCGCTGGGACCACAGGGTGTCGAAGGCCCGCTCGGGCGTGGGCCCGGTCCCAGGATAGATGCGGTGCAGGTCGAGCAGTCCGAAGTCCTGGTGTCGCAAGGTCGCCGAATGCTCGAAGGACGATCCGTAGACGAAGGTGTTGATGAGCTCCCAGCCGTGGCGAGGCAGCTCGTCGAGCAAACGACGCACGTGCGCCGGACGGGCCAGCACGTCGGCATCGGAGAAGCCACGCCCCGGCACCAGGGTCGGATCGAGTGCCGCACCCTTGACGTGCAGCAGGTCCGCTCCGCACCGGTCGGCGATCCACTGAACTGATGCGTGGGCGAAGCCGATGCGTACCTCGAGGGGCACAGTGGCACCCGCAGAGGGGGCTCCCGTCGCCTCCTGGGTTGCCATCGAGCGAACCCCCATAGACTGCAAGCGGACTGGTCGATCGCACCATAACAGCCCGCCAGGAGGTGCACGTGTCGCATCGCGATCGCCTCCGCTGGGCCACCGTGGCCGTCGCCGCCGCCACGGCCTTCGTGCTCACCGCGCTCCTCTCGACCCGAACCGGGGTCGGTGTGACGGTCGACGGGACCGTCCGCGGCTGGATCCTCAACGGGCTGCCGGGAGCCCTTCGCCAGGGTCTCGACCGCCTGGCCCGGCCGTTGGTCATCGTCGTGCTCGCTCCGGCGGTCGTCGTTCTCGCGCTCCTCGCACTCGTCCGTCGCGGCTGGCGGCGCGCCCTCGCGGGCGTCGTCATCCCGGCAGCGGCGACGTTCGTGGCTCTCGAGCTGCGCACACGCGACGTCTTCGGCATCGGCGGGGACGCCTTCCCGTCCAACCACGCGGCCGCCGGCCTCGGCCTGCTCGTCGGGGTCGCGGTCGTGTGGCCGCGACCCGTGACGCGACGAGGGCTCGTCGGACTGGGCGTGGCGGCGTTGTGCATCGGCCTCGGCAACGTGTCGTGGTACGCGCACCAGCCCCGTGACGTCGTCGGCAGCGCGCTGCTCGTGGTCGCGGTTGCCGCGGCGACCTTCGCCGTCGTCGGCGGTGACTCCCCCAACCTCGCCACGGAGGTCCGGGCCTCGCGTCGCACGTCGCGGGAGGGTGCAGGGCCCGTCGGCTGAGTCAGCCGGTGACGGAGCGCCAGACCCGCGCGTGCCCCTCGGCGCTCGCCTCCCAGGTGAAACGGCGCGACCGCTCGAAGCCGCGGCGGGCCATCGCCTCGACCTCGGCACCGCCGGCGAGGACGTCGAGGACGCCGGCGGCGAGACCCGGGCCGGTGGGGTCGACGAGGAGGCCGCCGTCGCCGACGACCTCGGGCAGGGACGACCGGTCGGCGGCGACGACGGGCACGCCCGTGGCCATGCCCTCGAGCGCCGGAAGGCCGAACCCCTCGACGAGGGAGGGCACGACGACGACGGACGCGGCGGCATACAGCCTCGGCAGCACCTCGTCGGCGACGCGCCCGACGAGTCGGACGGCGGGCAGCGCGCCGAAGAGCTCGGTGCGACGGGGGTGGGGCGGGCCGGCGAGCACCAGCGTCACGTCGGGCCGGGCTGCCCGGATCCGGGGCCAGGCGTCGGCGAGCGCCGCGAGGTTCTTGCGCTCGGACGCGCCACCGGCGGTGAGGACGTAGGGTCCGTCGACGCCGAGCGCGGACAGCCGGTCGGCGCCGAGCGGCTCCGCGCCGAAGTAGCGCTCCTCGACCCCGTTCGGGACGACGACGGGGTCGAGGAGCCCGAGCAGGTCGACCGCCTCGGATGCCGTGAAGGCCGACACGCAGACGACGGCCGCTGCGCGGCGCAGCTCCTCCGCCGCGGCGGCCACGGGTGCGGACTCGTCGGCGTAGCGCCAGGCCACGACGTCGTGCAGCGTCACGACCTCACGGGGCGCCGGCGGCAGCTCGAGGTTCATCCGGTGCACGAGCCCGCCACGGGCGTACGCGAGACGGCCCGCCGCCGCACGCGCGCTCGGTGACGCGCCACCGAGCCAGCCCATCGGCAGGCGGAGGGTGCCGGGCAGGGGCGACCGGAGCGAGCGCGCCACGACGTGCCGGACCCGCCACACCTCTCCCGGTGCGGCCAGCGCGGCGAGGGCAGCGGGAGCGCGCGAGACGATGTGTCGCTCGTAGGCCTGCGCACCCATCGGCACCGCCGTCGCGGTCGTGGCGATCGTGAGCCGGTGCACGCGGGATCCTCGCTGTCGGGGCTGCGGTCAACTGCGGGACGGGTCCGCCCTCGCATCGTAGGGTGAGACCGCCCGCGAGCCGGTGACCTCGCGGGCCCGATCGAGAGGAGCCGCGGTGGAGGGTGCCGGTCGGCCGCGCGTCGCGCTCGTGACCTCGTCGTACCACCCACACCTCGGTGGGGTGGAGGGGCATGTCCGCCACGTCGCGCGCGAGCTCCGCACCAGGGGCACGGAGGTCGAGGTGTGGACCGTCGACCGCGGCGAGCACCTCGGCGTCACCGAGCTCGACGGCACCGTCGTGCGCCACCTGCCGACTCCCCTACCAGCCCGCTCGGGGCGCGCCCTCATGAGCTTCGGGTTCGCCGCCCCGCGGGCGTGGCACGCGTGGCGGTCGGCCTTCCGCGCCTTCCGCCCCGACCTGCTCCACGTCCAGTGCTTCGGACCCAACGGGGTGTATGCCGCCGCGCTGGCTCGTCGCACCGGCACCCCGCTCGTGCTGTCGAGCCACGGCGAGACGTTCATGGACGACCACGACGCCTTCGGCACCTCGGCGCTGATGCGCGAGGGACTGCGCCGGACCATCGCGGCCGCCGCGGTGACGACGGGGTGCTCCGAGCAGGTGCTCGACGACCTGCGGGACCGGTTCGGCCTCGAGGGCGGGACCGTCGTGCCCAATGGCGTCGGTCCCGTGCCGACGACGCCTCCGACTGGCACGATGCCCGACGCGCTCGGCCTGTCAGACGGCCCCGTCGTCCTGGGGGTCGGCAGGCTCGAGACGACGAAGGGCTTCGACCTGCTCGTCGAGGCCGTCGCGGGCATCGACCGCGAGCTCTCCCCGACGCTGGTCATCGGCGGCGACGGGTCCCAGCGCGAAGCCCTGCGGGCGCTCGGTGAGCAGGTCGGCCTCGGTGACCGGCTCCGACTGGTCGGACCGCTCGATGAAGCCGCCGTCGACACCTGGATGCGTCGGGCCGACGTCGTCGTCATGCCCAGCCGCCGCGAGGCCTTCGGCATCGTCGCGCTCGAGGCGTGGCGGGCCGGCACACCCCTCGTCGCCACGAGCCTCGGCGGCCCCGCGTCGTTCGTCACCGACGGCGTCGACGGCGTCGTCGTCGACCCGGTCAACACCGGGGCGCTGGCCCATGCCGTCGAGTCGCTGTTGCACGACCCCGAGAGGCGGGCGGCCCTCGGGGCGGCCGGGCAGGCCTCCGCGCGCCGATACACGTGGTCCGCGATTGCGCTGCAGTACTCCCACCTCTATCAAGGGCTCGCCAGTTCGTGATCCGCGGTGGGCTTGCCCTGACGAGACGACGCGCGGGCACGCGCATCATCGGGCCGGTCTGCTGCGCCCGTGGGTAGCCTCGGGGCGTGCCTCCAGCCGCGCCGCCTCCGCGCCCTCCCGTGCGTGTGGCGATCCTCGACCACACGGCTGAGCTGGGCGGCGCGGAGCTCGCACTGCTGAGGCTGTTGCAGGTCGTCGACCGGGGGCGCGTCGAGCCCGTCGTCGTCCTCTTCTCCTCGGGCCCTCTCGAGGAACGGCTCCAAGCGGTCGGCCAGCCGGTCGTGGTCGTGCCCCTGGACCCGAGGGTCCGGGACATGGGCCGTGCCGTCGGCCCGCTCAGCGCACTGCGTCGCGCTGCGACCGGCGCGGCCTTCCTGCACCGCCTCGCCGCCTCCCTCCGTGCTCTCGACGTCGACGTCGTCCACACGACCTCGCTCAAGGCGGACCTCCTCGCGATGCCCGTGGCTCTCCTGCTGCGCAAGCCCCTCGTGTGGCACGTCCACGACCGCATCGCCGAGGACTACCTGCCCTTTCGGACGGTGCGCGTGCTGCGGCTCCTCGCCCGCCGCGTGCCGCACGCCGTCGTCGTCAACTCCGAGGCGACGGCCGCCACCCTGCCCGGCGCGCGCCGTCCGACGGTCGCCTACCCGGGGCTGTCCTCGGAGCAGGTCGCGCACTCCGGCCGACGTCTCCAGCCGGAGGGTGGCCCCGTCGTTGGCATGGTGGGACGGCTCAGCCCCACCAAGGGCCAGCTCGTCCTCGTTCGGGCCGCGCGACACGTCGTGGACGTACGCCCGACGACCCGCTTCAGGCTGGTCGGTTCCGCCGCCTTCGGCGCCGCGGACTACGAACGCGAGCTGCGCTCGGAGATCGGTCGTCTCGGGCTCGAGGCCGACATCGACCTCGTCGGCTTCGTCGACGACCCGCGGGGCGAGCTCGAGGCCATGTCCGTCTGCGTGCACGCGTCAACGGTGCCCGAGCCCTTCGGCCAGGTGGTCACGGAGGCGATGGGATGGGGCGTGCCGGTCGTCGCCACCCGCGGCGGTGGGGTCGACGAGATCGTGCGCACGTCGCCGAGTGGCTCCGAGACGGGGCTCCTCGTCGACGCCGGAGACGAGCAGGCCCTGGCTCTGGCGGTCCTCGACGTCATCGACCGTCCGGCGGAGGCGCTGGCCCGCGCCTCTCGCGCCCTCGCCGACGTCGCCGACCGATTCGGGATCGAGCGGGCCGCCGAGACCGTGACCCGGGTCTGGGAGGAGGCCGCCTCGTGAGCACCCCGGACTTCCCTGTCGGGCGACCGCGCGTCGCCATCGTGCACGACTACCTGACCCAGCGCGGCGGTGCGGAGCGGGTCGTCCTGGCGCTGCACCGGGCCTTTCCCGACGCGACGATCCACACGACGCTCTACGACCCGGCTGGCACCTACCCGGAGTTCCGCGATGCGCGGGTCGTCGTCTCCCCCATCAACCGCATCGGGGCGCTGCGCCGCGACCACCGGGCCGCGCTCCCCCTGCTCCCGTATGCCGTGTCCCACCTTCCCGTGGACGCCGACGTCGTCGTCGTGTCGAGCTCGGGCTGGGCGCACGGCGTGCCGACGACCGGGCTCAAGCTCGTCTACTGCCACGCCCCGGCGCGCTGGCTCTACCAGGCCGACGCCTACCTCGGGGACGAGGCCGGCCGGTCCGCGAAGGCGCGCGCGCTGGGTCTGCTCAGCGGGTGGCTGCGCCGCTGGGACCGTCGCGCAGCGGCGTCCGCGGACCGCTACCTCGCGAACTCGACGGTGGTCCGGGAGCGCATCTCGGCGGCATACGGCATCGACGCCCGGGTGCTCGCCCCGCCCTACGGCATCGACCCCGCCGACCCGCAGGAGGCGGTGGCCTCCCTGGCGGACTGGGCCGACGACGGCTACCTGCTCCTCGTGTCGCGGCTGCTGCCCTACAAGAACGTCGACGTCGCGGTCGACGCCGTGCGCGACCTCCCCGAGCGGCTCGTCGTCGTCGGTGCGGGACCGCTCGAGGCGCGGCTGCGCGCCGAGGCACCGGACAACGTCCGGATCGTCTCGGGCCTGACGGACGCCGAGCTGCGCTGGACCTACGCCCACGCCCGCACCCTGCTCGCGCCGAGCCTCGAGGACTTCGGGCTCACCCCCCTCGAGGCGGCGGCGTTCGGGGTGCCCACCGTGGCCCTGCACGCCGGCGGCTATCTCGACACCATCGACGAGAACGTCAACGGGACGTTCTTCGAGGAGCCGACCGTGCCAGCCGTCCGCGCCGCCGTCGTCGCCGCCCGAGAGCGGGTCTGGGACGAGGCCGCGATCCGCGCCCATGCCGAGCACTTCTCGGAGGCGAGATTCCACGCACGCATCCGGGCGGAGGTCGACAACCTCCTGTCGGTCAGCTGACGGCGCGCACCACGAGGAGCCAGGCCACGACGGGCGCACCGACGACGAGGATGATCGCGAGCACCCGCAACGCCGCCGCGTGGCCGTAGACCTTGGCGACGACGGCGCCGAGGATGCCGATGGCGAAGACGGCGATCGAGTAGTTCGCGAACGTCGCGCTCAGCTCGACGATCTCGGGGGACTTCGTGATGTTGGCGATCGTCGCCGCCTTGCCCGCGGGACCCCACGGCGCCGGCAGCGGCACCTGGGCGAGGAGCAGCGCCGCGAGGCCGAGCACGTCGGTGCGTAGGTACGAGCGCCTCAGCGCCGAGGCCTGACGGCGGCTGCGGACCGACGGCTGCACGGCCGACGGGGGCGGCGTGAACGCGCGAGGCAGTGTCAGCAGCAGACCGGGCAGGCCGGCGAGACCGGCCAGGAAGGCCGCGTACAGCTTGGGGCGCCCGTCGGAGGCGAAGCCGAAGACGGTGACGAGCGGCACCGTCGCGTGCACGAGCACCCAGACGTAGGCGACGAAGGCCAGAGCAGCCCCGACGGCCACGGGGAGGTCGGCGCTCACACGTCGGCTCACTCCTCGGGCTTCGGGCATGGCGGACAGTGTAAGCAGCAGTGCGATCGACTCCCGACACCTACACTTGCGCCGTGGACAGCACCCGTGAGCGCGACACCGACCTGTTCGAGTCCGAGCAGGTCGCTGCCGGCGACGGCTCCTCCGGGGGCTCCGGCGGGTCCGGCGACGACTGGGACGGCGGGTCGCCCGCCGACGGCGGTTCGGGCCGCCGGGAGAAGAAGCGCAACCGCAAGGTGCTCGTGGCCGCGCTCGTGCTGCTGCTCGTGCCCGTGCTCGCCGTGGGCGGCTACCTCGCGTGGCTCAACCACATCGTCACCAACAACGTGAAGCAGGAGCTGCTCCTGCCCGACGACGGCTCGGCGGGCAGCCAGCCGACCGACAAGAACGGCAACGTCGTCGTGCAGCCGGCGGGCAACGGCACGAACTACCTCGTCGTCGGCAGCGACGCCGGTCCGGGTCGCGTCGGCGGYCGGTCCGACGTCATGGTGCTCGTGCACGTGCCGGCCGACCACTCGGCCGTCACCCTGATCCACTTCCCCCGCGACCTCTATGTCTCGATCCCGGGCAAGGGCAAGAACAAGCTCAACGCGGCGTATGCGTTCGGCGGGCCGCCGCTGCTCGTCAAGACGATGCAGGACATGCTCGGCGTCCGCATCGACCACGTCGCGCTCGTCGGGTTCGAGGGGTTCAAGTCGATGACCGATGCTGTCGGCGGCGTCGACGTCAACGTCGAGGAGTCGAGCAACCAGCCGCCCTACGTCTTCACCCAGGGCGTCCAGCACATGGACGGCGCGATGGCCCTGGCCTTCGTGCGCGAGCGCAAGCAGCTGAGCGAGGGCGACATCTCCCGTGGGCGGCGCCAGCTCGCCTTCATCAAGGCGCTCATGCTCAAGACCCTGAGCAAGGACGTGCTGACCAACCCGATCAAGCTCAAGGACTTCACCGAGGCGGCCACGACCAACCTCACGGTCGACCAGAAGCTCGACGTCGGCACCATGCGCTCCGAGGCCCTGGCCCTGCGCGACCTCCGCGGCGGCGACATCCGCTTCATCACGGCGCCCTTCACGGGCTTCGGCACGAGTCCGGCCGGTGCGTCGATCGACATCGTCGACGAGGTGAAGATGGCCGACCTCGGCGACGCCATCCGCAACGACGAGCTCAACTCCTACAAGTAGGAGCCGGCCCGGCGACCCCGTCGGCCGCGGTCAGACCCGCTTCCACGAGTTCAGGTCGCCCTGCGAGAGCCACGTCTGGTTGCCGGAGATGATCCAGCCGGCACGGTCTGTCACCGACAGGCCGATGCTCCCCCGCTCAGGGGTCGCGACCGGCACGCACGCGACGACGGCGGCGGTGCGGCCCTTGACGACCTCGACGAGCTGGACCCCCTTGCACGCACCGACGATGCGGACGGCATACGTCGTCAGGCTGTTGTCGACGAGCAGGTTGCTCAGGGCGACCCCGCCCGGCGCGTCACCGGAGTCGGACCACGTCGTCCCACCGTCGTCCGTGACGACGACCGACCCGTCGGCGCACAACGCCTGCGCCTGGGCCGCGGACGTGCGCGAGAGGTCGACGACGACCGCGTCGCCGCAGGGCGTCGCTGCGGCCTCCTTGGGCGCGAGCACCTGGGTCGGCTCGTCGAGACGGCGCGCCCAGCCCCCGCTGACGGCGGTCGGGGTCTGCCACGTCCGACCCGCGTCACGCGAGGCGTACTGCTCGAGGGTGCAGTCTGGGCCGGCCCCGATGACGAAGACGCGCGCCTCGTCGAGGGGCTGCACGCGCGCGACGGCGCGGGCCGGCGACCGCAGCTTCGTCCACGACCGGCCGCCGTCGGCGGTGACCTCGACGGTCGCGCCCCCGGCGACGCAGGCGCCGGTCGTGGCTCGCCAGGCCCGCGCTGCGTCGAGCGCCGAGACGAGCCGGGTGACGGGGACGGCCTTGGCCGCCGGCGGCGTCGTGCCGGTGGTGGGGGCGGTCGTGCCCGGCGCGGCCGGCGCGGCCGTCGCGGGCGGACTCGTGGTCAGCGCCGCGGTCCGCGTCGTCGAGACCGCGGGCAGCGCCTGGGAGGCGTTGTGGCCCGACCGCAGCGCGAACGCGACGAGCGCGACGTCGACCGCCAGGAAGGCGACGAGACCTGCCGTCGCCACTCGGTTGTTCATTGCTCCAGATCCCCCTCGACACGGCTGATGGCCCTTCCCCCGGGGGACATGCTAGGGGCGAATCCGCCTGTCGTACGCGGCAGTCCGCGTTCGGATCGGCTCTCGGGTCAGCCGGCGGGCGGCGTCAGGGCTGCGACGACGACGGGCAGCTGCGCCTCGATCTCGGTCGACATCCGGTCATATGCCGCAGAACCGCGCCCGTATGGGTCGGGTATGTCCGATTCGGCCGCGGTGCGCGCCGGGTGGAGTCCTCGACGACCACGAGCGACCTCGGCCACGATCGCGGCCCACGGCGTGTCGTGGTCGGCCGCCGACACGTCGGGCGCGGCCGCGGCCGCGGCGAGGTCGGCGTCGCGGACGAGGTCGGCGAGCTCGCCCAGGGTGAAGGTCTTGCGCAGGGCCCGCGGGTGCAGGGCGACGGCGTCGGCCCGGTGCTTCTGCGTCGCGGTGACGACGATGTCGGCAGCGTCGAGCATCGCAGGGGTGAGCTGGCGCGAGGCGAAGCCCGCCGTGTCGGAGCCCACGGCCTCGAGGGCGGCGACCGACCCGGGCTCGATGTCGGCGCCGACGAGGGCGCGCGTGCCGGCGCTCTCGACGTGGACGTCCTGCCCGGCGAGGAGCTGACGCAGCCGACGCTCGAGGTAGGGCGAGCGGCACACGTTGCCCGTGCAGATGACGAGGACCCGACCCACCGGCCTCATCGGCGCGCCCCGGCGAGCGAGGAGGTGTGGGCGAGGCAGGCCTCGAGCGTCGGCAGCAGCCCGGCGTCCGCGGCAGCCGCAAGGGTCGGGGCGGCGGCGTCCTTGGGCGAGAGCACCGGGACGAAGCCGTCGGGCAGCTCGAGCCCGACGGTCGGGTCGAGCGGGTTGATGCCGCGCTCGATCGACGGGGTGAAGACCTCGGAGCACAGGTAGACGGCCGTGCCGTCCTCGACGCAGGCGAGCGCGTGGCCAAGGCCTTCCGCGAGGTAGACCGCGCGGCGGTCGACGGTGTCGAGCACGACGGAGTCCCACTGCCCGAAGGTCGGCGACCCGACCCGGACGTCGACGACGAAGTCGACGAAGACCCCGCTCGTGGCCGTGACGTACTTGGCCTGCGAGGGCGGCACGTCGGCGAAGTGGATGCCGCGGAGGGCTCCGGCCGACGAGACGGAGATGTTGGTCTGCCGGACCTGCATCTCGTGGCCGATGGCCTCGGCGAGGCGGTCGGCGCGGAAGCCCTCGGCAAAGACGCCTCGGTCGTCGGGGAACTGGCGCGGCGTGATCTCGAAGGCTCCGTCGATGCGGAGCGGGCGGATGTCCATCAGGTCCTTGCCTTCACGGGGTGTCCTTGCCCTCGGCGAGGAGGGCGTGCAGGTAGAGACCGTAACCGCTCTTGGCCTGGTCGTCGGCGTGCCGTCGCATGCCGTCGTCGTCGAGCCACCCGTTGCGCCAGGCGATCTCCTCGACGCAGCCGATCTTCTGGCCCTGCCGCGCCTCGACGACGTGGACGTACTGGCTGGCCTCGATGAGGCCCTCGAACGTGCCGGTGTCGAACCACGCGGTCCCGCGCGGCAGGACGCTGACCGACAGGGTGCCGCGGCGGAGGTACTCGTCATTGACGGCGGTGATCTCGAGCTCGCCGCGCGCACTCGGGCTCAGGCCGCGGGCGATGGCGACGACGTCGTTGTCGTAGAAGTAGAGGCCCGGCACGGCGTAGCTCGACTTCGGGTGCTCGGGCTTCTCCTCGATGGAGATGACGTGGCCGTCCGGGTCGAACTCGACGACGCCGTAGGCCGTGGGGTCGGCGACGCGGTAGGCGAAGACGTGGCCGCCCTCGACGTCGGTGTGGTCGGCGAGGCGGGTGCCGAGCCCCGGGCCGAAGAAGATGTTGTCACCGAGGACGAGCGCCACCCGGTCGTCGCCGATGAAGTCGGCACCGAGCACGAACGCCTGCGCCAGCCCCTCGGGACGCGGCTGGACGGCATACGTGATCGTCATGCCCCACTGGGAGCCGTCACCGAGGAGGCGCTGGAACTGCTCGACGTCAACCGGGGTCGTGATGACGAGGACCTCGCGGACGCCGGCCATCATGAGCGTCGACAGCGGGTAGTAGACCATCGGCTTGTCGTAGACGGGCATCAGCTGTTTGCTGATGCCGCGCGTGATCGGGTGCAGCCGGCTGCCCGTGCCCCCCGCCAGGATGATCCCCTTCATGGTCGGTCAGCCTAGGTGCTCGGGCATGAGACGTCGTCCAGCGATGCCTCTCTGGGCGGGTTGGAGCCGGCCAGACGTCCTGACACCGCACGGCTCCTCGTGGCGCGATCTCAAGAGGCTGCGGATCGGCCGATAGCCACTTCAGCCCGTCAGGCGACGTCTAGCATGAGCGGACCTCGACGAGTTCCCGCAGGGAGTCATGTGTCGCGCCCCATCGTGCATCTACCCACCCCACACGACCACTTCTCGCCGAGAACCGGCTCTGCCGTCATGACCGTGATTGACGGTCTGGCCGCTGCCGCACCAGCAGCGCAGTCTCACGCGGTGCTGGTCGCCCGCACCACCTACCGCGAGCGCTACGAGTCGGCTCGGGCGCTCGAGTACGAGCCGGGACCGTACGTGTCAGCGCCCGCTGCACGCGCCGATGCCGTCGCGGCAAGGGCCGGGTGGGGCAAACCCTTCCTCGAGCACAGCATGGGCGATGCCATGGACCACGTGCCCGATGATGCGGCCGCGCTCATGATCCACAACGGCCCTTTTCTGGCCAGACACGCGCCAAAGCAGATTCCGACGATTCTCTACGCGCACAACGAAGTTCTGCCTGGTGCGGTCCCCTGGGTCGCCAGTCGGGCCTGTCACGGTTTTGAGGGAGTGGTGGCGGTGAGTTCGTGGTTGGCAGAACGCCTCGCGCCTCGAATGCCTGCACGTCTGCGTCAGAACGTCCAGGTCGTGCTGAACGGCGTCGACACCACCGCCTTCTCTCCCAGCGAGCGCAGCGGTGACAGGGATCGCGTGCGGGTGTTGTTCCTCGGGCGTGTCGTGAGGGAAAAGGGTCCTGATCTCGTTCTGTCGGCCTGCCGGCTTCTGGCCCGTCACGACCTGGAGGTCAGGATCGTCGGGAGCGCCGGCTTCTCGCCGGGAGGCGCTTTGAGCAGCTACGAGCAGATCCTGCGCCGCACGGCAGCGGACCTACCCGGGGCCGTTTCCTTCGTGCCCTTCACCGAGCGCTCCGAGGTCGCCGCCCACTACCGGTGGGCTGACATCGTCGCGCTGCCCTCACGTTGGGATGACCCTTGTCCCCTGACCACGCTCGAGGCCATGGCGTGTGGAGCAGCGACCATCGTCGCCGACTCAGGGGGGATGCCCGAGTGCGCCGGTGACGGCGCGCTCGTCGTACCCAAGAACGACAGCTCGCGCCTGGCTGAGGTCATCGAGGCCCTCCTCGACGACCAGACGCTACGTCAGCAGTGGGGAGAGCGCGGCAGGCAACGGGCCGAGCTGCTCAGCTGGACGACCGCGTCGGCGAAGCTCACCTCCACGGTCAGCGCCTTCGCGACGTGAGCCGTCCGATGACCCAGACACGCGACCTCGTCACTGTCATTGTGCCTTTCCACAATTGTCGAGACTTCCTGGGTCACGCGATCTCGAGTGTGCTGGCGCAGTCGCACCAGGACTGGGAGCTGATCCTCGTGGACGACGGGTCGACCGACGACAGCGCCGAGGCCGCTCTGCCGTTCCTGTCCGACGGTCGAGTCAGCCTGGTGAGGCAGCCGAATGCAGGCGCCGGCGCCGCGCGCAATGCCGGCTTCGCCCGTGCGTCCGGCGCGTCCACCTTCGTTGTCTTCCTCGATGGTGACGACGTGCTACCACCCGAGTTCCTCGTCAGAGCGATCGAGCAACTCGCGTCGCGGCCGGACTCGACTGCTGTTCGCACCACCGCCGTCTTGGTCGATGCGGACGGGCACCGCATCGAGGCCGCAGATTTCGCGACGCACATGAACACCCGCCGAGTGCTGGACGGCCGGCGTTTCGTCCCGCTCGAACCCTCCCGCGACATCACGTTCCTCGAGCTGTTCGACCAGAGCCGCCTCTACCCACCTGCCTGCGCCCTCATTCGTACCGAAGCCGTCAGGACTGTCGGCGGCTTCGCCTCTCACCTTGCCGGCGCCGAGGACTGGTACTTCTTCATGCGTTTGGCGCGACTCGGTCCGATAGCGGTGATGGATGCGCCGCAGGTCTCCTACCGTCGTCACTCGTCGAACGCCACTTCCGATCCTGTCCGGTACGTCCGGGCCGCCCGTCGGAACTGGTCCATGACGTACCACGCCCCTGACATCACCCGAGCTGAGAGGAGAAGCCTCTCCAAGGTGTGGCGCGCCCGCCAGCGCGACCTCGCCCAGGCCAAGTGGCACCTGGCTCTGAGCTCGCCGCGCTCCCGGCTCGGAACGCCTCGGCTTCGCCTCGCGGCTGAGTCCTGTGGCCACCTCCTGCTCTGGCGTCCGCCCAAGTTCTGGATGCGAACGGGCCTGAGGCGCGCGGTTGATGCGCCCTCGGACCCTCGCGTTGGCTACGGCTGGCACACCTAGCAGTCCGCGCCCGGAGCGGCCGGAGGCCGGAGCCCTACGTCACGGGACTGCTCGCCACGTCTCCAAGCTCGCGTCGGAGCGCCAGGTCGCGTCCGCGACGGCCAGCCAGCCGGCGTCGTCGACGACGCTGATGGAGACCTTGCCCTCGGCACCGTCGAGGGAGGTCTCGACACAGGCGCCGCCGGCAGCCTTGCCGTCTGACACCTTCGCGACCTCGACGCCGGCGCAGCCGTCGGCCACGCGGGCGACGTGGACCTCCGGGGTGCCGTCTACCTCGCGGGCGCCGACGGCGAGCGCGCCGTCGACGGTCGCGAGGGTGGTCCACGTCGAGCCGCCGTCGGTGGACCGGACGAGTCGCCCGTCCGCGCAGACGACGACGGCGCGCTTGGCGCTGACGCGGGCGAGGTCCACCACGGTGGTGGTGCCGCACGGGCGGGCGTCGGGACGCTTCGGGGTGATCAGCGTGGTCGACGCTCCACCGGGGACGCGTGACCAGCCGCCCTCGACGTCGCGTGGTCCGCGCCACGTCGTGGCGTCGTCGTCGGTGGCGTACTCCCCGACCGTGCACCCGCTCCCCTGGGCGCCGATGACGAAGCCGCGGTCGCCGGCGACCGGCTGCACGCGCCCGAGAGCGCGGGCGGGAACGGCGCGCTTGGTCCACGTGCGCCCACCGTCGTCGGTGACGCGAAGGCTCGCCCCGCCGTCCGGGCAGGTGCCGAGCGCTGCACGCCAGGCCCGCTTGCCGTCGAGAGCCGCGACGACCTCCGTCACGGGGGTCGCCTTCAGGTCAGGTGGGGCGGTCGTCGTGGGCGACGCATTGGGGACGGGGGCAATGACAGCCGACGCCGGAGTGGAGGCTCCCGCGGCGTCGGGCCGGAAGGCGAGCGCGACAAGGAGCACGTCGACGACGAGCAGGGCCAGCAGGCCCGCGAGCGCCACACGCCCCATCGATCGGTCCGACATCCATCGCATCACGGGCGACACTCTACGGATCATCTGGACGGAATCGCCGCATCTCGGGCAGGCGCACTAGGATGCGCGGGAGTGAACTGTCGGAATTGCCCGACTGGAGTCGTGTGACCAGGCGCGGCCGACGAGGAAGACACCACTGTGGAGCTGCAGGACTACCTGAACGTCATCAGGAAGCGATGGATGATCATCGCCGCCGTGGCTCTCGTCACCCTCGGCCTGGCGGCCGCGTACACGGCGCTGACACCGCGCACGTATGCCGCGACAACGCAGTTCTACGTCTCGACCTCGGGCGACGACTCCGCCTCTTCCCTGCAGCAGGGCAACACCTTCAGCCAGTCCAAAGTCAAGACGTACGCGCAGCTGCTCCAGACGGGGAAGGTGCTCAACCCCGTCATCGAGAAGTCCGGTGTCAAGACCACGGCGGCCGAGCTGGGTCCCCAGATCACATCCTCGATCCCGTTGGAGACCAGCCTCATCGACGTCACCGTCACGGGTAGCTCCCCGGACGCGGCGCTGCGCATCGCCCAGGCGCTCGAGGACGTCTTCCCGGAGATCATCGCCAACTACGAGAGCCGGTCCGGCAAGGAGAGCCCCGTCCAGGTGAGAGTGTCCGAGGACGCGCAGGCACAGACTGCGCCCGTGAGCCCTAAGCCGACGCGCAACCTTGCCCTCGGCCTCGTGCTCGGACTGCTCCTCGGCTTCGGCGTCGCCCTGCTGCGCGACGTGCTCGACAAGTCGGTGAAGTCCCAGCGCGACCTCGAGGCGGTCACCGACCGCACGATCCTCGGCGCCATCGCCTTCGACCCCGACGCGTCGACGCACCCCCTCATCGTCCAGGTCGACCCCCACTCACAGCGCGCCGAGGCGTTCCGCTCGTTGCGCACCAACCTCCAGTTCATCGACGTCGCCAACCCGCCGAAGTCGATCGTCGTCACCTCGTCGCTGCCCGGCGAGGGCAAGTCGACGACGACGGCCAACCTCGCCCTCAGCCTCRCCGAGACGGGCCTCAAGGTCGTCGTCATCGAGGGCGACCTGCGCCGACCGCGGCTGCTCGACTACCTCGGCTTCGAGGGCTCTGTCGGCCTCACCGACGTGCTCGTCGGCCGGGTCGAGGTCGACGACGTGCTCCAGCCCTTCGGCCGCACCGGCCTGCGCCTGCTCGGCGCCGGTCCGATACCGCCCAACCCGAGCGAGCTGCTCGGCTCCGCGAACATGGAGCAGCTCGTCGCCGACCTCGCCGAGCGCTTCGACTACGTCCTCATCGACGCCCCGCCGCTGCTGCCCGTCACCGATGCGGCCGTGCTCAGCACGATCGTCGACGGTGCCCTCGTCGTCGTCGGCGCCGGGGTGGCCCAGCGCGAGCACGTCCGTCGCGCCCTCGAGTCCCTCGAGGCGGTCAACGGCTCCCTGCTCGGCCTCATCCTCAACCGGGTCAAGACCAAGGAGCTCGGGGCGGGCTACGGCACCTACGCGTACGACTACCGCCCCGAGAGCGAGCGCCAGCGCGCCAAGGGTCTGGGCCGGGCGCGCAGGCGCCCCGCCGCAGGGCCCGACCAGGTCGGGCCGGTGAACCCTAGGTCGCCGGCCGTCGGTGACCGTAGGCCGCCCGAGCCCGGGCCCAACGCGCACGAGTCGAGTGCGGCACCGGGCGACACGACCGGAGGCGCAACTGTGCCCCAGCAGCAGAACGGGACCAAGCCCACCTTCCCCACGGACGACTCGATCTTCCGCTGAGGAGACACCGGACCCTCGCGGCACCGGACGCACGCACCAAGGACCCCGTCACCGTGGTGACGGGGTCCTTCGTCTGCGTTCAGCGGTCCGACTGCGCCCTCGACGACCCGGCCACGCTACCCAGCGCGGCGACGATGACCTCGAGGAACTCCTCGATGCCGTCGAAGGCCTCCGTGTGGACGCGAKCGGACCGTCCATAAGGGTCCACGACATCGATCTCCCCCACGTCCCGCGGGGCGATCGTGCCGCGCGCGGCGGCAGCTTCGGCGACGACCTGTGGCAGCCAGGGCTGGGTCGGCACGATCGGCCGCCACGTCTGGGAGGACCGGCACAGCTCGGCGAAGTCGCCCAGGGCGAAGATCCGGCGCATGGCCGACGGACGCACGCGCGCGACGTCACCGCGATGGGCCCGCGTCATCGTCAGGACCAGCTCGGCCCCCTCGACGAGCCGTGGCGTGAGCGCTCGCGCTGCGTAGCCCGTGACGTCGGCGCCGAGTCGACAAAGCGCCTCGCTCGTCTCGGTCTCGATGCCGGAGCCGACCACGGCACCGGTCCCGGCACTCTCGATCGGCACCCCCGCCTCAGGCAACAGCTGCCGCAGCCGCCGCTCGGCGTAGGGCGACCGGCAGATGTTGCCGGTGCAGACGAAAAGGATGCCGCGGGCGCGAGGAGAATCCCCGAGCATCTTGCCCCCTGTGGTCCGGTGTTCGTGGAGGTTCGATCCTAGGCGGCTCTCGGGTGGCGCCATCGGCAGAATGGCGGTATTGAGGCGGTTGTCTCACGAATCCCCCAACCAGGGGCACGCCTCACCAGATCGAGCTGGACCTGCGTCCCATGCCCCGGTAGTCCCAGCCGGCGTCGGTCCAGGCGCGCGGGTCGAGCACGTTGCGCCCGTCGATGATCCGCGGGGTCGCGACGAGCGACTTGGCCTGGGCGGGGTCGAGCTCGACGTAGTCCTTCCACGCCGTGAGCAGCATGACGAGGTCGGCGCCGGTGAGGGCCTCCTCCGCCGAGTCGACGATCTGGAGGTCGGGCCGCGCCAGGCGCACGGCGTCGGCGCCCGCGGGATCCGTCGCCACGACGTTGGCGCCGCGGCCCCAGAGGCGGCCGGCGATGTCGAGGGCGGGCGAGTCGCGCACGTCGTCGCTGTCGGGCTTGAAGGTCAGGCCTAGCACGGCCACCTTGACGCCGACGAGGCGGCCGCCGGCCATCTCGGAGGCGAGGTCGACGGCGTGGTCGCGGCGGCGCATGTTGATCGAGTCGACCTCGCGGAGGAAGGTCAGCGACTGGTCGACGCCGAGCTCGCCGGCCCGGGCCATGAAGGCGCGGATGTCCTTGGGCAGGCAGCCGCCGCCGAAGCCGATGCCGGCCTGGAGGAACTTCGAGCCGATGCGGTCGTCGTGGCCGATGGCCTCGGCGAGGCGCGAGACGTCCGCCCCGGACGCGTCGCACAGCTCGGCCATCGAGTTGATGAAGGAGATCTTCGTGGCGAGGAAGGAGTTGGCGGCGACCTTGACGAGCTCGGCCGTCGGGTAGTTGACGAGCAGCCGCGGGATGCCGGCCTCGATGATCGGGGCGTAGACCTCGTCGACGACGGCGCGGCCGATCTCGCCGCGATCGCGGTCGTCGGGCAGTCCGTAGACGACGCGGTCGGGGCGCTGGGTGTCCTGGACGGCATACCCCTCGCGGAGGAACTCCGGGTTCCAGACGACGACGGCGTCCACGCCGGCCTCGGCGAGCCGGTCGGCGACGGCCTGCGCCGTGCCGACGGGGACGGTCGACTTGCCGACGACGACGATCGGGCCGTCGGGCGACGGGCTCGCGTTGGCGATGATGTCCTCGACGGCGGTCCACACGTAGCTCATGTCCGCGGCGTAGCTGCCGCCGCGCTGCGGAGTGCCCACGGCGATGAAGTGGACGCGGGCGTCGGCGAGGGCGGTCTTGTCGGTCGTGAAGCGCACGGTGCCGTCCGCCACGCCCTGCCGCAGGAGCGGCTCGAGGCCGGGCTCGTGGAACGACGGCACGCCGGCGGCGAGCTTGGCCACCTTGCGCTCGTCGATGTCGAGGCCGACGACGTCGTGGCCGAAGTCGGCCATGCACGCGGCATGCACCGCTCCGAGATAACCGCATCCGATGACCGAGATCTTCACGCCGGGCAGCATATCGAGCGCCGGAGAACGGCTGGTGGCCGTGACGTTGCCGGCGCTTCGATACTCTCGGCTCCATGCGCGTGCTCGTGACCGGCGGAGCCGGCTTCATCGGATCGAACTTCGTCCTGCGCGCCCGCGAGGTGCGGCCCGACTGGGGCCTGACCGTCATCGACTCGATGACGTATGCCGCCAACCGCCGTTCGCTCGCGCCGGTCCTCGCCGACCTGGGCGGAGACGGCTCGGTCGAGCTCGTCGAGGGCTCGGTCGCCGACGCGCCGCTCGTCGACCGGCTCGTCGCCGACCACGACGTCGTCGTCCACTTCGCCGCCGAGTCGCACAACGACAACAGCCTCGACTCGCCGTGGCCCTTCGTCGAGTCCAACGTCGTCGGCACCTTCACCCTCCTCGAGGCGATCCGCAGGCACGAGAAGCGCCTGCACCACATCTCGACCGACGAGGTCTACGGCGACCTCAAGCTCGACGACCACGAGCGGTTCACCGAGAAGACGCCGGTCAACCCTTCCTCCCCCTACTCGGCCACCAAGGCCGGAGCCGACCTGCTCGTGCGGGCGTGGATCCGGTCGTTCGGCATCAGGGCGACGGTGTCGAACTGCTCGAACAACTACGGCCCGCGCCAGCACGTCGAGAAGTTCATCCCGCGCCAGGTCACGAACGTCCTCGACGGCATCCGCCCTAAGGTCTACGGGTCGGGGCTCAACGTGCGCGACTGGATCCACGTCGACGACCACAACGACGCCGTCATCGCGATCCTCGAGCAGGGCCGGCTCGGCGAGACCTACCTCATCGGCGCGGATGGCGAGCGCAACAACCTCGAGATCGTCGGGATGGTCCTCGAGCTGCTCGGCAAGCCGGACGACTGGTTCGAGCACGTCGACGACCGTCCCGGCCACGACCTGCGCTACGCCATCGACGCGACGAAGCTGCGCCTCGAGACGGACTGGAAGCCGCGCTACGGCGACGTGCGCGCCGGCCTCGAGGCGACGATCGAGTGGTACGCCGCCCACCGCGAGTGGTGGGAGGCCGCCAAGGTCGAGTCCGAGCGCACCTACGCGCGGCTCGGGCGATGACCGCCACCGCGGGTGGTCCGGAGGGCGCCGGGCGCGCCCTCGTCACCGGAGCAGGCGGGATGCTCGGGCACGACCTCGTCCCGGCACTGCGGGCAGCCGGTTGGGTCGTCACGGGGCTCGGTCGCGGTGACCTCGACGTCACGGAACCGGCTCAGTGCGTGGCCGCGGTGGACGGGCACGACCTCGTCGTCAACGCGGCCGCCTACACCGCCGTCGACGCCGCGGAGACGGACGAGGCGGCCGCCTTCGCGGTCAACGCCGTCGGTGCCGCCAACGTGGCCCGCGCGTGCTCGCGCGCCGGCGCACGCCTCGTCCACGTCTCCACGGACTACGTCTTCGACGGCACGGCCACCGAGCCGTATGCCGTCGACCACCCCGTCGCGCCGCGCTCGGCCTACGGCCGCACCAAGGCCGCGGGCGAGTGGGCCGTGCGGGCGCTGTGCCCCGAGTCGTGGGTCGTGCGCACGGCGTGGCTCTACGGTGCGGGCGGCCCGAACTTCGTCTCGACGATGCTGCGCCTCGCGGGTGAGCGCGACAGGATCTCCGTCGTGGACGACCAGGTGGGGCAGCCGACGTGGACGGTCGACCTCGCCGACCTCATCGTGCGTCTCGTGACCGGCGACACGGCATACGGCATCCACCACGGCACGGCGAGCGGGCGGACGACGTGGTTCGGGCTGGCGCGGGCCGTCTTCGAGCTGAGCGGGCTCGACCCCGAGCGGGTGTTGCCGATAAGAACTGACGTCTCCTCACGTCCTGCTCCCCGCCCACCGTGGAGCGTCCTGTCGCACCTGAGCATCGAGCAGGCGGGCATCGCCCCGATCGGCGAGTGGCGACATCAACTCGCCATTCGCTGCGCGACAAGCGCGCCGTGATGCGTGCTGTAAAGTCGACCCAGCCCCCCGCCCCGCAGGTGCAAGCCCCATCACTAACCAGAGGTCAATAGTGGTTACGTCACACACTCGGCCACGAAAATTGAACTCTCAAGAAATTCAGCGGATAAAACCACCTTCAGACCAGGGGGCCGTCCTTCAGATTCGCTGGCCATGGTGGCTTCATCCAGCCGCAGCTCTCCTGCTCTTAGCCGGAAGCACGTTGGTGCTTGCGGCCCTTAGTTCAGACGAGGTCTATAGGTCGGCTTGGGGCACCCCAAAATACCTTACGGTAGATCTCACTCTCATCTTGGCACTTGGATTCGGCGCATTCGCATTGGCTATCTTAGGGGTCTCGAACATCTCGATGACCCCACGCACGTCAACCCTGTCGCTCAACCCATCACAGTTGAGGTACTTGAACCGCACGTACACAATCCTATTTTGGCTCGCGATATTCGGATACGCGGCCTGGACGATCGCGGGGGGACTGGGCGGCGTCAGTCTGAACAACTTGCGAGCCGTCTTTGACAGACAGCTTGGCGCCATCAGTGATCTGAAGTCCGCGGCAAGGCCGATTGCGGGCCTTACAACGTTGACACAGTTAGCGCCGCTTTGCTGCGCAGTCGGTGCACTCCTTCTCCGCATGGGACAGGGGCGGCGTGGATTCTGGCTCCTCGTCGCGCTCGCAGCGGCGCGCACCCTCCTATACGCCGAACGGCTTGCCATCCTTGAAGTAGTAGTTCCAATCGTCGTGATCTATATCCTAACCCCTGGCGTCGACCCCAAGTCCACTCACCGCACATTTAAACGCAAGCGGCACGCGCCCGCCGTAGCACTACCCTTGATATGGGCGCTATTCGCCGCGTCCGAATACACCCGGAGTTGGGTCTTCTATCAGTACACCACGCATCAGACATTCCCAGAATGGGTTACCTACCGGCTCCTAGGCTACTACTCCACCGCATATAACAATAGCGCACTCTTCGCACTCAATAGGGAAGGTCACGACCTGCCACCCTACTTTACAATCGACGCATTCTGGAATGCACCTGGTATCAGCAAGCTCTTCACCCCGCCCGACGTGCCGTTATGGTGGGGCACTGTTCTTCAACAGAATGGTAACCCGGAATACAACAGTGTCGGTTCTTTCTTGACCTCTTACGCAGAACTAGGCATAATCGGCATGCTGATTTTCTGGATACTGGCGGGTCTGGCGGTGGGACATATATTCAAACGGTCCGTTGAGGGAAGACTGGCAGCGCTCCTCTTGTACTCAGTTCTCTATATTGGCATCCTCGAGCTTCCGAGATACATATATTGGGCACAGGGCCGCTTCACCCCCGGTGTGATCGCCCTACTCATTTTCGCCATCAAGTACCCAAGAACCACCTCCCGGGAGCCCGCCGCACGCCCATGGCGTGAGCCACGTGGGCGGCAAAATCGCACGAGAGTCGCATCCTCTATTAACAAAGAACCGAGCGCTTCCTCCGGCGCGCCCGGTTTGTAGGCCAGCTGGCAACGGTCGCGACACGACGGATCGAATCTTCGGCTTACCATGAACCAATCACAGTATTGGGATAGCGTATGCGAAGCTCTAGCAGAGCCCTGCGTGGTACCCCGCCGAGCAGTATACAGCCGACTTAGAAATTGGTCCGGCCCCGGATTTCAGGTTCCGATGTGTGACATTCCATGGCCTTTGATAGCAATTCCCAGCCATCCCTCAACACGACCTAAGAACTCTGCGAAGCTGACTAGGCTTGCTCCGAACCGCCCACGAAGGAGTTCTCCTGTGCCCCTCGCGAGCGGTCCCATCAATCTTGGCGCAGCCTTGGACCATATGTAGTTCTTCCGCAGCACGCGGCCAGTGCCTCTCCCATATGATCTTGCCTTCCACGCGTTCCTTGGTGTCGTACTAGAATGAGATCTCTCTCGGATCACCACGCTAGGCAAATATTCTAGGTCGCCGCCGTCAAAGCGAAGCATTCTCAGCAAAAGATCAGTCCCTTCGCCGGAGCGCCAGGGCGTGCCGCTGCCTAAACCTAACGATTCATCAAAACCACCGACAGCAAAGAAGACCGAAACGCGCAGAAATAAGGCTGCCTCGATAGCATTCCTCCAAACATTGTCCGCATTGAGCACTAGCGGCGAAACAGAGAATTTCGTGCGCACCCCCAAATCACTCTCGAGACAACCGGAAATTCCCGCAAGGCCGCCGGACTCAATCGCACCTACGGCAGTGAGGAACGCACCTGTGGTGAATTCGCAATCATCGTCAGTTACCGCCACAACGTCGCACCGTTCAAGGGCCGCGATTCCTGCATTCCGCGAGCGAGACAGACCTGGCGGGCAGGTGACCATCCGTACGGGAAGAACTCCTGACCATCTTTCGACCACTGCAGACGATCGGAGCTCAGGCGACTGGTCTACTATGATTACGTCCGAGACTGGATAGTTCTGCTCAGCGATTGAAGACATGAGTCTGTCTAGACCATCGCTATGGCCCAAGGTCGCAATGACTACACCCAGCCTCACCTAGCGCCAACTTCCATCAAATAGATGTACAGGACGGATGGGCTGCTGCAGCCCTGATATGCTTTAATCATGCGTCTTAGACTACTTCTCGTAAACGCAATCATCATGAGGGAACTGGTGCCGATATCATGGAGATCCATTCTTCTGCGCCGGTTGGGATTCAATATCGGAGCGAGGACCTATATCGCCTCAGGGTGCCGCTTCAAAGGGGTCAGCCTGTCCACCGGAACTGATTGCTTCATAAATCACGATAACTATATCGACTCTGGCGAGGTTACCATAGGCAGTGGCGTGTTTATTGGTCCCGGCTGTACACTCATATCACGCGATCACGCCTTGGGAGGTCCAGAACGACGGGCAGGAGACAACCGAGACACGCCGATCCGTATCGGAAGCGGATCTTGGATCGGTGCAAATGTCACAGTCCTTGGCGACGTTACTATCGAGAGTGGGGTCGTGGTTGCCGCCGGCGCTGTGGTTACAGGGGATCTCTCTTCGAACGGAATATACGGCGGAGTCCCAGCTCGACTAATTCGCAAACTCTGATTACCCGACACTCTGACCTAGGGCATATTCGCTCGCGCGACCGCGCGCAGGATCTCTGTTCTGCCATCGCTGCGACGCGAAGCAGACGACAAAACTGCGCGGTTGTACCTCGCCCTCTCTGTCTGAGACTCCAGCAATCCACTGAGTTGGGCACGCACTACGTCAGGGTCAAAGGCCCTGGAGTTGTGCACGTACTCGGATAGACCCAGGTCGTCGAAGGCGCCAAACCCTTTTCGCTCGTATGCCAAGTGTATTACGAAGTGGCCCTCTGACAGTGCCATCAGGGCAGCATGGAGGCGCATTGCCACGACCACACGCGGCGTGGTCTCGCAGAGCAAAGAATCTGCGTCCAGAATAGCCTGCGGATTTAGCTGACTCGTAGCGGCACGGTCATCGTTACCCCCCACCGTGCTTTGGATGAACGCATCGTACCGGTGGATCCCCCGCGCCAACGCCAATACGGCTGGTGGAACTGTACCTCGTACGGCGCGCACGCTGAGAACGGGAATCAGATTGATATCGTGCCCACCCGTGAGCCTCGAGGTTCCGAGGGCTGCCAAATCGGGAACTCGGCGGCTGTTATGGAGGTTGATCTCCCGCATCGTCCTGTCATCCCGTGCATACACGACATCGAGTCGTGACAGCAGAGGAATAATCAGCCTTCGGGAACCGAACCGGAGAGGGCCGATGCTTTGTGGCAGATAGACACTCGGTGTAGTCGAAAACGCGGCCGCAGCAATTTGGGGACCCATGACCACAAGCATCTTTATCATTTCCAGAAGATGCCCTGCTCGCAGGTAACCACCACCCACTCCCACCACTAGGTCGAAGCTATTGATTTTGGTGAGGACCCGCAAATACTCGCGACTATACCCTCGCCAGCTCGGCTTGGAGTTTACTACTCGGATGCCTAGTGTGTCAAAGGTTCTGGGATCTGACGCCGCCAGAGTGACGTCCAGGTCATCCCCCAGCGCCTCACTCAAGACTTGAAGAGAGTGTGTTACGAGTAGGCCATCGCCACGATTCTTCGCGCTATAGGCGTGGAGAATGAGGACTCTTCGTCTCATGGCAGCACCCGCCCGTAGATGTTCAGGTGCTTTTCGACGCTTTCATCCCATGAGAACTTCCTTGCCCATCCAGGTCCCTCAGTCCTGCATCGATGCCTGACTCCTGTATCCGTGACGCCGACCACGAGCGCGTCAGCCACTGCTTGGGGATCGTGCCCTTCAATCTCCAGCGAGGGGCCAGCCACCTCCTTCAACGACCCGGACCTGGTGCTGCAAACGACTGCACCCGCGGCCAGGGCTTCGAGCACAGGAAAGCCGAATCCCTCATAGTAGCTCGGAAAGCAAAACAGCTCCGCATTCCGAATGAGGTTCCTCTTCTGCTCTTCCGAAACGAAGCCTAGATAGGTCACGTGCGGCGAGGTCGCCATCGCCTCCATCGTGCGTTCGAAATTCCAGGCTGGGCGGCCTGCAATCACTAGACGCAGCCCAAGGGCTCGCACCGCAGGCGCCTCCATAGCCGTCACCAAGGATTCGAGGTTCTTTCGCGGCTCAATATTGCCCACGTACAACACGTATGGTGATGAGGCTGGTAGCTGGGAGCCTAAACTGGTCTCATCTATTGGGTTGAAGTATGAGGGGTCGATCCCATGGTGAATTACGGACAGCTTTTCGCGCGGATAGTCGAAAACCTCCGCGATGTCATCCGCGCTGCTTTGAGAAACAGTGACTACCGAGTCAACGTTACGCAAAGCCATTGACACGCGTCCGCGCCAGACACGCTCCTGATTCTTGGTGCGCGCCACTGAGATCCAGCGGCTGGCCACTCCATGGACTGTGAGCACCGAGGGAACGCGTGTTCTTAGGATGGGGCCCGTATCTGCCACATAATGGACGATGTCGTAGGTGCCTACACTATATCCGGCAAGCGATTCCCAAATTGCGTTCACTGGGGCCTTTGTTGAATGCCGAATGGACGTCACTTCTATCCCCGTTGCACGCAGTCCCGCGGCCAATTGGCGTGCATATGTCGTGTTACCGCCCACTTGCCTGTCCAGGATTCGTCCGGGCATTCCTATCTTCACTGAGCTRCTTCCTTGACTTGTGTAGAACGAGTGCTTCTGGACACTTGAATGTAGAGGCCGGCCGTCAAGAGAGCGAAGGCAAGCGCCTCTCCCAAAAGCGCTCCCGCGCCACCTCCCCGAACAGCTCCGAGAGGCGCCAGGACCAGAGCGGCCACGGCTCCGAGAAACCTCACCCGCGTGCTTCTCCATGACTCTCCAAGTAGCCGCAGAATGATGCCTGGCACCACTGACAGTGAAGCAAATAGGCGGTTGGCGACCGCCGCCAAGATGAGAGCACTTGCTAGGAGCCATGAATCTGCGAACACGGCAGTTCCCACAATATCGGGGAGCAGAAGGAGAGCCGCTCCGGTTAGAAGGACCGTGCAGGCTAGGATGAGCGACAACTTCAAGCTCTCGCGCTTCAAACTTCCCTCGATCGCACAGCGGTCCCTGAGTTGCCGCATATACACGGAACGAGCCCAGTTTATCATGACGCTGGTTAGACCCATTACAGAGATTGCGGCCTTGTATGCGCCAAGAGCATCATATCCGGCGACGCGTTGAAGCACGACTGCCGTGAGCGCTCCCGCCGAAGCGCCCATCAATGCCTCGAGGGCATAGGAGGAACTGTGCTTAAAATGCCTGCGCAGGAAATGCAAACCTCCCGAGACGGACAGGGGGTTCCTTCGACTTGATGTAAGACCTACTAGCGCTGAGATCCACGCAGCTACGGCGAAAGCCAAGGCGGAGTCGTGTGGTGACCCACCGGCGAACGCCAGGAGTGATCCAGCGCCCAGCAAGGTCAAGTTCGCGATGTCTAGCACGAACATACGTTCCAATCGCCCATGCTCAAGACAGACAAACCTAACGGCGTCCTGAAGGGCGAGTGCCGGCGCAGCGCAGGCGGCAAACAACGCCCACGCCTGTAGGTCGTGAATCAGAAAGGATACCAACACTAGGAAGGCGCCGATACCAAGTCCAACGAGGAGCGAGGCGAGCAGTGGTGAGTCCCCCAGCTTCGCTCCTCGCGCCATCAGGGTCTCGCCCACGATAGCCCGGCTGACACTCAGGACAAGTTGGCAGAGCGTCCAGAACATCACGAACTGTCCGAAAGCAGAAGGAGTCAGGGCGTGCGCGTTGATACTTAGGATTGCAATATTGCCCAAGCTGATGGCCAGTTGATCAAGAAGGCCAAGCGGGGCTCGTTTTGCAATGGGGGGTCGCAAAGCTCTTGTCCTCATTTAGGGAGCTCCAGCGGCCGTCGTCTTAGCAATCGCCGCTCCGCAACTTCTATAGTGGCGGTCTAGCAAAGCGCCCCACTCACTCTCGTCCTCAAGTCCTTATCTCACTTTCAGGGAAAGGCTGAGCACTCAAATTGCATCAGCGGATCTATTTCTTGGCTAGATGCCTGTATTACGAGCGAGCAATCTCAGAGTAGACGGCAGTCATCTGTTCGTAAGCGACCTGAGCCGAGAACTGCCTCGTCACCACGTCTGCGTTCTTACGCCCTTCCACCGCCCTCCTGTCTGGGGAGTCCAGTCGCGAAGCGATCAGTGTCGCGAGTCGGTCAGAGTGCCGGAGCTCAACCACCGCCCCTTGACCCAGCCGGTCCAGCAAACCACCAACGTCGGTCCCGACGACAGAGCGTCCCATGGCCATTGCCTCCAAAGGGACCAGTGCTGCGCCCTCCCAACGGGAAGGCAGGGCCACGACATCGCTGGCTGCATACCAGTCGCGTGGGTCTTTGGTGCCTCCCGCAAACGTCACGCCGGGTACCCCGCGAGACATGGTGCGGAGGTCGGCTTCAGCCGGTCCATCGCCGACGAGCACGAGGAGGGCATCTGGGTGTGATTGGAGAATTTCGGGCCAGATGCCAAGCAACAGGTCCTGCCCCTTCTGCTTGGCGAGTCTTCCGACGCATGTAACGAGCGGCCTGCCGGGCTCTAGGCCCAAGCGTGCTCGCGCCTCGTGTTGGGAGCGTGGCTGCCAGTACGTGGTGTCTACGCCATTTGCGACAGTACGAATGTGTTTGATGCCTGCAGTCACGCCCAGCTCCGACTCGGCCACACTTCCGCATATGACAAGATCGTGCCACCGGTCACACAAGCGCTCGAGCGTGAGTGCCGCCCTATCCAGCCCTGGGGGTAGTGCCTCAAAGGACCATGCGTGAGGCTGAAAGACTGTCGGTATGGATCCTCGAAGGCGAGCACGACCTACTAGTCCAGCCTTCGAGCTATGCAGGTGTACAACATCGGGTTTATAGTGCGCCACGATCGTTCCGAGTTTGCGCTGGCTGGCGACGAAGCCCGAGAGCGGGAGCCTGCTGGCTTCCCACTCGTAGAACTTGACTCCAGCAGCCGCTAGCTCGTCACGACCCTGAAAAGTTGCAGGGGCTGCAACCGCGGATTCGATCCCGAGCCGAGTTTGATGCGAACTCAAACCAGTGACCACCCGCATCACCCCGCCATCAGATGGCTGCGTGAGATGCAGAATCCTCATTGCAGGCATCCCCTAGAATTGCGAACAGTTCGTGAACCTCCTTGGACGTCAGTACGCACCTCGACCCCTCGCAACAGCAAAGACTGTTCGCCAGATAACCGCTAGATCAAGCGAGAGCGACCAGTTCTCGACATAATAGAGGTCCATACGAACCGCTTGATCCCACTCGACATCGTTGCGTCCGCTCACCTGCCACAACCCGGTCATGCCGGGCTTAGTCTTAAGGCGCCGAGCGTGCGTCTCTGTGTACGTGCTGACTTCTTGAGGACGCTGCGGCCGGGGCCCAACTAGGCTCATGTTGCCTTGGATTACGTTGAGGAGTTGCGGGAGCTCGTCGAGCGACCAGGTGCGCAGGAACTGCCCGATCGGCGTTACGCGCATGTCGTTTTTGATTTTCACCAGTGGCGGCAGGAAGCCTTGCTCTTCAGCCATCTTGACCAGATGAGCATCAGCACCATCGCTCATCGAGCGGAACTTCCAGATTTCGAACTCGGCACCATTCAGCCCGACACGAGTCTGACGAAAGAAGACCGGACCAGGGCTCGTCGCCTTTACGGCGATGGCGATCAAGACAAATAGGGGTGCCAAGAGTGCGAGGGCAATGGAAGCGAAGACTTTGTCAAAGACGTCCTTGACAGTCCGCATCGCCCCKGCATAGCGGGGGCCTTCCACATAGAGAAGGGGAAGGCCCTCGATGGGTCGCGTGTGCACCCTAGGTCCGGCGATGCCGCTCAGTGAGGGTGCCAAGATGAGGTCGGCCCCCACAGACTCGAGCGACCACATGAGCTGACTCAGCTGGGCCGGTGAGAGGTGCGCGGACGCAGAGACAACGACCGCGTCGATATCGAGCTGGCGAGCCAGACGTGCGACGTCCTCCGACAGGGTCTCGCTGTCCTGCACCGACACTTGCCCGACGACAGTAAGCCCAGACGTGGGCGAGCCGCCGATGTGCTCGGTTACACGTCCTATGTCGTCCAGCCCTTCGACGGTCAGCACTCTCGACGACGCGGCACCCTCAGCACGCATCTTCAGAAGCCGCTTGCGCCAGAACCACCGCGTGCTAAGCAGGGCCAGCGCTCCGAGCGGAAGAGCGATCACAACGTAGCTGCGGCCAACCGCGTACTGGAGGAAATAGGCCACGAAGCCTAGCCCCCCGAGCATCCAGACGAGACCGGCGATCACGCGCCTGTACTCCTCAGCGCCCGATCCAAGCACGCGCTTGTCTCGCGAGCCGTTGAGCCCGAGCACGACGGTCCAAGAACCGGCGATTACGACACTGAGCAACCAGTATGAAGGGGTAGCGATATCCCTGGAGCCTCCCGCGACAACATCCATGTCAACATTAGGCAAGCTAACTGCTTGGGCCACCAACGCTGCCATGAACGCCGTGATCAAATCTGAGGCTGCCAGTCGAGCACGTTCCACGCTCGCCCACCGATGGCGTGCGGCTGGCGCGGCAGTGACCGACTGATCGAGTGTTCGGCTGCTCAACTGGCTCGTGCCCCCTGGCTCTCCTGCTTGGCCGCCCCCTGATGGGGTGCGTAGAACTCCCACCGTCGGGATCACAGCACGCCTCTGGCTGCTCCGGAAAGGGGGGTATACGGCTAGTGTCTCATATGATCGATTCCTCCATGTTGCCCGTCAATGTCCGCGTGACGCGTCCGTGGGTGTGGATGCCGAGCTCAAGAAGCCCCGTCTGCGCGCGGTTCGCGAGCAGTGCCTCTCGGGTCGGGCAGGAAATCGAGGTGATCGGCCTCGTCCGGGACCTGCGGGTGCACGCTAGGCTGCGGGCGCCGGGAGCCTCCCGCGTGTTTGGCCTAGATATCCTTGCTGGAGGAGCCTGATGTACACCCCCAAGTTGAGCTCACGCCTGGGTGTCGAGGCGCTCGGGACCTTCTGGCTCGTCTTCATTGGTTGCGGCTCGGCCATCTTCAGCGGAAAGTTTCTCGTCAAGGCTCTCTCCGATGAGGCGCCCGTCAACTACGGCATCGGCTTCCTCGGCATCGCCATCGCGTTCGGCCTCGCCATAACGACCATGGCCTACGCCGTCGGGCACGTCTCGGGGGCGCACTTCAATCCCGCCGTGACGATCGGCATCGCGGTCGCGAAGCGCTTCGAGTGGCGCGAGGTGCCTGGCTACATCGGCGCCCAAGTCGTCGGCGGACTGCTCGCAGGCGGTGCGCTCGCCGGCCTGCTCTCCTCCACGGGTCGACGCGTCACGGGCAACCTCGCGGCCAACGGCTACGGCACTCACTCCCCCGGCGGTTTCGCACTCGGGGCGGTGCTCGTGGCGGAGGCGCTTGTCACTGCCTTCTTCGTCTACATCATCCTGGGCGCGACCAAGGATGACGCCCCGAAGGGCTTCGCCCCGCTCGCCATCGGCTTCGGGCTGATGCTCGCGCACCTCGTCGCCATCCCGATCAGCAACGCCTCGATCAACCCGGCCCGCTCGACGGCCGTGGCCTTCTTCAACGGCAACGGCGCTGTCGGCCAGCTCTGGGCCTTTTGGGTCGCACCGGTCGTCGGCGGACTCATCGCCGGCAGCACGTTTGCCTGGCTCACCGGCGAGCGTCGCGACGACATGGATATCAGCGGATCGACCGACATGGTGGAGAACGCCGCCGTGGACGACCACGGTCGCCCCATCCTCGACTGACGGTGGAGGTTCAGGCCTTGGCTGCGAACATCCCGAGTCGGTCCGCACTGAGCCCGGGAAAGACGGTGGCGGAGGCGAGCTGGGCCCGCTGCTCGAGGGCTTCGGCGAGGATCGTGCGGTAGTCAGTGGCACCGGCGAGGTCACCGTTGTTGAGGTTGGCCTCGGAGAGGCCAGGCCAGCGTCCATAGACCTTGCCACCCCGCAGCCCTCCACCCATGACGAGCGACACGTTGCCATGTCCGTGGTCCAGGCCACCAGAGCCGTTCTCGGCGACGCGACGCCCGAACTCGCTCAGGGTCACGAGCGTCACGTCGCTCATCTGCGCCCCGAGGTCCTGGTTGAACGCCGCGAGCGCCTGCCCGAGCTCGGTCAGTTGCCGAAACATCCAGCCGGAGTCGCTGGACCCGAGGCCGGAGTGCATGTCCCAGTTGCCGAGGTCGATGGTCGCCGCCCGCAGCCCGATGCGGGCCTTGATGAGGCGAGCGAGGTCGCGCAGGGCGTCGCCGACGGCTCCCTTGGGGTATGCCGCCCCGTTGGCCGGGGTGTAGCCGGCGGCCTTGAGGGGCGACATGGTCGAGAGCGCCCCGAGCGTCGCCTTCGCGGGTGCCGCGAGCGCGGCGGGTGCCCCCGCATACAGCGCGTTGAGCGCGGTGGTCCAGCGGGTTTGCTCAGTCGCGGTATCGGCCCCCAGAAGGCTGAACGTGTCGACCGTGCGGATCGCGACCTCCGGGTTGGGCCCAATCATCGACTGGGGCGTCGTGGACGTCCCGACCGCCGCGGAGGCGAAGGTCGAGACCGGGCCGCTCAGCCCGATCATGCGGTCGAGCCAGCCGGTGCGCAGCGTCGAGCCCGGGGCGGCGTTCTCCATCGTGGCCATGGCGTCAAAGTGCGAGCGTGTCGGGTTGACCTGGCCGACCGCGTGGACGGCCGCGAGTCCGCCGGCGTCCCAGATCGGCTTGAGCGGCGCGAGGGCGGGGTGCAGCCCGAACATGCTGTCGAGCCTGATCGCCCGCGAGGCCGGAATTGCGATGGTCGGCCGCGCGGCGAAGTACGCAGGGTCCCCGACGGGGGCCACCGCGGACAGGCCGTCGAAGCCGCCGCGGAGGCTGAGGATGACGATCGTGTCGCCGGTGTAGGCCGTCCCGGCGAAGGCGAGCTGCGTGGCGGCACTGGGGCCGGCCACGCCAACGACGGCGCCGAGCGCGCCGAGCGTCGACGCGCCCGCGAGCAGCGTGCGGCGTGAAACGCGCGAGGTCAGCGCCTGCCCTTGCGGGCAACCGCAACCTTCAGCCGGCACGGCGTCGTCGACGTCCTCCGGTGTGGAGCCGGGCAGGGCCGCGGTCAGGTCCGTGGGCGTAATGGTCATGGTGGTCCTCAGCGGGTCGCGAAGTTCGGGGAGTTGAGCAGCAGGGCGACAACGTGGGGCAACCGCCCCGTCAGGGCCGGCGCCCCTGCCTTTAATGCGTCGGTGGGAGCGTGGTCGACGAACCGGCAGATGGAGTCGCGCTGGGCGGTGGTCAGTGTGATGAGCAGCTTCGCGGCGAGCGCGTCGACGAGGGCGGCATACGTCGTCGGCTGCGGTGACGGGACGAACGAGCTCAGGGCAGGGCGCTTCATCGACTGCATTGTCCAGCCACCGGCGAGGCGCAGGTGGAAGTTCCAACGGTTGAGCGTGCCCGACGCGCCGTTCCAAGCAGCGGCGACGTCTGGGTAGCCGTTCGGCGCGGGCCAACCCATGGGCGACTGCCCAAACGAACTCATTAGCGAGTAAAGCGTCCTCAAGTCGCTGCTGGTGGTTCCGATTGGGATCGGTTCCGGGGTCGACCCCAGGATGCGACATGACGCGAGGGCGTCCTCGTAGGGGGTGCGGATCTTCTGGCCCGCCGAGGCGACGAACTCGGGGGAGAGGAAGAGGGCTCGCAGCACCGGAGCGATGGCAGTGCCGTTCGCGAGGTAGACCTGCGCGAGCTTGGTGACGAGGGTGGCCGCGGGCGTGTCGGAGACGTAGCGGGTCACGAGCTTCGTCGCGATGCGGGTCGCCGTCGCCGGGTGGTTCGCCAGGTAGTTGAGGTAGAGCGTCGCGACGGCGCTGCCGTTCTCGGGCGTCGCGTTCGGGTCGCTCCAGGCGAGCACCTTGACGGTCCCGACGTGACGACGGTTGGGCCGGTAGTAGTAGAGACCCGACTCGGAGTCGAC